>JARXAG010000098.1 GCA_029866055.1 Burkholderiaceae bacterium
AATTTCGACAGCAAGTTTTGCAAGAAGCGATTCCCGTATGACGGGCCAATGGCTCACTGATTACCTCGGTCATATGCAGGTTGCAGCCTCAGATGCATGCAGCTTTGTTGAAGGGCTCGATCAAGCAGATTTTCATGACGATAAGCGCACCCAAAGCGCTGTGGTGATGAGCCTGATCGTAATCGGAGAAGCCGCCACCAAAGTAATGGATCAATTTCCAGAGTTTGCTGCCAAGCACAATGAGATCTCTTGGCGAAGTATGAGAGGTATGCGAAATCGAATCGCGCATGGCTACTTCGATATCAACCTGGAAGTCGTTTGGGACACAGTACAAACGGCCTTGCCCTCATTGCTGTTGCAGTTACCCGAATTAATCAAATCTGCAGAGCAAACCGATTCCATCAAAAAGTAACACCGCATAAACAATGGTCAAAAAAAACCAAAAATATCCAGAAGACTTGCTGCCCATCATTCGAGCGTTAAAGCGAGCCCGAAAAGCGGCTCGAAAAGTGTCACAAGAAACTGGTACACCATTTATCTATATGAAAGACGGCAAGATCGTTAAAGAGATGATTCCCAAGCCCTAAATCCAAACCCAAAGTTTGGACATTTTCCAGAGATAGCTCGCGTAGCGCCTTAGTCATTCATTAAGCCAGCATTACCCCTGATCAGCATGAAACCTTCTGCCGCACCTAGGTTCAATCACAAGCGACCAACTATCTATGTGCTGTGTGCAAAAGTGCGTGAAACTTTGCTAGAAAAGTTTGCTGACATGTTATTGATCAGCGTTGTGGAATCTCGCCGAGGCGGAAAAACTGTGAAGGTAAAGCTTGAAGACTTATGAGTTAGAGTTTCACGCGCATGCCCCAATGAGCGAATTCACCGTTTAACCCTCCCCTGCACCAATCGCACCTTACGCGGCGCTGCGATCCAGATCGCGACACTTGCTAGCAAACAACACGCAAGTGAAAGCGCAAAGGCGACGCGATAGCTACCCGTTTCATCGTAAATCACGCCCGTCACCCAAGGCCCAACGGCGCCTCCGGCCATCACTGCGATTGTCACCACACCGAAGATTGAGCCGAAGGATTTACCTTGAAACATTTCCATCACAATGGGACCCATTAACGTAGTCATGCCATAGCCCAACACGCCCTGCGACAGCACCATCACGTACAGCAACCACAGAGTGGGCGTACCCTCAAGCGCCAGCAAAGCCGCGCACGAGATCGCTGAACCCAAGCAACTGGCGCTCCACGCCCACTCTCGACCAATTCGGTCAGACAGTGCGCCCATGCCGATTTGCCCAAACATACCAACGCCGCTTACAAGTGCTAGTGCCCAAGCAGACGTAGCCGGGCTGAAGCCAATTTCTACAAGATATTTTGTTTGATGAACTTGCACCGCGTACCAAGCAAACAGTGCACAAAAATAGCCAAATATGATGCACCAGAAACGATGGATTCGCATCGCTTTTGCGATCGTCCATTCGTTGTTGACCCACACGTGGTCAACCACGTTTGACACCCTTGCACTCACTTCGGCCTCTGTTTGAGCGCGCTGCCCGTCTGGCTCAAGCCCCAGATCCTCTGGGCGGCGCCAGACAAAAAAACTAAGCGGTGCGAGCACAAACAATACGACCGCCCCGAGCGCCAGACATGAGGCACGCCAGCCCGCGCGAATGATGATCTCTTGTAACCAAGGCAAAATCACCAACGCCCCAATCCCTGCGCCTGAAAATGCAATACCCAGGGCCATGCCGCGGTGGCGCACAAACCAGTTAGGCAAAAAGATCGAGTGAACGCTGTACCCCATGAGGTTTGTACCGCCCCCCACAAGAAACCCGAGCGTCGCATAAAGCTGCCACGGCTCTTGCATCATGGTCGCTAGCACTAAGCCCAGCGCGGTGAAGCCGGCGCCAGCGAGAAGCAAGAAACGAGGCCCGTAGCGGTCCATCACCTGTCCGACCAGGGGACTAATCAGCGCCGACACTAAAAAGCCAAACGCAAAAGACCCTGAGGCTAAACCGCGCGACCAGTGAAATTCGTCGATGAGTGGTGGCAGCAATAGTGAAAACGAAGTGCGCGCGCTAATCCCGATCGCGATCGTGATGAACGCGATGCCAATCAGTACCCAACCGTAGTAGAACGGCAGCCGCGATACCCAACGCGCTAACAGCGAGCTGTTCACTTTATTCTTTTGTAAGAACCGTCAGCAATCCCTGTTCGAGGTGAACAGGATATGAAACCACTTAACTGAACAACGGCATCGCTGATCGAGATGATCACATCGTCTGTTTGATCAGTTCTAAAACCGCCCTTGGCTGGGATTAAATCTGCTTCAAGATCACAGAGACGCCCTTGCGGAAAAGGTGCTGGTTGGTAGGCATCAGGCATCCAGTTTCCCCAAAACTTGATCTGACTCTTTGCGCCACTGGTTGTAATCAATATTGCTAAATCGTCTTGAGTGAATTTCCCTTTGGCATTTGAATACACCTTTGACTGGCCAAATCGCTGCAGCTCAGCAATACGTGACTGAACCATCTGCAAACAGGCGTTCGCCGTGGCGGGTGTTGCAACAGTCTTACCTCTTTCATCAAGCATACAGAAGGGATATTCTGCGATAAAACGCCGTTGCGTGAGCAAGACAAATCCATTCAAAGGAAACGAAGCATTCACCTCTTTAAATGTGTGTCCCATTCGTTCATCTGCGCTGTTGAGCGCAGGATTGCTACAAATCAACTTTTCTAAGGGCCGCTGGGCTTTCGCACAGTCAAAGCTTGCGGCAAGAGAAGTATTCATGCCGAGCACCAGAATAGCCACGGCAGACAAGAATGCACGATGAATCATTATTTTTAATCCGTGAATCGCTGCTCCGGTGGCGCCGGTAAGAGAGCCGCGGAAATTAAGGCTAAGGCGCGAAAGCTTGACATCCTTCTCGCCTTGAACGACAGGGTTTGCCGCGTAATCAATCAAAGAGCGTTGTGGCTTCCGTCACACAGCACACCATTCTTTGACTGCTTGCAACCACAGAAATAAACCGTTTTGGTCTCAGTGGCTTCAAACTTAGTTGGCGTAAAGCTGCTGCCTTGATGGCTGCCGTCACAGAACGGCTGTTTTTTGCTTTGGCCACACGCGCACCAGTAATAGCTTTGCCCAGCAACAACTTCAACAGGGTACGGTGCTTTTTGGGCGATTTTTGGTTGCATGATAAATTCCTAGTGAATGTTAAGCTTCGATATCTTTTTATGCACTCACTAACAATAACTCAAACGCTCTCAGAAGGCATAGCAGTTTAGGGCTGAGAACATGCCCACTACAAAGAACGTGATCGCCTAACCCAAGGATGAATGGTGCATTTGAATAGACATCACTTCAATCGATGCTCGGCTAAACACGCCAGATTCCTTTGGCTGTTAGTCTTGTTGTGTTTAGCGGGTTGTGCGAGCGTCCAATTAACAAGCGCTGACATTGATTATTTTCAACCTCCCATCGTTACCACCGTGGCGCCTGAGCGTCCCATCACAAAGTACAGCCTTTACAACAACACAATTAAAGTGAACCTGGCGCCGATGCGCCCGATCATTCCAACCTACAACAACAAAGGCAATTTGCTAGCGAGTTGGACCCCGTACCCACAAGGGGTCGCAAACAGACCAACCGTTGTCATTGTTCATGGTGGTCACGGTCTTACACCAGGCGACTTTGCGACTGCAGTTTGGGCACGCGATCAACTCGGCGCTAACACGCTCGTATTAGATAGCTACTGGAGCAGAGGCCAAAACGAAAATTGGGCCACCTACACGAGGCTCGGCGCCAATGCCAGAACCCTGGACGCCATTGCTGCAGGTAAATGGTTGCTGAGTCAGGGTGTCGACCCGAAACAATTATTTTTGATTGGCGGCAGTCAGGGTGGCTGGACCGTGCTGCGCACTTTTACAGACGAACCCTTCATCGTCGAACAAGCGCGCGGTTTATATCGTGCGGGCTTTAGTCTTTATCCCAACTGCAATAGCAAAGGATGGCGCGATGATCCCGCGCTAGGCCCCTACTGGGGGCCCGTACTCGTTTTTACTTCAGGCAAAGATACTGCAACACCGCCCGAGCGCTGTCCGACTCGAGTATTCAAGGATGCAGCGGCTTGGACGCACTACCCAGACGCCACACACGGCTGGGACACCTCAAACCGCGGCGCCCATACCCCCTCTGTTGACGGTGAATGTGGCAAGGCATTGAATATTTACAATCAATTCGCTGTCTGCCGCTCAGATGCGGCGACCAACGACATGCATACAAAAATCAAAACATTTATCGAGGGGCTCAAATAGCGCGCACACTACTTTGACCGAATATAAAGTGCGCCATTATCGCCATAACCATCGATGCCCGCACACTTGTTACCATACGCATCGCAGATCACCACTTTAGTGGGCCGATTTTGCGCGTGAGCGCTAGTGATAGTTTTTTCGGCTGCTATCACTACCAAGGCCAAGGCGATCACGGTTAAAACTGCTTTTGTGTAGAAGTCAGGTTTCATTTTTTTCCTTAATGCCAACGCATATCTCACCCTTAAGCGTGAGCTTGCTTCACTGTAGAGTGACGCTTCAGCTATTGCTCTGCCACGCACTATTTAGGCACGCGAGCAGGATAATCTGTCACCGTTAATCAATTTTTGCGCCCGAGAACTCAACCACCTCACCCCACTTCACGATTTCGCTTTTCATGTAATCGGTTAATTGCTGAGGTGTGCCACCCATGATGGTGTAGCCTAGGTTTGTCATTCTTTCGCGAAGTGCCGGCTTGGTCAGTACGGTATTCACCGTTTGATTCACTTTTTTCACAACCTCGGGCGAGGTGCCTTTTGGTGCCAAAAAGGCAAACCACGTTGTGGATTCAAGCTCTGGAAAACCTAGCTCTTTTGTGCTCGGAACATCGGGCAAAACGCTGGTGCGCGAGTCAGCCATAATCGCCAAGGCACGCAAGCGACCGTCTTTGACAAGGCTGGCAATCGCCATCGTGCCCGGAAACACCGCCTGCAAATCGCCACCAATTAAATCTTTGTTGACAGCCGCAGGGCTGGTATACGGTACATGCACCATCTGCACACCCGTTACCTTTTTATACAACTCTGCCGCAAGATGCCAAGAGCTGCCGCTGCCGGTCGAACCAAAATTCAGTTTGCCAGGATTTTTCTTAGCGTATTCGGTTAAGTCGTTTAACGACTTAATTGGCAATTTTGCATCCACCGCAATGACATTTGGAATCGACCCGATCAACACAATTGGTTCGAAGTCATTGATCGGATGAAAGGGCTTTGCCTTGTACATCGTGACCGCAGAGATCAAGGTGCCAGGCCATGAAAACAAAAGTGTGTAGCCGTCGGGCTCGGCCTTGGCCGCAAAAGAGGCGCCAACGTTACCGTTTGCGCCCGGGCGATTTTCAACAATAAACGTCCCGCCTAAGGCGCCACCCAGCTCTTCAGCCATCAAGCGGGCCAAGGGATCAGAACTACCACCAGGCGCCGCGGGCACAATGACTTTCACTGGACGCGCCGTCGGCCACGACTGCGCCAGGCTGATTGAGTGAGCCCCCACCAAGAACGCCGTCAACAAAACGGCCTTGGCTACATACGATCGTGACGATATGCTTCTCTTAGTATTCATGTTGTCCCCTTTGAGTTTGTCTTGATCAGACTAATATTTTTGTCCTGTTATTGCAAATGAAGTGTTGTTGCGATTGCGTCAATATATTGGTTTCAAAAAAACAAACGTGTGATCGCCGAATTCGTATTGGCAACGATTGAGCGTTTGATGATTCGGCACAAACTCTTCGAATAATTTGTAATTTTTTGAATCGCGAACTTTAAAATTCACAAATTCGGCACCGTCGTTGTAGCCCAACACTAACAAACCATTCTCTTTGAGTAGTGCATGCGTACCCGCCATCAGCGCTTCGCAGTCTTCTAGTCGATTCATTCCAAAACCGATTAAGCCGTTGGCAATGATCGCGTCAAAAGAGCGAGGTGCGTAATATTGCAGGAGTGTGGCGGCCGATCCAATCGTATGATGACCACGATTGCCATAAATCGCTTTTTTAGGCTCGATATCCAAGGTCAGCAAATCAGCGTCTAGACACTTCGGATAATGCCAGCTGCGTTTGTCGGTGCCTAAGAACAGGCACCGCGCGCGCGTTGCCTGTTGCTTGAACCGTGCATTCAACAAATCAAAAATCTGATTTTCAAGAAATAGTCGGTTTTCAGACTTTAACGGAAACTCAAGACCAAGAGTGACTGCCAGATGAGGCGATAGCTTAAATACCAACGACTTCAGTTTAGTGACAATTCGACTCATTATGGATATTCCGGCAAGGCTTCAATCTTGCAATGTTATCCCGCTAGCACGAATAAAGGCTGCCCAACGGTCAAACTCTTTTTTGTTAAAGGCGACAAACTCTTCGACCGAACCACCCATCATCTTTGCACCGGCACCTTGAAACCTTTCGCGAACGTCAGGCATCTTTAGGATGGTATTAAACTCGGCGTTCATTTTATTGATGATAGCAGCAGGGGTTTTCGCGGGCGCCCAGATCCCATACCAAGCTGCGACATCAAACCCAGGGTAGCCACTTTCGGCAACCGTAGGAACATCGGGCAGCGTTGGGATGCGATACGAACTGCTGACGGCCAAGGGGCGCAGCGTGCCAGCTTTGATGTGTGGTGTTGAGGTTGTGACGCCATCAAAGCCAAACGTGACTTCACCTGCAAAGATTGCAGTCATTGCTGGGGCTCCGCCTTTGTACATGACTTCAATCACATCAATCTTGCTCATCAGCTTTAAAACATTAAAACTTAAACTCGGCGACGCACCAATCCCTGTGCTGGCGTGACTCAGCTCACCTGGCTTCGCTTTCGCCGCTGCAATCAACTCTGCGAGGGTCTTATACGGAGACTTTGAGGATACGACAAGCACATTAGGCACTTCAGCTACGGTAGTAATCGCCGAAAAATCAGTGAGCGGGTGATAAGACGGATTCTTAGCTAACGCGTGATTCACAGCGTGCGTACCAAAGGTACCTAGGATAAAAGTGTAGCCATCAGGCGCACTTCTTGCGACAGCTAACGCTGCGATCGTGCCACCCGCACCAGCTCTGTTCTCAACGACGACCGATTGGCCCACGCGTTCAGATAATTTAACGGCCAGAGTACGAGCCAACACATCAGTCGTACCCCCCGCTGGAAACGGAACAACGAGCTTGATCGCTTGGTCAGGGTACGCGGCCTGAGCCACTTCAAGTGAAGACATCAGCGTTAAGCTAATGAGTATTTTCTTTGTCAGGTCTTTCATCATATTGTCTCTAAATGTTGGATGGTTTTTATTGGAACAACACACTGTCTGCAGCTGTTTTTGGGATCTGGGCAATGTTTGCCCTCAACACCATCAGTCTTTGCGAATCACATTGGGCATATTATTCTGATGATTGGTGCCCAAAACATACTCTGGCATTACAAACGCTGTCACGAGAGCGAATTCGATCATAACGTGTAGGGTACTCGCGACACCACTAGGGATAAACCTACTCCCACCGGCTTACCAAATTTAATCGTGGCATGCAAGATCCGAGGCGATTGGGCTCGGTTAGTGTGGAGAGATCTCTTGCGCCTGTACCGCGCTGCGGTATAAAAGGGTGTTGCAGAGCTGCGCTATGTCAAAATGTTGCAAACACCTTACCTTGAACATCAGGGCGTTGCTAGCCCCTTATAACAACAAGTCAACCGAGAGACCTCATCATGCCCTTTTACGAAAAAGGTAGTACCAAAATCCATTACCGCGAAGTCGGCACAGGCTTTCCGATGCTGATCTTGCCCGGCGGCGGACTCAACGCCACTACCGCGTTCTGCTCAACGACTTCACCGTTTGACCCAATGGAAGAGTTTCGTGGCAGCTACCGCTGCATCATTGCTGACTCGCGCCACGCCAATCGCGGCTATTCATCTGGCCCGCTCGAAATTGATCGGCCTTGGGACGCTTACACCGACGACCAACTCGGCTTAATGGATCATCTTGGTATCGATAAGTTTTTGGTGATGGGTTTTTGTATTGGTGGCCCCTACATCTGGAACCTGCTGAAACGGGCACCTGGGCGCGTTGTGGCGGCCATTCATGCACAGCCGAGTGGCTTTCGGCCAGAAATGCCCGACCTGTTTCGCAGCGGCAACATGAAAGAATGGGCACCTACGCTTTGCTTGCAGCGCCCGCAAATCACCATGGAAATGGTGAATCAGTTTTTAACCAACATGTACACTAACCGAAGCGACTTTGTCTTTACGGTGGATCGCGATTTTGTTCGCCAGTGCAAGACGCCAACCTTGGTGTTGCCAGATGACAGCGTGCACCATCCCTACGCCGTCGCGAAAGAGGTCGCTGACCTATGCCCGGGCGCAGAAATCAGCATTTACCCCTGGAAGCAGCCCACCAGTTTGGTGCCGCAAGCGGTCGCGCACATTCGCGAATTTCTAGCGAAACACGCGCCGAAGTAAGCGAAAGCAGACAACTCGAGGTGGTCGCACCTCTTGCGACGCCTTGAAGTCGATTGGACCGAAAGCCTTGTTCGGTTAAACCGCCAGCAAGTGGCAACTCACCATACGCCCTGAACCCAGCACAGTTTGTGCTGGGGCTTCAGTTTTACAGCGCTCGAGCGCGACGGGGCAGCGGGTGTGAAAATGACAGCCGCCTGGCCGCTTGATGGGGCT
>JARXAG010000111.1 GCA_029866055.1 Burkholderiaceae bacterium
GTTCATCGTCGTGGCTGGCCTGATTGCCGCGCTGGCCGGGATTGCCTGGATGCTGATCTTGACAGCCACCAACCTAAGCGTACCGGCGCTCACGGGTGCCATTATGACGATGGGTGTCGCAACGGCCAATAGCGTCTTGGTGATCTCGTTTGCCCGCCAGCGCTTAGCCGATGGTCTGCCTGCCTTGTCTGCTGCACTTGAGGCAGGCGCGACACGTTTGCGCCCCGTATTGATGACAGCGTTAGCGATGATTCTTGGGATGGTGCCGATTGCCATTGGGATTGGT
This sequence comes from Burkholderiaceae bacterium, assembly GCA_029866055.1. GTDB lineage: Bacteria > Pseudomonadota > Gammaproteobacteria > Burkholderiales > Burkholderiaceae_B > Zwartia. The sequence continues at coordinate 287 of JARXAG010000111.1, forward strand.
GAAGGCTCAGAGCAGAATGCGCCCTTGGGCCGCGCAGTGATCGGCGGCTTACTGTTCGCCACCGTTTCAACCTTGTTTTTTGTGCCGGTTCTTTTTGCGTCCTTTCATCGAATGCTGGCGCTACGCAACGACCAACGAAGAGCACTCACATGACCGAAGAACGCCACGCCCACCAGGGCTTGCCTGAGTTTCATCAACACGGACCCGACCACGACCTAAGTCGCGCCCGAGTGGTGAAGAAGACAAAAATATTTGTCGTTGTGCTCTTGTTACTGTTGGGCTTTGGCTTGGCCAAGACTCTCTTTACCCGCTGGTCTTACGGCGACGTACTTGCCCAACGGGCTGAGCAAAACACCCTCATGCACGTACTGGTCACCAAGCCGGCACCGCCCGCCGCGACTGGTCCACATACCAGGCTCGTACTTCCCGGCACCTTGCTGGGCATCCACGAAGCACAAATTTATTCGCGCGTAAACGGTTACGTTAAACAGTGGCTCAAAGATATCGGTGACACAGCAAAAAAGGGCGAAACGCTCGCGATCTTAGATATACCTGAGATCAATAAACAGGTCGAAGAGGCTACTGCTAATTTTCAATTAGCCAAGACGGCGTTCGAGCGCTGGAAGCGCCTGAGGGCTGAAGACGCCGTGTCGCAGCAAGAGCTTGATGAAAAAACAGCGCTCTTCAGACAAACAGAAGCCGTCTTAAAACGCCTGCGCGATTTGCAAAGTTTTGGCACCGTGGTGGCCCCGTTTGATGGCACGATCACGCGTCGGAACGTCAATATGGGCGACTTGGTGAATGCCGGTAACGTGGGCACAGCACAAGCGATGTTCTCAATGGCAAACGTCGACAAGTTGCACGTGTATGTGTATTTGCCTCAAGATCGCGTTGGGCAGATCAAGGTCGGCGACGAAGTGTTGATCACTCAAAACAGTGCGCCCGACAAGCCGGTCAAAGGGGTGATTGCACGCACCGCAGGCGCTATTGATGCGATTACACGCTCGCTACAAGTTGACATCGAGATCCCAAATGAAGGACGTGTGTTGATGCCCGGCGCCTACATCGAGGCCACCTTAAAAATTGCGACTGGTAAGCAGCTCATTATTCCGACCAACGCATTGATTTTTGGCGCGGGCGGTCCGTTTGTGGCCACCGTCAAAGACAATAAGATCTTAAAGAAAAAGGTTTCACTCGGCATCGATTATGGCTTGCAGGTCGAGGTTCGCTCTGGGCTGACCACTGACGAAGACATTGTCTTGAATCCACTCGATTCGATTACGGATGGCCAGGTCGTCAAAATCGAAACCCCGCCTAAGCGCCCATGAAACGCTCGTTCTCTCTTTGTTTGATTGCCTTAGCCTGTGCGGGCTGCTCGCCGATTGGGCCTGACTATGTGCGCCCAGAACTTGATATGCCAGCTAATTGGAAAACACTGCCCGGCGCAAACGCGTCTTTGTGGAAAATTGCCGAGCCTGCTGATAATCAACCCAAAGACAAATGGTGGACTCACTTTAACGACAAAACCCTTAATCAATTGATTGAGCGCTGTCTTGAGAACAACAACACCCTACAGGCATCGCTTGCTAGGTTGGATCAGGCCATCGCACAAAGCCAAGCGCGCGGCGCTGCCTTGCTGCCAACGGTGTCGGTCACAGGGACTGGTTCGCGCACCTTAACTTCGGCCAACCGACCTACCTCGACCTACGATAGCGTCAATGTTTCAACGGTACAAAACGACTTTAGGCCGGTCGCGTTGATGACCTACGAGATTGATTGGCTAGGTAAGGTCAGGCGCGACGTTGAAGCCTCACGTAATACTGCCGACCAAGCTGCCGCCGACACTGAGAACGTGCGTCTGCTCTTAACGGCGCAAGTGGCGACGTCTTATATTTTGCTTCGTCAATACGATGAAGAAATTCGTGTGCTGACGATGATAGTTGGGTTGCAAGAAAAATTACTCGGGCTGATTCAGAAGCGCTACGACCTGGGTGCCGCTGGCCAAACTGAGCTCTCTCAGCAAAAGGCTCTCGTGCAATCAAGCGGAGCACAACTTGAGTTACTGAACAATTTACGTAACCTTCAAGAGAATCTACTGGCGACCCTCACCGCGACGCCGGCCGCTAGTTTTAAACTCTCTGCTGGACGTTTGCCGCAAACCTTGCCAGCGTTTCCGGTTAGTATCCCGTCAAACCTACTTGAGCGCCGACCCGATGTAGCCGCCGCAGAGCGAGCGATGGCTGCGGCAAACGCGCAAATTGGTGTCGCGAAGGCTGCATTTTTCCCATCCTTACTGGTCGCGCCGGCTTTTCTTGGTGGCGACTCAACCAATATCGCCACTTTGCTCAGTGTGCCCTCGCTGCTGTGGTCGATTGGCTTAACAGCCACGCAAACGATCTTTGACTCGGGGCGCACGAGCGCGAATTATCGCTTTGCCCAAGCGGGTTATGCGGGCACACTTGCCAACTATCGCCAAGTGGTACTCGTGGCAATTCAAGAAACCCAAGACGCGATGAGCGGCATACAGCAGTTCTCTCGCGCCCGCCTCAAACAAGACGAAGCTGTCAACAACTTAAACCGTGCGCTCAGGGTCAGCGCAGTGCGTTATCGCGAAGGCCTTGACACGGCTCAAACTCTTGCCTTGCTGCAACAAAACCAATTGACCGCAGAGCGCGTCAAGTGGCAAATGCACGGCAATCAGTTTTTAGCCAATATTGCACTTGTGAAAGCGCTAGGTGGTGGCTGGGAGGGCTTTAAACAACCTGAGCCTATTGTTCAGGTTTTTGACGAGCGCTCTGCGCTTGTTGAAGGTGCTCAATAGCGTTAGGTTCGGGTCTGAACGACTGTAGCGCTGCGAACCAAGAGACCACTCGACTGAGCAACAGAGCGCCTATCAAAGCTTGCGAACGTCGTGAAGGTCTGAGAGCTCAAGATCTCGCAGCTTCGGTGCAGCAAGCCAGCATACTGCCACGACAAATAAAGTCATCGCACCACCAAAAACGATCGAAGCACTCAGTCCTAAGGCGCTTGCGGCCAGACCTGACTCAAGCGCACCGATCTCGTTCGACGAGCCAATAAAAATACCGTTGATCGCCGAGATACGCCCTCGCATTTGATCAGGCGTCATCAACTGCAAGATCGTTGAGCGCAACACGACTGAAACTGCGTCGAATACTCCGGTAAAAAACAAGAAGGTCGCTGCCAGCCCAAAACTGGTTGACCAACCAAAGCCGATCACAGCAAAACCAAAGCCCGCCACAGCACCTAACAGGTAACGCCCGCCATGGCGTTGAATTGGATGCCGAGCCAGCCATACACCTGCCAGCACGGACCCGATCGCCGGCGCTGCACGCAATAAGCCTAGTGTCTCTGGGCTGCCTTGCAAAATCTCATCGATAAACGCCGGCAACATGGCGACGGCGCCGCCAAAGAGCACCGCAAACATATCCAACGCCATTGCAGCCAACATGATTTGCTTTGAAAATACAAAGCGCAAGCCTTGCACAATACCGGCCCACATCGAGAGTTCGCTCGGTTGAATCGGCTCTGCGGTGTAACGCAACAGACCAACCGCAATGATGGCGAGCAAGGCAAACACCCCAGACGCGATGTAGGCAGATACCAAACCGGGCCACGCAATCAACAAGCCACCCAGTACCGGGCCGATCACTTGCGCCCCCTGAAAAATAACCGCACCGATCGCCGAGCCTTGGGCAAAATCCTCACGCCGCAAGACTTGGGCAAATAACACCTGGTACGTTGGACGAATAAAGGCCCTTGCCAAGCCAGCCAGCCCAATCGCGCCATAAATCAACCAATGCGCGCCTACACCCGAGCGATCAAAAGCGCCCAAGGCAACAGGTACCAACAGCACCGCAATCAACACATGTAAAAGGCAGCCAAACACCGCGATCCGCTTTTTGGACATCTGATCAACGGCATGGCCGGCGAACAATGCACTGCAAAAATATGGGATTACCTCGGCCAAACCCATCAGCCCTAAAGACAGCGGGTCTTTAGTGAGCTCATAGATATGCCAACCCGCCGTCACCGCCAGAATCTGGTAGCTCATGGTCAGGCAAGCCCGGTAAAACATTAACTCAACGAACGCGCGTGAAATCAGCATGCCAAGGAGAATATCACCTCCTTCTGTATTCGGCTTGTGCGAGCCTCGGCTCGATGACATCGATTTGCCTCTGAACAATGGTAAATTATCTTTATAATCTTGACGCCGTCAAAGAGAATCACTGACCCTTTGTATAAGGTCAGGTAGTGTCTTCCCGCTCTGTCAACAAACTCATCTAACAAAAAAATGAGCAACCTTATTGCAGTGATTATCGGTTTGCTACTGCTTGTCAGCAATCCAACCAAAACCGAGTTTGAGGGCTTTGTCAGCAAACAGATCACCGCAAACATGCCAAGCAAAAACGCGCCAGGCGATCGTTTTGCAAATCAGCTAATCGGTGGGCTTGTCTCCAAACTCGCCTCTGAGGCGACTCAGCGAGACAATTACTATTTGTTATCCGTGTACACAGTTGATTTGGCGATGCTGCGCTTGTTTAAACCCGAGCTCCCACCAACAGTCAAAATTATTGGCATTGGGGGGCAATTCGTCCCCATCACCGACAATCAGGTTTTTAAGTGAGTCCGCACCTAAGGGCGACAGGTAGGCCGGTGTCAAGTCAGCACTGCGACCCCTCAGGTCTCAGCGCTCAGGCACCCAGCCGCCACCCAAGGCCTTAAACAGATCGACACTGGCTTGCAGGCGAGCAGACCGGTTAATCACAAAGGCCAAGTTCGCCTCGTTGGCAACCCGCTGTGATTCAAGCACGTTCAAAAAATCAACGTAGCCCGCTGCATAACGCAGCGCGGCAAGCTCTTGCGCCTTGGTCGAGGCCTGCACCTGCTGTTGCAAATACTGCTCGGTCTGCAAGGTCTGCTGCACAGAAATTAAGGCATCGCTAACTTCGCCGAAGGCATTTCGAACAACCTTCACATAGCTGCCTAGCGCCTCTTGCTGTTGCGCCTTTGCATACTCCAAACGCCCCTGCAGCAAGCCGCCTGAAAAAATTGGCTGCAGCAAGCCAATCCCTGCTGACCAAACAGAGCTTTGGTCAGTCAAGAAAGAACTAAACGACACACTTTGTGCACCAAATAATCCAACAAGAGAGAAGGTTGGAAACAGCCCAGCGGTCGCCACCCCAACCCGTGCGTTTGCCGCCCTTAAGTCTTGTTCGGCACGATTCACATCAGGTCGACTTTCTACAACAGTCGAGGGTAGCCCCTCAGGGGGCAAAGGCGGCGCAGGCAACTGACGCACATCGCCCGCAGCAATCGTTAAATCAAGCTTACCCGTCAACACGCCTAATTGATTTTGCACAATGGCGCGCTGGCGCGTGACCTCAGACAAGCTAGCCTGCGACGCCGCCAAAGCAGCTTTGCCTTGGTTAACATCAATTGGTGAGACCAAACCGCCTTGCAGTTTTGCCTCAGCCACTTTGACCGATTCAGTACGCGTCCGCACCGAATCTTTCAGCACCGCCATCTGTGCATCGAGCGAACGTAAACGCAAATAAAGATTCGACACCAGCGCCGAAATCGTTAGGCTGACACTATCTTTTTCATACTGACTGGCAGTTGCCACGGCTGTCGCCGATTCGATATTACGACGCACCCGCCCCCAGACGTCTAACTCATAGGAGGTGACCAGGCCGACCTGTGAGGTATTGGCCTGCACGCCAACACCTGACACAGAAACCGAAGGGCCCGACGTCGCACGAGTGCCACTCGCCGTCAAATTCAAAGTCGGATACAAGGCAGCACCCGCTTGCACTGCCAACGCCTCAGTCATGCGAATACGAGCCAGCGCGATCTGAATATCGGCATTATCCTGCCTCGCTGCCTGCACTAATTGGTTGAGCGTTGCATCATCAAAAAGAGTCCACCACTGCGCATTGACAGGCGCTTTCACCGCACCGCCTGCGGACGCGGACGTGGATGCAGTTGCGGGTGCAGCTGTTGCTGTGCCCAGCTCAGGGGCGTTGTACCGAGCGGGCAAAGCAAGGTCTGGGCGTTGATAATCAGGCCCAAGCAAGCATCCCGACAGCGATAGTGACATTGCGCCCAAAAGCAACACGCGTTTGATTTTCAAAACAGGCTTCAAGATTTTTCACCTGTCGTTGAGGCTGGCGCGTCAGCGCTCGCTTGCGCAGGGTCAGACGCGGGCGCCTGCTTAGCCTGCCTACGCGACATCCAGGTAAAAAACATCGGGACAAAAATTGTGGCAATAAAAGTAGAAGCCAGCATGCCACCAAACACCCCAGTCCCCATCGAGCGGCGGGCGGCAGCTCCAGCACCTGATGAAATCACCAGCGGAAACACGCCCAGAATAAACGCGAGCGACGTCATCACAATCGGTCGAAATCTTTGCCGCGCCGCAGTCAAGGCTGCGTCGATGTTGCTCATGCCCTGCTCTCGCTTTTGCGAGGCAAATTCGACAATCAAAATAGCATTTTTTGCCGACAACCCAACCAGCACCACCAAGCCAATCTGAAAATAAATATCATTCGGCATGCCGCGTACCCAGACCGCCACCAAGGCACCGAAGAAAGCAAAAGGCACAGCCAGCAGTACCGCAAGCGGTAACGACCAGCGTTCATACTGTGCAGCCAGAATCAAAAACACCATCAAGATACCAAATACAAAGGCCACGGCTGAGGTATTACCGGTGCGAAGTTGCTGATACGCCTGCCCAGCCCACGCCAACTCGTAGCCTGGCGGTAGCGACGCATTCGCGACGTCTTGCACCAGCTGAATCGCCTCACCCGAACTCACGCCAGGTATAGCATTGCCAAGCACCTTAGCCGCCAAAAATCCGTTAAAGCGTTCGAGCTGCTCGGGCCCAACAATTTGCGTCACTTGAATCAACGCCGACACAGGCACCATACTGCCGTTATCAGCGCGTACATAGATCTGCCCTAGATCGGTTGGTTGGGCGCGAAATTGAGCATCCGCCTGCAACTGCACCCGATAGGTGCGACCACTCAAATTGAAATCATTGACATATAAGGTACCCATCGTTGCTTGCAAGCTAAGGTAAACGTCAGAAATCGGGATCCCTAGCGACAACGCCTTAGCCTCATCGACCTCTACATACAATTGCGGTGCAGTTGGCCTGAAAAAGGTATTGATGCCCGTGAGCTTAGGCTGGCGTCGAAGCGCCTCGGTAAAGTTCGTCACCACCTCGGCTAACTGTTGCGGTGAAGGCTGCACTTTAGACTGCACATAAAACTCGAAACCACCTGCCGACCCTAAGCCTCGGATCGGGGGCGGATTAAAGACGAGTGCCATGCCGTCAGGCATGCCCATGCCTAGCCCGGTAAATTTTTTGGCGAGTTGTTCAGCGCTTTCTGTACGTTGATCCCAGTCTTTGAGTGGAATAAAAATGGTGCCAGCATTTGTCTTCAAGCCGCCACCGATAATGTCATTACCGGCGATCACAAAGACGCGGGCAACACTTGGGTCTTGCACAACTTTTTCTTGAAAGGACTCGCCCGTTTTTTGGGTACGTTGCAGGCTCGCGCCATCAGGCAACACCAATGCGCTGATCAGATAGCCCTGATCTTCGGCCGGTACAAAGCCGCCGGGCACCAATCTGAACAACACAACAGAAGCCACAATGACAGTGGCAAACACCGACGCACCCAAAATCCGATGATGCAGAGTTTTGTCCACTAACTTGGCATAGCCCTCGGTCAGCGCACCAAACGCCCGGTTAAACCACCTAAACGCTTTGGGCTCGGTGTGCGTCGGTTTGAGCAGCACACCGCACAACGCCGGTGTCAGCGTCAGGGCGACCACGCCTGACAGCACCACTGAGAGCGCCACGGTAACAGCAAACTGCTGGTACAACTTGCCCGCAATCCCGCCTAAAAATGCCACAGGGATAAACACGGCGGACAGCACCAGCACAATGGCGACAACGGCCCCAGACACCTCGCGCATCGCCTCAAGTGCGGCCTCTTTGGGTGCCAAATTGCGTTCGGACATCAAACGCTCTACGTTTTCAAGTACAACAATGGCATCGTCGACCACAATACCAATCGACAACACCATGGCAAACAGCGTCAAGGTATTTACCGAAAAACCAAACGCCCATAAACCCGCAAACGTACCGATTAAAGACACCGGTACGGCAATCAAGGGGATCACCGTTGCGCGCCAGTTTTGTAAAAACAAGTACACCACCAAGGCCACCAGCAACATCGCCTCAATCAGCGTGGTCACAACCTCTTTAATTGAGGCATCTACAAATTTTGTCGTATCAAACGGGATGACATAGTCGACCCCAGGCGGAAACTTCTTTTTGACCCCTTCCATTGTTGTGCGCACACGTGCGGCAACATCCAACGCATTCGCACCCGACTGCAAGAAGATCGCCACAAGAGCCGTAGGCTTACCCACCAGGGTCGTGAACGCGTCGTAATTCGCAGCATCAAGCTCAACGCGAGCGACATCCTTTAAACGCAACACGCCGCTTGGCCCACTCGAACGAATCACGATATCGCCAAACTGCTCGGGGGTCACCAAGCGCCCTTTTGCCGTGACCGTGTACACCAATTGTTGCCCCTGCGGTGCGGGCTCTTGCCCAACTTTGCCAGCAACGTTTTGTTTGTTTTGAGACGACACTGCGCTAGCGATGTCAGTCGTGGTCACGCCAAGTTGCGCCATACGATCGGGCTGTAGCCAGATCCGCATCGAATAATCTTTCGCCCCTAAAATTTGAGCATCACCCACACCGGGAACACGCTTAAGTTCGTCAAGCACATTCATCAACGCGTAGTTCGACAAATACAACGACGAGAACTCATTAGTGGGAGTCGTGAGCGCGGTGACCAATAAAATATCGTTTGAACGCTTTTGTGCAGTGACGCCAAACTGACGCACAATGTCGGGCAAGCGTGGTTCAGCGATCTTGACGCGATTGTTCACGTTGACCGTCGCAATATCAACGTTGGTTCCCACTTCAAAAGTAGCTGTGATCGTCAGCGTGCCATTCGATTGCGCAGTCGAATTGAAATACAACAAATTCTCAACGCCCGAGAGCTGCTCTTCAATCGGCCCGGCCACTGTACGCGTTAAGGTTTCAGTCGAAGCACCAGGGTAGTTTGCCGTGATGATGACCGTGGGTGGCGCGATTGCTGGATACTGAGCAATGGGTAGGCCACGCGCCGCCATTAACCCTGCAATCACAATCGTGATCGAAATCACCCATGAAAAAATCGGGCGATGAATAAAAAAACTAGATAAGCTCATTTGCCCGCTCTGGCATTGGCCGTATTCATTGTCGTATCAAGCGGGATCACAGTCGGTGCGACGATAGCGCCTGGCCGAATCTTGATGATCTGATTGACCACCACGCGATCACCCGGTTTTAAACCCGAGCGCACAATCCAATTTTTACCCCACCACGTGCCCATGCTTAAGAACGTTGGTACAACCTTGTTATCGGCACCGACTGTCCAAACCATAAACCCACGTTCATTTTGAATGACCGCAGCCTGGGGCACCAAGTAAACGTTTTCTTGCTTGCTTGTGGTTAAGCGAATCTTCAAAAACTGACCGGGCAAAATCTGATTGCTTGGGTTTAGAAACTCAGCGCGCATTTGTTGCGTACCCAATTTAGGGTCAATAAACATCGACAAGAAATTGAGTTTGCCCGGCTGGTCGTAGACCTTGCCATTGGGCAAGATGAGCTCGACGCCGACTTGTTGTTGGGGATCCAGACGCCCGCCCGGCAATTGAGAGGTGTCGCTTGCCGAAAGCCCAAAGCGTACCCAGATCGGATTGATTTGATAAATTGAAGTGAGCAAGCTGCCATCGATTGCGGTAGTAATCAGGCTGCCCTCTGAGCGTAGTGCACGGCCCGAAATGCCAGACACCGGCGCCGTCACTGTGGCCCACGACAGATTCAGCTGGATCGTTTTGAGATTCGCTTGCGCGACTTCGTTTGCCGAGGTGGCATCGTCAAACTCTTTGCGGCTCACGGCCTGCTGGCTAAACAAACCTTTGAGTCTCGCAGCTTCGCGCGCTGTTTGTTTAGCGCGCGCTTGAGACTCTTCAAGCGCGTTCTTGAACGACTCGGGATCAAGCTGAAACAAGGGCTGACCCGCAGTCACTGCGCTGCCCTCTTCGTACAGGCGTTTGACCAAAATACCGCCGACGCGCGCACGCACTTCGGTCTCTTTGGCGCCTTCGGCTTGAGCTGTGATTTCTAGAATATTGGGCAACGTGGTGGTTGTGGCCTCAATGACTGAAACGGGTAAGGCGGGAGGGGCGCCGGCGCCCCCCTGCGCGAAAGCGGTGGCGCTCAGCAATACAGACGCCACAGCGAGCCCGAATACCCCGCTGAGTTGGCGTACGCGCGCCCGACTCGCGAACACGATGCCAAGCAACAAGGGCCAGCCAAGTAAGGGATAGTCGTTCACTAATTTGACCCCGCGCAGATTATTCTTCGTGCAGACCGCCTGACTCATTGCGCTTTCCTAAACTTGTATAGCTTGCCATTCTATACGGGTTAACCCATGGGTGCGTATAACCATCCCCCTTTGAAAGAATACTCGCTGGATGAAAGAGAGCAATCCTTGACCAAGAACTCGGCATCCCGAGCTGAGGTAAGGGGTTGTCTGGCCAAGGGTGGGCAATCTCAGGGCTATTTAAGCTGGCGACAAATCTCGGTCGTTACCTCAGAACAAGACGCCAAACCACCTAAATCGCGTGGGATCGCCTTACCATTTGCCAAAGTCGCCTCGACCGCGCGCTCGATACGTTCTGCGGCGGTGATCAGGCTTACGTCGTTGTGACGATCGCCTAGCCAACGCAACATAAACGAACCTGACAAGATCGTTGCTAAGGGGCTTGCGATATTTTGACCCGCGATATCAGGGGCTGAACCGTGCGCACCCTGAAACAGACCGTGGTTGTCGCCTAGCTCACCCGAGGGAGCGATCCCCATGCCCCCCACAGTCGCTGCGCCTAAATCCGAAATAATGTCACCGAACATATTTTCGGCCACGATCACGTCATAGAACTCAGGGCGTTTGACCAAGTGCACCGTGATCGCATCGACGTAGGCGTAATCAATCGCCACGTCGGGATAGTCTTGCGCCACCTCGTCACAGACGGATCTGAAAAACGCATAACTGCGCAAAATATTGGCTTTATCGCACACCGTCATCCGTCGCACCCCGTCAGACGGCGCCCCGTTACGCTTGCGCGATAACTCAAACGCAAATTTGGCGATACGCGAAACACCCTTGCGTGTCAGAACCAGAGTATCCGTGGCGACCTCACCGCGCAACAGTACACCGGCCCCTCGACTGGCGTATAAGCCTTCAGTGTTTTCGCGCACGATGATGTAATCGATGTCACCCGACTGGCGATTTTTAAGCGGTGAAAAATCACCCTGATATAAACGAATCGGCCGGACGTTGGCGTACAAATCAAGTTTAAAGCGCAACTGCAGGTGCAAGTCGTTGCCGACCTCAGTGCCGTCGGGATAGGTCACGCTCGGCAAGCCTGCGGCACCGTGCAAAATCGCGTGTGACGTATTGCAGGCATCAAAGGTCTCTTGCGGCAATACCTGACCGGTTTTGACGTAATGCGATGCCCCGCCAGGAAACTGATTGAAAGACAGTAGGTTTGAGCCAAGCGCCTCTTTTAAGACGGTGACCGTTGCTGCGCAAACCTCGGGGCCAATGCCATCGCCTTCAATGGTTGCAATGTCGTAAGTTGCCATGCGTTCTCCTAATATCCGCCGTTATGCACCAAAATGGTTCATTTCTATAAGTGTTTGTTTTTCAGAATCAATTTAAACATGCACCAACCTGACCCTAAGTCGAGTTAAGATACGCCGTCAATTTTTACGGTGTGATGCAGGGTCATCTTTGAATCAACCAGAATCGATACCTTAACAGTATCGCTAGAAAATTGAACGCCTGGCATAGGCGATTTTTTGACTCGGAGCCAAAATGGACAGTATAAAAACAGGTGTCGACGCGCTATTTATTTTATTAGGCGCAATCATGATTTTGGCGATGCACGCCGGCTTTGCTTTTTTAGAGCTAGGTACCGTTCGTGAAAAAAATCAAGTCAACGCACTGGTCAAGATTCTGGTCGATTTTTCGGTCTCAACCATCGCCTACTTTTTTATCGGCTATTCAATCGCTTACGGCACCAACTTTTTCATGGGCGCCGAAGAGCTCGCCGCGAAAAGCGGTTTTGAACTCGTCAAGTTTTTCTTTTTACTCACCTTTGCTGCAGCGATCCCCGCGATTGTGTCTGGCGGCATCGCTGAGCGCGCAAAGTTCAATCCCCAGCTGTTAGCCACTTTCTTATTGGTGGGTTTTGTCTATCCTTTTTTTGAGGGCATGGTCTGGAACCCCGAACATCCCTTTGGCTTCCAAGCTTGGGTCAAGAGTTTCAGCGGCGAAGAGTTTCACGATTTTGCTGGCTCAGTGGTTGTGCACGCCGTTGGGGGCTGGATCGCCCTGCCCGCCATCTTGCTGCTAGGCGCACGCCAAGGCCGCTATCGCAAAGACGGACGTATGGCCGCGCACCCGCCTTCTAACGTGCCCTTTCTAGCCTTGGGCGCCTGGATCCTGACGGTGGGGTGGTTTGGTTTTAACGTCATGAGCGCGCAAACCATCGACAAGATTAGCGGCTTGGTCGCGATGAATTCGCTCATGGCCATGGCGGGCGGCACCTTAGCCGGTTGGTTCTTTGGCAAAAACGATGCGGGCTTTAGCTATAACGGCCCCTTGGCAGGCTTGGTGGCTGTGTGCGCCGGCTCTGATTTGATGCATCCCTTAGGGGCGCTGGTGGTCGGCTTGGTCGCTGGTGCACTGTTTGTCTTGGTCTTTACGCTCGAACAGAATCGCTGGAAAATTGACGACGTTCTTGGCGTCTGGCCCTTACACGGTTTGTGTGGGGTGTGGGGTGGTATCGCCGCCGGTATCTTTGGGCAAAAAGCCTTGGGTGGCCTGGGTGGCGTCAGTTTATCGGCCCAGTTGATTGGTACTGGCCTAGGTGTTGGGATTGCCCTAATCGGTGGTTGTATTGTGTACGGCTTAATCAAAATCACGCTTGGCCTGCGCATGGATCCAGAAGACGAACACGCTGGCGCTGACCTAAGTATCCATCACGTGTCAGCCACGCCTAAATCTGACAGCTCTTGGTGATATTGACATCCTCTTCGGCCAACAGGCCGAGGCTTTTCGCGCCATCCAGTAATATCGAAGCTCAATAGTGTTTGAGCTTCTGCCGAGGGTTGTTTCGCCATGAAAAAAACTGTCAAGATTGATTATGTGTCAGATATTGCCTGCCCCTGGTGTGCGGTCGGCTTGGGCGCAATCGAACAGGCGCTTAAAAATATTAACGGCGAGTTCGACGTCGAGATTCATTTTCAACCGTTTGAGCTCAATCCACACATGCCTGAAGGTGGCCAGGATGTCATCGAACATTTGACTGAAAAATACGGCATGCCTGAAGCACAAATTCGGGTCAATCAAAAAAACATTCGCGACCGTGCCGCTGCAGTGGGTTTTGACTTTCACCCCGAGGGTCGCAAGCACGTTTACAACACGTTTAATGCTCATCGTTTATTGCATTGGGCCGAAGTTGAGCTTGACTTGCAAGCCCAATATCGCCTCAAGCGCGAATTACTAGGCACCTATTTCACCTTAGCCGTGAGCCTGGATGATCACAATAATCTGATCGATGCCGTCAAACGCGCAGGCTTAGATACCGCGCGAGCGCAAGAAGTCTTAAGTCAAAACTTATTCAACGCCGAAGTGCGTGCCCGCCAGCAAAAATATACCGGCTTAGGGATCAGCTCAGTGCCCTCGGTGATCATCAATGATCAATACCTGTTGCAAGGTGCGCAACCCGCTGAGGCCTTTGAACAAGCCCTGCGTCAGGTCGCCGCACAGACTGCTTAGTGGCCGTTACATCTCGAAATATTCTGTAACTATTTGATAGAGATTCTTTAATACCCCTCTAATAAAATTGAGTATTAGAGGGTGTGCCTATGCCAACAATTAGTTCGTTTTACGGTATTTCAATACGCATGTTTTTTAACGATCATGTGCCGCCTCATTTTCATGTCGAATACGCTGAATTTAAAGCAACTGTCGATATACTCGAATTAACAATTTCCAGCGGTAAACTACCCCGCAGAGCACAAGAACTCGTTTTGGACTGGGCAGAGTTACATCAGAACGAGCTTTTAATAGACTGGCACTTGTGCACCGCAAAGCAACAGCCGAATCCGATCAACCCCTTAGTATGAGAGCAAGATGCCTTGGGATGTCGTTGACTTAAAAATAATCGCGCCTCTTGCGATGCTTGTGCGCTTTTCAGATGGCACCTCGGGCGAGGTGCGTTTTGAAACCAGTCATCTGACCGGGGTCTTTTCTGCACTAAAAGACTTTAATTTTTTTAATCAGGCCTTTATCGACAGCGGAGCGGTCGCTTGGCCCGACAATATCGATCTCGCCCCAGACGCCATGTACAACGAGATCAAGGCGAACGGTGTCTGGGTCTTACGCTAACAACACCTCTTGGGTCATGCGCTCGCGTAAGCGATCCATGAACACCAGGCATTCTTCTAGCTGACTGATCTCGATAAATTCATTGGGCTTGTGCGCCACGGCAATGTCGCCGGGGCCGACCACCACGCAGGGGATCCCAGCATGATTCAACCAACCTGCATCGGTGGCAAACGATACGCGACCCAACAGGTTATTACGCGTCAACGCCTTACCCAGATACGAGATGGGGGCTTCGTGATCGGTCGACAGGGGCGCCGAATTCGAAAGTGTTTCAAACTCAATATCTGCCTGAGCAGAAATTTTGCGCATCTCGGCTTTTAACACCTCAGCATAGTCTTGCACTTGCTTGATCAGCTCGTCCGGATTGCCTTGTGGCAAGGTCCGGCAATCAAAGATGAATTCGCAATCTTTTGCCACAATATTTGGCGCAGTGCCGCCTTTGATCACGCCTGTTTGCATGGTAGTGTGCGGCGTTTGAAACAAGGGATCAAATGGCCCGTTCGTTTGCAATTGCACCGACATCGAGCGAATTTTTTCAATCAACCGACCTGCATATTCAATCGCATTGACCGCCTCAGGCACCATCGAAGAGTGCGCCTCTAAACCACGCACGCGGCAACGGGTCACGCGCATGCCTTTATGGCCTGTCATGACTTGCATACGGGTTGGCTCACCGACAAAGCAGCCTGCCGGATGAATATTGGCAGCAGCCAAATCACGAATCAGCGTTTGCACCCCAATGCATCCGACCTCTTCGTCATAGGTCAAACCGATATGCAAGGGCTGCTTGAGCTCGCTGTTCATATACGCTGGCAACATCGCTAACGACGCCGCGATAAAGCCTTTCATGTCGACTGCGCCGCGCCCATAAATACGACCATCGGCGATATGCGCTTTGAACGGATCGGTATCCCAAGCTTGCCCGTCAACCGGCACCACGTCAGTGTGCCCACACAGCACAATACCGCGTGTTTTTTGCTCGCCTAGGGTTGCGAACAAATTGGCCTTACGCCTTTCAGCGTCGTAAGACAGACGGGTGGCAAGACCCAAGCCCTTCAAGTGATCGCGCACAAACTCAATGAGGCCTAAGTTTGATTCGCGACTGGTGGTGTCAAAGGCAACCAGAGTTTTGATCAGCTCGATGGTGTTTGCAAGTGTCGTTGAGGTCGTCATGAGTTGCTCGGGATTTGGAGGTAAAAAGGATCTAAACGCTCTAAGGCTATCGGCGCGTTGACCGTACACTCGGTGGGGTGGAATCTTTGTAGACTCAAGCCACGCCCCTGTGTATTGTGCAATGATTCTAGCTGAATTAAGCTCGCGTTAAGCTAGCTCTTTAGAATATCCCTACAAACACGCTTTTAGACCTAAAAACGGAGACATCACAATGGATTTAGAACTGACAAACCGCGTCGCCATCGTAACGGGCGGTTCACAAGGCATTGGTAAAGCTTGCGCAGCTAAGCTGGCTCAAGAAGGTGCCACCGTGGTGATCGCTGCCCGTGGACAAGAATTATTAGATCAAGTCGCTGGCGAAATCCGTGCGGCTGGTGGCAAAATCAAGGCGATTTCGGCCGACGTCAGCAAAGAGGCCGATTGCGCCCGTCTGATTCAAGAAACCCTGAAGGCCTACGGCCGCATTGATATCCTGATCAATAATGCCGGCACTTCGGCAACCGGTGAGTTTGAGTCGGTCACCGATCAGGCGTGGCAGTCTGACTTTGATTTGAAACTATTTGCAGCGATTCGTTTGTCACGCTTAGCAATCCCAGAAATGCGCAAAAATAAATGGGGCCGAATTATCAACGTGACCAACATTGGTGCCAAACAGCCAAAAGCCAAATCGATGCCAACCACGGTTACACGTGCGGCGGGCTTGGCTATGACAAAGGCTTTGTCAAAAGAATTTGCGGCTGACAACATTTTGGTCAATAGTGTTTGTATCGGTTTGATTCGCGCCGGTCAACACGAGCGCAAAGCCGCCAAGGCTGGTATCCCGGTCGAGCAGTTGTATGAAGCCCAAGGTAAAGAAGTGCCTTTGGGTCGTGTCGGCCGCGCTGAAGAGGTGGCCAATGTCGTGGCCTTCTTTTCATCTGAAGCCTCAAGTTATGTCACGGGTAGTAGTGTGAATCTTGATGGCGGTACTTCAGCCGTGATGTAATGATTGTTTGAGGCTTGCTCACGCAGTGAACTTAACCTAAAGTGCATTGAACTTAACCTAAGGTCGAGTTCCTCGTGGCTTCACCTCAAACAGAATCGACACACGAATCCACTGTTTGAAGATTTGTCCGCCTTTTTGCGCGGGTGACTTTGCGCTTTTAAATCGTCAGGTATAACCACACAACTAAAATCTTGGAGAAACTCATGCGTTTTTTTTCTAACACCACCCGTGCCATCCTCGC
>JARXAG010000178.1 GCA_029866055.1 Burkholderiaceae bacterium
AGCTAGGCAGAAGGCAATTCTTGCGCTTGTCGAAGAAGACGTGCTGAAGGCGGAGGACTGACGTAGAGCCCGTATTTTGCCGTGTTTGATGGGTACTGCTATGTCGTTGAATACTGCTCATCCCCCGTTAATGGGGTAGAACCGAGTAGAGCCGGATTCTGGCGGAAGCGGTGAGATTCGAACTCACGGAGGGCGTGAACCCTCGCCGGTTTTCAAGACCGGTGCCTTAAACCGCTCGGCCACGCTTCCTTTTCTTGAAGGGATGCATAATAAACGATTTACGATAATTCGTTTTGAGGCGACCAATATGCGTGCAATAGAAATTACAGCTCCCGGCGGCCCTGAAGTGCTGGTACCCACCACCAGACCAGTGCCTGAAGCGGGGCGCGGCGAGGTGTTGATTAAGGTTGAGGCCGCAGGCATCAATCGCCCTGACGTGTTTCAGCGCCTGGGTCAATATGCACCGCCACCGGGCACTACCGATTTGCCAGGGCTTGAAGTGGCCGGTGAAATTGTGGGTGGTGATGTGGGCAATAGCGGTTTCAAAATCGGTGACAAAGTCTGCGCCTTGGTGGCGGGTGGTGGTTATGCTGAGTACTGCGCTGCACCCATTGAGCAGTGTTTGCCAGTACCCCACGGCTTATCGATGATTGAGGCAGCAGGTTTGCCTGAAACGTATTTCACAGTCTGGAGCAACGTATTTGACCGCGGGCAGCTCGCAGCCGGTGAAAGTTTGTTGGTGCATGGCGGCGCAAGCGGCATTGGTACCACTGCGGTGCAGTTGGCTAGCGCGTTAGGCCATGCTGTGTATGCCACCGTCGGTAGCGACGAGCGTGCGCGTGCCGTTGAGGCATTAGGTGCCGTCAAGGGCATCAACTACAAGACTCAGGATTTTGTGGAAGAAGTGAATGCTTTGACCCAAAAGAAGGGCGTCAATGTCATTTTGGATATGGTCGCTGGCGACTATATCGGCCGCGAACTGAAGTGCCTGGCGGATGATGGGCGAATCGTCCTGATCGCGACGCTGGGTGGCAGCAAGTCAAGCTTCAACTCATCCGAATTGATGCGTCGGCGTTTGACGATTACCGGTTCGACCTTGCGCCCACGCCCAGTGGCGTTTAAGGCCGAGATTGCCCGCGCTTTGCAAAAGCATGTTTGGCCTTTGCTCTCTGCTGGCAAGATTAAGCCGGTGATTTTTAAGACCTTGCCGCTTGGGCAAGCCGCCCAAGGTCACGCCATGATGGAAGCCGGCGAACAAATCGGCAAAATCATCCTGACAACGGGCTAAGGTCATCCTGAAAACGGGTTAAGGTCAGGGATAAGGTCAAGACTTCCCGCAATACGGTGTGACAGGATACAATCTTGGGTTATCCCGACTGTATGTCGCTGGTTTTGTTTAAACAGCAGGGTTGTATCCTATGACGATGTCTCGTACGCGCCTGGTAATGGGTAACTGGAAAATGCACGGCAATTTGGCTGACAATGCCAAGCTGCTTGCAGGCTTACGCGCAGGCGCCGGCTCGATTGCCTCGGGCACGCAGCTCGCGGTCTGTGTGCCTTTTCCTTATCTCGCTCAAGCCGGCGAGGCGTTAAAAGGTTCGGCTGTCGCTTGGGGCGCGCAAGATATCAGTGCGCAGGCTCAGGGTGCGTTCACTGGCGAAGTGTCTAGTGCGATGCTTAAGGATTTTTCCTGTCGCTATGCCCTGGTTGGCCACTCTGAAAGGCGTTCTTTGCACGGTGAGTCGGATCAACTGGTGGCCGATAAAGCCAAAGCTGCCTTAGCCTCTGGTCTGACGCCTGTTGTGTGCGTCGGCGAGTCACTGGCAGAACGTGACGCCAATCAAGTGATGGCTGTCATTCAGCGGCAATTAGCCCCAGTGCTGGCGTTAGGTGCTGAGGCCGTGAATAAAATGGTTGTTGCGTATGAGCCCGTTTGGGCAATTGGTACAGGCCGTACCGCCACGCCCGAGCAGGCGCAAGAGGTACACGCTGCGATTCGGGCGGCTTTGCAGGCGATTGGTGCGGGTCAGGTTCAAATTTTGTATGGTGGCAGCGTGAAAGCTGCGAATGCCGCCAGTTTGTTTGTGATGTCTGATATCGACGGTGCATTAGTCGGTGGGGCATCTTTAGTGGCTGAAGATTTTCTGGCGATTGCGGCTTAAGGCGGCAGTTGCAGTGATGAGTTTAGTCGTTTAGTTTTCGGAGTCTCTCAATGTCTTGGATGTTTACTCTTTTGTTGGTTGTGCAGATTCTGTCTTCGCTAACCATTATTTCTTTGGTGTTGCTGCAGCAAGGTAAGGGTGCCGATATGGGCTCAGCCTTTGGCAGTGGCTCGGCTGGTAGCCTCTTTGGTGCAACTGGTGCTGCGAACTTTATGTCGCGTGCGACCAAGTGGGCAGCAGTGGTGTTCTTTATCAGTACCATTGGCTTGGCCTATGTCACAAATCGTGGCACAAAAGGGCAAGACACCGGCATTATGCAAAACTTCTCGCAGACAGCTCCGGTGGCGCCGCCTGTGGGGTCTGCCGTACCCGGTTTGCCAAGCAGTGCGCCTGCAACCCCAGGTGCGGCGCCTGCTAACTCAGTGCCAGGTGCGTCTAGTGTGCCTAGCGCACCTGCGGCACCAGCGTCAGCAATCCCAGGTGTTGTTCCAGGTGCCAATGCGCCGGCAGTACCCGTTGCGCCAGCAACGCCTGCCCCGGCAGCTAAGTAATATTGCTAGCGCGCCGAGGCTTGAGTTTGCCTCTGCGTGCTACACTCTCGCGCTGACTAAAACTGCGTCAAAACCTCAACGCAGTCAGTGCAAAACCTACGAGACAATGTCGTAAAAAGTCTCGTACTACGCAGTAAAAAGTATCCGCAGTACACGTGCCGACGTGGTGGAATTGGTAGACACGCTATCTTGAGGGGGTAGTGGCGAAAGCTGTGCGAGTTCGAGTCTCGCCGTCGGCACCATCAAAAAACTCAGCCCTACACCATTCATGGTGGTGAGCGATATTCAGTCAAAGCGGCTCTACCCCATTCACTGTGGTGAGCGGTATCCAGCAGCGGTATGCAGCAGCGGTATCCAGCAAAAGTTCTCTTTCTTGATCTAAATCAAGCTTCCACTGTTTTGACTCTGCTGCTTTGTGGTGCAGGCTCCTACACTGAAGTCTCGTCATCCTTCAGGAGCAGATCATGAAATTACTAGTCGCAACCGATGGTTCAAAAAATGCGCTGCGTGCAGTTAAGCGTGCGATTGAGTTAATCGAACAAAGTACCGCTAAAGCTAATTCACTGACTTTAATCAGTGTGCACGACGATGCAGGGATTCGTCATGCGAAAGCCTTTGTGGGTAGCTCGGCCGTGAGTGATTATTTGCGCGAACTCAGCGATAAAGAGCTAAAGCCCGCAATGAAGGTGTTAGACGCCGCGGGGATCAAGCACGATATGGCAATTGTGATTGGCAATGTGTCGCGCGAAATTATTAGCTTTGCCGATAAAGGCAAATACGACATGATTGTGCTGGGGTCAAAAGGGCGTAGCGCGGTTGCCGACTTTTTAATTGGCTCGGTTGCGCAGCGTGTTTTAGCGCACGCCAAACAACCGGTCTTGTTGGTCAAGTAACGTTAGTCAACTTTAAGCTTGATCTCTTTTGCCAGCTTGACGAACTTATCGATGTCACCGTCAATGATCTTTTTGAAGACGGCGGGCCCATCGTTAGCGCGGGTGTAGCCCAAGCTTTCGAGTTTGTCTTTCACGGCAGGCGACTGTAAAGCCTTGTTGATGCCCTCATAGAGCTTTTGTTGCACGGCGACCGGCGTGTTCGCCGGCGCAAGCAAGCCATGCCACTGGCTAAGCTCATAGCCCGCATAGCCTTGCTCAGCCACTGTCGGCACGTCTGGCAACTGACCAAAACGCTGAGCAGAGGTGACTGCCAGCGCGCGAAGCTTACCGCCTTTAATCAGGCTCATGGCGCTTGAGGCAGTGATAATTGCCAAGGGGATTTGACCGCCCACGACATCTTTCAGTGCGGGGCCGCAGCCGCCATAAGGGATGTGGGTGATGTTGGTTTTTGCCTCAATATTGAGAGACTCTCCGGCTAAGTGCTGTGGTGTGCCGTTACCACATGACCCGTACGACACATCGTTTTTGGCAGGTTTGGCTGCGGTCAATAACTCGGCCAGATTTTTATAGGGTGAGTTTGCGGGCACGACCAAGACCGAGGGAATGAACGCGACATTGATAATCGGTGCGAAATCTTTTTTGGGATCGAAGGGCATCGCCGAAAACACGGCAGGGTTGATGGCGAACGAACTATTGACCATCAAGAGCGAGTAGCCGTCAGGGGCGCGCTCAGATACATACTTTGAACCCACGTTACCGCTCGCGCCGGGTTTGTTTTCAACAACGGCCGCATGACCCAGTGTTTCTGCCAAAGCGTTGCCAATTAAGCGGGCCAAAATGTCAGTGCCCCCACCTGGAGGAAACGTCACCGTTATGTTGACGGCACGATTGGGAAAGCTGTCGGCAGAATCAGTGGCTTGTGCAAACGCGTTGTGTGTCGGGCCAAGTAAGCACAAGGCGATTGCGGCCATGGATAGCGTGCGGGTCAAGCTAGGCAAGGTGAGGCAGTTGAGGCGCGTGATGTGCATGTGAGACTCCGCGAAGAAGTAGGGTGCGATGACAACGCTTATCTTCGGTGCAGGTGAGGGCTTTGTCAATCACTTGCTTGATTTTTTCTCGGGCGCTCCTCGCTGGCTCTTCTTGAGGTGACACCGGTTCCCCTCTGATGACTCTGGATTACACCTTGGGTAATGACCAAGTGCTGACACTGTGCGCAAGGGGTTCGTTGCCTCCCTCGCCCGTAAGCGTGACGTCGCCCGCGCAGAGGCGGCCTGTCTTGAGCACCCGTGCATGTGCGTAAATCGTTCCTGGGGGGCTTTTGCGCATAAAGTTGATGGTGAGGCTGGCGGTAACCGCCTCGGCGTTGCCCGTGGCCCCGACCACAGCCGCATACATGGCCAAATCCGCTAGCCCCATGAGCATGGGGCCCGCCACAATGCCCCCTAAGCGCTGAAAGCTGGGGTTGGGAGGCAACGATAGCGTGGCCGTGCCATGCCCAATCTCTAAAATTTGGATGCCAAGCACCTTTGCAAAGGGGTGGTGGGTATCTAACAGTAGCAAAAACTCATCTAGGCTCAGGTGGGGTGAGGTGCTGGCGCTTGAAGTCATGGGTAAGTCTCGGCTGTTAGCTCGGCTTCTTCTTGTAGCTGGGTTATGTCGAGGAGCTGTCGGTTTGAGGGATCCAATAGCTTCGTGAAGCGGCAATTTTTTTGAGATTAACACCGCTGACCCAAAGATTTAACAATGAGTGGATAGTATTTATCAGTGGATAGCGTTTGGCTCAGGCATATGTCGTCAACATCGTCTCATCCTCAATTTGCCCTCGCTACCTTAGCGGTTTTCACGCTGCGTTTGGTGACGAAACGGTTTGCGATCCTAATGTTTGTAGTTCAACTTTTACGAATGAAGGAGTTTTCAATTGAAAAACGTTCTGCTCTCTACTGCCTTGTTCAGCGCTTTCACGGCCATGGCCTCAGCGCAATCGGCAGTGACCTTGTACGGTGTGTTGGATGGCGGCCTGCGCTATCAAGACTGGCGCGTGTCGGCCGGCCCACTTGCGAAATCAGACGTTGACACCAGTAGCATTGCAGTAGTGTCTGGTACGCAGTCAACCTCACGTTTTGGCGTCAAGGGGATTGAAGATCTTGGGTCGGGCAATCAGGCCGTTTGGGTGCTTGAGGGCCAAGTGAACGTGCAAGACGGCAGCTCGGGGTCATATTCGACGTGGCAACGTCAGTCAACCATCGGCCTGCGTAACAGCGCTTGGGGCCAGTTTGACCTCGGTCGTCAGCAGAATCTAGCCTTTAAATTTGCGGGTGCTCAGATTGACGGCGCGTTCGGCGTCAACGTGCCAATTATCAATATTTCGGGCGTGATGGGAGTAACTGCGGTGCGTCAAAGCAATATGTTGATGTACCAATCGCCCAGCATATCGGGGCTTAAATTGGGTGCGCAGTATTCGTTTAATACCGGCTTGACTTCCCATCGTCAGCTCGAAACGGGCGGTGTCGCCTCGGATTCGGCGAGCGGAAGCGCCTTTGAGACGGGCAATAACTTACGTAATTACTCAGCTGCGTTGAGTTATACCAACAGCGGGCTATATGTCACCTTTGTCTACGACAAGTTCATCCCTGCGGACAACACGCTTGCCGGAAATAGCGGCCTTGATGTGAACTCGTGGATCGCGGGCGCTGCCTATGATGCCAAAATCATTAAAGTGGGGGTGGCCTACAACCAAGTGCGCGGCGGCCTGATTAATGGTGCAAGTATGTCTTCTGTTTCAAGCGATATCACCAACACCATGGCAAATGGCGGTGTGGTGTTTGCCTCCGGCGCGGGTACGAACGCCTGGAACATTAACGTGACGGCCCCTGTTGGGGCAAACGGCACCGTGATGGCCGGTTATCAGGGTATGTCTATCCTGGGCACTGTGGACGATGTGGGTGGTGCAACACAAAGTACGTTTGGTTTGGGCTACTCGTATAAGTTTAGTGCGCGCACCAATGTTTACGCTTTTTATAGCTATGTGAACAATTACCAAAACAACCCTGGTTTGTCTGGCAACACGGTTTCTGTTGGTTTACGCCATGTTTTTTAGTGAGCGTTAAAAAAATAGGGTAAACCCTAGGTTATTTAACTTAAAAAGCCCAAAACGTTGCACTAAGCCAACAAAACACCCCCTCTGTGGCAGGTTTATGTCGAGAATCATAGCCACAGCCCCGGTTTTTTGATGCAATAGCGTCAACTTCCCTTAGCGGAGTTAGGGGGGCAGCGAACAAAACATCCGTTTGTTGCTCTTGTCACTCAAATTTACGGAGATTTCTTAAATGAAAAAGACTCTGCTCGCTGCCGCCCTGTTAGCCGGCTTTGCTGGTGCCGCATCGGCTCAATCATCAGTCACCTTGTACGGTGTGTTAGACGGTGGCGTTCGCTACCAAAACTGGAACCTGTCTTCAGGTCCATTCAGCAAAGTTGACATTTCGACGAGCAGCATCGCTGTTCAGACTGGTAGTCAGTCAACTTCACGCTTTGGCGTCCGCGGTGTTGAAGACCTCGGCTCAGGCAACCAAGCTGTCTGGAACTTGGAAGGTCAAGTTAACGTGAACGACGGCTCAGCTGGTTCATTCGGCACATGGCAACGTGCTGCAATCGTTGGTTTGCAAAACAACGCCTGGGGCCGTTTTGACATCGGTCGTCAATTGAACTTGGCATTTAAATTTGCCGGTGGCCCGATTGATAGCGCCTTCGGTGTTAACGCTCCAATCATCAACATTTCTGGCGTAATGGGCATCACTGCTGTTCGTCAAAGCAACATGTTGATGTATCAGTCACCTACCATGTCAGGTTTCAAGGTTGGTGCTCAATACTCATTCAACACTGGCTTGACAACGTTGAAGCAAGCTGCAACCGGCGGTACTTCAGCTGATACAGCAGTCGGTAGCTCGTTTGACACTGGCAACAACATGCGCAACATTTCGGGCGCTGTTAGCTACACAAACAGTGGCATCTATGTCACTGGTGTGTATGACCAGTTCACTCCTGCAAATAACACAGTCGCTGGCCAAAATGGCACAAAAGTGACATCGTGGATTGTTGCTGGTGCTTACGATGCCAAAGTTGTTAAAGTTGGTGCTGCATACAACCAAGTTCGTGGCGGTTTGATCAACGGCGCTGCAACTTCAAGCGTTTCGTCTGACATCGTTAACCCGTTCGCCAACGGTGGTATCGTGTTTGCTGAAGGTGCTGGCACTAACGCTTGGAACATCAACGCGTCTGCTCCAGTTGGCGCAAACGGCACAGTGAGTGTTGCATACCAAGGTTTGTCACACACCGGTGTTGTTGCCGATGTTGGTGGTGCAACTCAGTTAACTTGGGGTCTTGGTTACTCATACAAGTTCACCAACCGCACCAACGTTTATGCAATTTATTCATACGTCAACAACTACCTAGGTATCGCCGGTTTGTCAGGCAACACAGGTACTGTTGGTCTGCGTCACGCATTCTAAGCAACCGCTTAGAGTACAAGCTAACTTCGGTTAGCTTGGTGATGTACAAAATTAAAACGGGCCACTCTTTGAGTGGCCCGTTTTTCATTATCCAGAGGGCTTTTAGGTAAAAACCCGCTAGCGCCGGTGTATACTCTTAGGGTTTGTGTAACTGCCGAGACGTCTGGATGAATCTGCAACAATACTTTCCAGTTTTACTCTTCATCGTAGTGGGTAGCCTGATTGGCTTTGCCCTGATTGCGGCGGGTTCTTTGATCGGCCCAAATCGCCCCGATGCGCAAAAGCTTTCGCCTTACGAGTGCGGCTTCGAAGCTTTTGGTGATTCTCGAATGAAATTTGACGTGCGCTACTACCTTGTGGCCATTTTGTTCATCTTGTTCGATTTAGAAATCGCATTTTTATTTCCGTGGGCAATTGCCAATGGCGCCGTCGGAATGGTTGGCTTCGTGACAGTCATGATCTTTTTAACGATCTTGACCGTTGGTTTCATCTACGAGTGGAAAAAAGGCGCGCTTGACTGGGAATAAATCCCAACGATCAATGCAGCGAAGAGACACATGGCAATTGATGGCATTTTGAAGCAAGGTTTTGTCACCACGAGCGCTGACAAATTTATCAACTGGGCAAAGACGGGCTCGATGTGGCCAATGACTTTTGGCTTGGCTTGCTGTGCAGTCGAAATGATGCACGCTGGCGCGGCGCGTTACGACCTTGACCAGTTCGGTATCATTTTTCGACCAAGCCCACGTCAATCTGATCTGATGATTGTGGCGGGCACGCTGTGTAACAAAATGGCTCCAGCCTTACGCAAGGTCTACGATCAAATGCCTGAGCCGCGTTGGGTCGTGTCGATGGGTTCTTGCGCCAATGGTGGTGGCTACTATCACTATTCATATTCTGTGGTGCGTGGCTGTGATCGCATTGTTCCGGTTGATGTCTATGTGCCGGGCTGTCCCCCAACGGCCGAGGCCTTGGTCTATGGCCTGTTGCAAATGCAAAACAAAATTCGTCAAACCAATACCATCGCTCGTTAAATCAAGACGATGCACTCATGAACATTTGTGTATCGGTTTAATCAGGCTTAAAAACACATGTCCAGGCTAGAAAACCTGCAGCAACAACTCGTGACACTGCTCGGTGAGCAGGCTCAGCTCACGTTATCAACCGACGAAATCACGCTTGAGATTGCAGCCGAGCAGTGGGAAGTCACCTGTTTACGCTTACGTGACGAGCCTTCTTTGCAGTTCGAGATGTGCGTGGATTTGTGCGGCGTTGATTACCTCACCTATGGCGCTGGCCGCGTTGGGCAAGCACCTCAAACAGCCTTGGTGCCTGCAGGGCGCTTTGCTGTGGTGGCACACTTGATGTCGCTCACGCACAACTGGCGCTTGCGTGTTCGCACCTACGCCGTAAATGCTGAGTTTCCGTTGCTCAACTCGTTGGTTAATGTGTGGCCGAGTGTCAACTGGTTTGAGCGCGAAGCGTTCGATTTGTTTGGCATTGTGTTTGAAGGCCATCCTGATCTGCGTCGTATTCTGACTGACTATGGCTTCATCGGTCATCCGTTTCGTAAAGATTTTCCGGTGTATGGCAACGTTGAAATGCGTTACGACCCTGAGCAAGGCCGTGTGGTCTATCAACCCGTTACGATTGAGCCGCGCGAGATTATTCCGCGTGTGATTCGCGAAGACGGCTACGGAATAGGGCGTTAATCATGGCTGAAATTAAAAACTACACGCTAAATTTTGGCCCCCAACACCCCGCTGCACACGGTGTGTTGCGCCTGGTGCTTGAGCTTGACGGTGAAGTGATTCAGCGCGCTGATCCACATATCGGTTTGTTGCACCGTGCCACTGAAAAATTAGCCGAGCACCGCACGTTTTTGCAAGCCTTGCCTTACATGGATCGTCTGGATTACGTCTCGATGATGTGTAACGAGCACGCTTACGTGTTAGCGATTGAAAAACTGATGGGTGTCACGCCACCGTTACGTGCGCAATATATTCGCGTGATGTTCGACGAAATCACGCGCTTGCTCAATCATTTGATGTCGCTCGGTTCGCACGCCCTTGACGTGGGCGCCATGGCGGTATTTTTGTACGCGTTTCGCGAGCGCGAAGATTTGATGGATTGCTACGAGGCGGTGTCGGGCGCGCGTTTGCATGCGGCTTACTATCGTCCCGGTGGTGTGTATCGCGACTTGCCCGATGCAATGCCTCAGTACGGCAAAACTAGCCAGTACCGCAGCGCTAAAGATTTTAAGATCATGAACGATGCCCGCTCAGGCTCGTTGCTCGATTTCATCGAAGACTTTACCAATCGTTTTCCAGCTTGTGTCGATGAATACGAAACCTTGTTAACCGACAATCGTATCTGGAAGCAACGTTTGGTCGGTATTGGTGTGGTTGACCCTGAACGTGCGAAGGCACTGGGCTTTAGCGGCCCGATGTTGCGTGGTTCGGGCGTGGCCTGGGATCTGCGCAAAATGCAGCCGTACGAGGTGTACGATCGTTTGCAGTTTGATATACCCGTCGGTGTCAATGGCGATTCGTATGATCGTTACTTGGTGCGCGTGGCTGAAATGCGCGAAAGTAATCGCATCATTCAACAATGTGTGCAGTGGCTGCGTAGTAATCCGGGCCCTGTGATGCTCGATAACCACAAGGTTTCGCCGCCGCAACGCACCGGCATGAAGTCAAACATGGAAGAGCTCATCCATCACTTCAAACTGTTTACCGAAGGCTTTAGCGTGCCAGCGGGCGAGGCCTATGCTTCGATCGAGCATCCTAAAGGTGAGTTTGGAATTTACATGGTGTCTGATGGCGCCAACAAGCCTTACCGTTTAAAAATTCGTGCGCCTGGCTTTGTGCATTTACAGGCACTCGACGAAATGTCACGTGGTCACATGATTGCTGATGCTGTGACCATTATTGGTACCCAAGATATTGTGTTTGGCGAGATCGACCGCTAATTGTTGCCACATCGCTCATACCGGATTTAAAAAATGTTGCTCTCTGAACAGGCTTACAAAAGAATCGACCGCGAGATCGCCAAGTATCCGGCTGATCAAAAGCAGTCTGCCATCATGGCCTCGCTGGCTATTGCGCAAGACGAGCAAGGCTGGGTGTCGCCCGAAGTGATTCAAGACGTGGCCGACTACCTTGGCCAGCCCGCTATCGCTGTGCAAGAAAACGCGACTTTTTACAATATGTTTGACGTGCGCCCCGTGGGTAAGTTCAAGCTGACGGTGTGTACCAATTTGCCTTGTGCGCTGCGTGATGGCGACTTTACGGCCGACTATCTCAAGAAAAAACTCGGCATAGGTTTTCGTGAAACAACGCCTGACGGATTGTTTACGTTGATTGAAGGCGAGTGCATGGGCGCCTGCGGTGATTCACCAGTGCTGATTGTGAACAACAAACATATGTGTGTGCGGATGGCACCTGAAAAAATTGATGCGATGCTTGGCGAGTTGGCTGACGCTGCGCGTGGAGAAGCTGAATGAGTGCAGTGATGTCTGAAAGCGTGAGCGCTATTCTTCAAAAGTATTCACAAGGTTTGGTTGCGGCACCCGACAATGACTTGCCTAACTCAATGGGGTTACATGGCCGTCATCTTGGCCCGCAAATTATGGCCGACTTAGATGGCAACAACTGGCGTTTGGCCGATTACGTTAAGCGTGGTGGTTACGAAGCCTTGCGTAAGATTTTGACGCAAGGCATGACCCAAGAAGAAGTCATCGCTGAGGTCAAGGCCTCAGGATTACGTGGTCGTGGCGGTGCAGGGTTTCCGACTGGCCTGAAATGGAGCTTCATGCCCCGCACATTTCCAGGCCAAAAATATTTGGTTTGCAATTCTGACGAAGGCGAGCCGGGCACCTTTAAAGATCGCGATATTTTGCGCTTGAATCCGCACAGCGTGATTGAAGGCATGGCCATTGCGGCTTACGCGATGGGTATTTCAGTTGGCTATAACTATATCCATGGTGAAATCTTTGAGGTGTACGATCGCTTCGAAGAGGCGTTGGATGAAGCACGTGCCGCCGGCATGCTTGGAAACAACATCCTAGGTTCGCAATTTAATTTTCAACTGCATGCGTTTCATGGCTACGGTGCCTATATCTGCGGCGAAGAAACCGCATTGCTTGAATCGCTTGAGGGTAAAAAAGGTCAGCCACGGTTTAAGCCGCCTTTTCCGGCCAGCTTTGGTTTGTATGGCAAGCCCACAACCATCAACAACACTGAAACCTTTGCAGCGGTCCCCTGGATTATTCGCAACGGTGGCCCAGCGTATCTTGAAGTTGGCAAGCCAAACAATGGTGGCACCAAGTTGTTTTCGATTACCGGTGACGTCGAGCGCCCCGGTAACTACGAAATCCCTTTAGGTACACCCTTTTCTAAACTGTTAGAACTTGCAGGTGGCATGCGTGGTGGTTCAACACTTAAGGCAGTGATCCCTGGCGGGTCAAGTGCACCGGTGATCCCAGGCAACATCATGATGGACACCACCATGGATTACGACGCGATCTCAAAGGCCGGCTCGATGCTGGGCTCGGGCGCCGTGATCGTGATGAACGACACGCGCTGTATGGTCAAGTCTTTGCTGCGCTTATCTTATTTTTATTTTGAAGAAAGCTGCGGGCAGTGCACCCCTTGTCGTGAAGGCACGGGTTGGCTCTACCGCATGGTGAACCGCATCGAGCATGGTCAGGGTCGCCCTGAAGATCTCGATTTGCTGGATTCAGTTGCAGGCAACATCATGGGGCGCACGATCTGCGCGTTGGGTGATGCCGCTGCGATGCCAGTGCGTGGTTTCTTAAAACATTATCGCGACGAATTTGCGTACCACATCGAGCATAAGCGCTGTGTGGTGGCCCCCTATCTTTAAGGTCTGGACAAAGTTATGGTTGAGTTAACCATCGACGGCAAGAAAGTCGAAGTGCAAGAAGGCAGCATGGTGATGCATGCCGCGCATAAGCTCGGCGTCTATGTGCCGCACTTTTGTTATCACAAAAAATTGACCGTCGCGGCAAACTGCCGCATGTGTTTGGTTGAGGTCGAGAAAGCGCCTAAAGCGATGCCAGCATGTGCCACGCCCGTGACTAACGGCATGGTGGTGCATACCTGCTCAGAGCGCGCGGTGGCGGCACAAAAAAGCGTGATGGAGTTCTTGCTGATTAATCATCCGCTTGATTGCCCCATTTGTGATCAGGGCGGCGAGTGTCAGTTGCAAGACGTCGCTGTAGGCTATGGTGGTTCAACCTCGCGCTACCAAGAAGAAAAGCGTGTGGTGTTTCATAAAGACTTGGGCCCTTTGGTGTCGGCCGAAGAAATGTCGCGCTGTATTCATTGCACCCGTTGCGTGCGCTTTGGCCAAGAGATCGCCGGTGTCATGGAGCTTGGCATGGTTGGCCGGGGCGAGCACTCTGAGATCACCACCTTCGTTGGGCGCGCCGTCGAGTCAGAATTATCTGGCAATATGATTGACCTGTGCCCGGTGGGTGCGCTGACGTCAAAGCCTTTCCGCTATCAAGCCCGTACCTGGGAGCTCGCGCGCCGACGCTCGGTGTCGCCGCATGATAGTTTGGGTGCAAATTTGGTAGTGCAAGTCAAGGGTGATCAAGTCATTCGTGTCGTGCCTTTCGAAAATGAAGAGGTGAACGAATGTTGGATTAGCGATCGCGATCGCTTCTCGTACGAAGGTTTAAACGAAGATCGCCTGACAACCCCAATGGTCAAGGGTACCGACGGCCAGTGGCGCGAGGCCTCTTGGTCAGATGCCTTGCAGGCAGTGGCGCACGGTTTGATGCAAGTGCGTGATGCGTCGGGTGCTGCACAAATTGGTTCGCTTGCCAGCGAATACGCGACGCTCGAAGAAATGGCATTACTCGCTCGCGTGACACGCGGCTTAGGTTCTGAGAATATCGATTTTCGGTTGCGTCAAACTGACTCAGGGTTTGACGCCGCGTTGACGGGCGCCCCATGGCTAGGCATGACGATCAACGCGCTTGATACGCTTGACCGCGTGTTGGTGGTGGGTTCGTTCTTGCGTAAAGATCACCCGCTGATGGCGCAACGTTTGCGGCAGGCTGTTAAGCGCGGCACACAAGTGTCGTCGATAGATACCGCCGGCGATGATACCTTGTTTAATCTCACGGCGCGTGCAACAACCTTGCCAAGCGCCTTGGCTGATACGCTGGCTCAAGTGGTCGTGGCCTTGGCCAAAGCAAAATCTAGCGATATCCCGTCTGGGCTGTCAACGGTTCAACCAAGCGTGCAGGCCGAACAGGTTGCGGCAAGTTTGGCTTCGGGCGAGCGTGTAGCAGTGTTGCTCGGTAGCACTGCGGTGAACGCTCCTGATGCTGCGCGTATTGCAGCACATGCTCAACTGATCGCGCAGTTGGCCGCAGGTCAGTTGGGCTTTTTAACGGCTGGTGCCAATACGGTTGGTGGTTATTTGGCGGGTGCTGTACCTGTTAAAGGTGGCAAAACAGCGGCGGCAATGTTTGCTGAGCCCTTGAAGGCCTATGTGGTCTTGCATGCTGAGCCCTTGTTAGATGTGGATCAAGGTGCGCAAGCGCTTGCGGCGTTAAAGTCGGCGCAATTTGCAGTCGCGCTGACGCCATTCGCAACAGGTGCGCGCGACTGGGCCCATGTGATGTTGCCGATTTCACCGTTTACTGAAACCTCGGGTACGTTTGTCAACGCTCAGGGTTCGGCACAAAGTTTTAAAGGTACAGTCACGCCGCGCGGTCAAACACGCCCCGGCTGGAAAGTCTTGCGCGTGCTGGGCAACGTGTTGCATTTGGCTGGTTTTGATGACGAGTCTTCAGAGTCGGTGCGCGATGCAGTCTTGTCGGGTGGTGTAACGGGTCGCTTATCTAATCAATTACAAGGCGAGTTCAGCGCCTTGGCTTCGGGCGCTGCTGCTCAAACGACATCTGCAGCTGCCAGTCATGCTGGCATGGCGCTCGAGCGTGTCACCGATGTGCCAATCTTTCGTACTGACGCGATAGTGCGTCGTGCCCCTGCCTTACAAGAGTCAGCATCCTCGCGCACCCCGGTAGCGCGCATGCATGCCAGCACCCTTGCGCAGTTGGGCGTGGTGCAGGGCACTCAAGTGCTTGTCAAAGCAGCAACGGGGCAGGTCGTGTTGGCAGCTGAGCAAGACAACACGCTGGCACTCGGTGCTGTGCGCATTGCGGCAGGCTTTGAACAAACCGCCGCACTGGGTGGTGCGTTTGGACAACTTAGTGTGGAGCGTTCCTGATGCAATGGCTAAACGCTCTTGAAACTTTTGGGGTCGACTTGCTTGGCCCGACGGTCTGGTTAGTGCTTTGGACCTTGGTCAAGATTTTAGTGATCGCAGTGCCGATTATTTTGTGCGTCGCGTATCTGACCTACTGGGAACGCAAGATGATTGGCTTTATGCACACTCGTCTGGGCCCGAATCGGGTCGGCTTCAAAGGCTTGTTGCAACCTTTTGCAGACGTGTTCAAACTGCTCACCAAAGAAGTCATCGTACCAAGCCAGGCGAACAAGATTTTGTTTATCTTGGCACCTGTGGTGACGTTGATGCCCGCTTTAGCAGCTTGGGCTGTGGTGCCCTTTGGGCCAGAACTGGTGTTAGCCAACGTCAACGCAGGCTTGCTGTATGTCATGGCGATTACCTCGATCGGTGTCTATGGCGTGATCGTGGCGGGCTGGGCCTCAAACTCAAAATACGCCTTCTTGGCAGCCATGCGTGCTTCGGCACAAATGTTGTCTTACGAACTCGCAATTGGCTTTGTACTGGTAACAGTGTTGCTGGTGTCGGGTAGTTTGAACATGACCGAAATCGTCAATGTGCAAACGCGCGGTTGGTTTGCCGATCACGGTATCAATTTCATGTCCTGGAACTGGCTACCTTTACTGCCCCTGTTTGTGATCTATGTGATCTCGGCAGTCGCTGAAACCAATCGTCATCCGTTTGACGTGGTTGAGGGCGAATCCGAAATCGTGGCAGGTCATATGGTCGAATATTCGGGCATGGCGTTTGCGCTGTTTTTCTTGGGCGAATACGCAAACATGATTTTCTTGTCGTGTATGGCTGCGATTATGTTCTTGGGCGGTTGGGCGGCTCCCATCGAGATCGCACCGCTGACTTGGATACCAGGCTGGTTGTGGCTGGGTCTTAAAACCTTTGTAGTAGTTTCTTTGTTCATCTGGTTTCGCGCGTCGTTTCCGCGGTATCGGTACGATCAGATCATGCGCTTGGGCTGGAAGATCTTCATCCCGCTCACCGGCGTGTGGTTAGTCGTTGTGGCGATCTGGATGCAGACGCCCTGGAATATCTGGAACTAAGTGCGGCTAGACAGAAAAGGCATGTATGGAAGCGATTAAAGATTTTTTTGGTAGTTTGATGCTGCTTGAGTTGCTCAAGGGCATGAAGCTGACGGGTAAGTATTTTTTCAAGCGCAAAATTACCTTGCGTTATCCGCTTGAAAAAACACCACAGTCACCACGCTTTCGTGGCTTGCATGCGTTGCGTCGTTATCCCAACGGCGAAGAGCGTTGCATTGCCTGCAAGTTGTGTGAAGCCGTTTGCCCAGCGTTGGCCATCACGATCGAGTCTGAACAGCGCGAAGATGGCTCGCGCCGTACCACGCGTTATGACATCGATCTGACGAAATGTATTTTTTGTGGCTTTTGCGAAGAAAGCTGCCCTGTCGATTCAATTGTTGAAACGCATATTCACGAGTACCACGGCGAAAAACGCGGTGACCTGTATTTTACAAAAGACATGCTGTTGGCGGTGGGTGATCGCTACGAAGAAGATATCGCCCGCAATCGCGCAATTGACGCGCCTTATCGTTGATATGGCCGAGGCCTAAAAGAAATGATGTTTACAACTATCCTGTTCTATGTGTTGGCTTTGGTGTTGGTGGTGGCGGCGTTTCGTGTCATTACCGCCACAAGCCCAGTCACTGCTGTGCTGCATCTGATTTTGGCGTTTGCAAATGCCGCAATGATCTGGATGTTGCTGGGTGCTGAATTTTTAGCGCTACTGCTCGTGTTGGTGTATGTGGGCGCGGTGATGGTGCTGTTTTTGTTTGTCGTGATGATGCTTGATGTCAAGATGGAAGGACTTCGCACCGAGATCAAAACCTATTTGCCCATGGGTCTGGTCGTTGGTTTGATCATGGTGGCAGAGATGTCGTTTGTGTTGGCAACCTCGTGGGGGCAGGTCGGCCCGGCCGCAGACATGGGAAGCGACTACAACAACGCTCGCACCTTGGGCGAAGCGATGTACACCGAATATGCCTACGCAGTCGAAATCGGCGCAGTGCTCTTGCTGGTCGGCATGATCGCCGCGATTTCGTTGACCCTGCGTAAACGTCGCGACGTGAAATATAACGATCCGGGCGCCTCAGTGCGTGTACGCGCCAAAGATCGGGTCCGCCTGGTCAACTTGCCAAGTCAAGAGGCTGTGAACGCCAAAGGAGATCAAACATGATGACCTTGACCCTACCGCACTTTTTAGTGCTGGGCGCCATTTTGTTTGCGATTGGTGTGTTCGGGATTTTTTTGAATCGTCGCAACCTGATTGTGTTGTTGATGTCGGTTGAGTTAATGCTTTTGGCCGTGAACATGAACTTTGTTGCCTTCTCAACTTGGATGGGTGATGCGGCGGGTCAGGTGTTCGTGTTCTTTATTCTGACGGTTGCAGCCGCCGAGGCCGCAATTGGCCTGGCGATTTTAGTGCTGCTGTTTCGCAACCTCAGCACCATTAACGTAGACGAACTTGATAGCCTGAAGGGCTGATCGGATCACGGAACAATATGTTTAGCTCACCCTCTCTCTATCTGACCATCGCACTCGCGCCTTTGTTAGGCGCGATCCTTGCTGGTTTGTTTGGTACTGGCTTTTTGGGGCGTCAGGTTAGTCGTCGCAACTCGCATCTTCTGACCATCGCGCTGGTTGCCGTGTCGGCCATCGGTTCTGTTCTGGTGCTGAAAGATGTGCTCAATGGCCACACCTTTGATGGCACGGTGTACACCTGGACTATGTTAGGCCAGGCAAAATTAGAAATTGGTTTTCTGATTGATCCGCTGTCAGCGCTCATGATGGTCGTGGTGACGTCAGTGTCGCTGATGGTCCACATCTATACGATCGGCTACATGTCTGAAGATCCGGGTTATCAGCGTTTCTTTGCTTACATCTCTTTGTTTACCTTCTCGATGTTGATGCTGGTCATGGCTAACAACATGGTGCAGCTGTTTTTTGGCTGGGAGGCCGTCGGCCTGGTATCGTATTTGTTGATTGGCTTTTGGTACACCAAGCCGACTGCGATTTTTGCCAACATGAAGGCCTTTTTAGTCAACCGCGTGGGTGACTTTGGTTTTGTGCTTGGTATCGGCTTGCTGTTCGCCTACGCCGGCACGATGCATTACGGCGACCTGTTTAAGCAAGCCGATAAGCTGGCGACCTTGACCTTGCCCGGCACAGACTGGATGTTGCTGACCGTCGCTTGTATTTGCTTGTTTATCGGTGCAATGGGTAAGTCAGCGCAAGTTCCCCTGCACACTTGGCTGCCCGACTCAATGGAAGGCCCCACACCGATCTCGGCACTGATTCACGCGGCAACAATGGTGACGGCAGGGATCTTTATGGTGGCGCGTTTCTCGCCCCTCTTTGAACTGTCAAATACAGCTCTCTCATTCATCATCGTGATCGGTGCGGTCGGGGCGTTGTTCTTGGGTATTCTGGGTATCATCCAAAATGACATCAAGCGTGTCGTGGCGTACTCAACCTTATCGCAACTCGGTTACATGACGGTCGCGCTGGGTGCGTCTGCCTACTCGGTTGCAATCTTTCACCTCATGACACACGCTTTCTTTAAAGCCTTGTTGTTTTTGGGTGCAGGCTCGGTCATTATCGGCATGCATCACGACCAAGATATTCGCAATATGGGTGGTTTACGTAAGTACATGCCCATCACGTGGATTACCTTTTTGATTGGCACACTGGCCTTGGTCGGCACGCCGTTTTTCTCGGGCTTTTACTCTAAAGAGCACATCATCGAAGCGACCGCTTCAGCGAACGTGTGGGGTGCGAGTTTTGCGCATTACGCCACCTTGATTGGTGTGTTTGTGACCTCGCTCTATTCTTTCCGTGTCTACTTTTTAGTGTTTCATGGCAAAGAGCGCTTTGCGACTCACGGCACTGCGCCTGGGCACGACGCTCATGCCGCGTGTGGTCACGATCATGATCACGCGCATGATCATGGTCACGATCACGGCGCTCACGGCGATGCTCATGCTCACGATGCTCATGGTCACCACGGCGGTAAACCGCACGAATCGCCTTGGGTGGTGACCTTGCCCTTGGTCTTGCTGGCCATCCCTTCTATCATTATCGGTGCGATTGCGGTTGATCCTTTGCTGTTTGGCACATACTTTAAAGACTCGATCGTCATTCTCACCGGGCACCCTGCGATGGCAGAGTTGGCTAAAGAGTGGCATCACGTTCACGGTTGGGTGGGGTATGGCTTGCATGCCTTTAGCACCGTGCCCTTCTGGCTAGTCGTGGCGGGCGCAGTGGTGGCTTGGTACTGCTACTTGATTAATCCTAAAGTCCCTGCCGCAATCCAGTCGAACCTAGCGTTCGTGAATAAGATTCTTGAAAACAAGTACTTCTTTGACTGGTTCAACGAGCAAGTCTTGGCGCGTGGTTTGCGCGCACTCGGCACCAGTTTTTGGCAACGTGGCGATCGGGGTTTGATCGATGGCCTCTTGGTCAATGGCTCGGCAAAATTAGTGGGTGCGTTGGCAGCTGCGACCCGTCGTTTTCAGACGGGCTACATCTATCACTACGCCTTTGCGATGATCATCGGCCTGTTGGTCGCGATCACCTACGTTATCTTTGGTACTAAATAATGACAAGCGAGATGGCTTCTTTTACGACTCCGTGGCTCACGTTTGCGATTTTTGTTCCAATCGTCTGCGGCTTGTTGATTTTGGCGGTGGGTAGCGACGAACGTCCGGCGCTGACGCGTAATCTTTCGCTGATTAGCGCCTTGTTGAGCTTTTTTGTCACGATTCCTCTTTACACGGGCTTTGACAGCACAACAGCTGCGATGCAGTTTGTCGTTGAAAAACCTTGGATCCCGGCCTTTGCGGTGATGTATCACCTGGGCGTTGACGGCATCTCGTTGTGGTTTGTACTGTTGACCGCGTTCATTACGATCATCGTTGTCTTGGCTGGCTGGGAGGTCATCACCTCGCGGATCGCGCAATACATGGCCGCCTTCTTGATTTTGTCAGGCTTGATGATCGGTGTGTTCGTCGCGATGGACGGCCTGTTGTTCTATATCTTCTTTGAAGCCACGCTCATCCCGATGTACATCATCGTAGGTGTGTGGGGTGGTCCGAATCGCGTCTACGCTGCGTTCAAGTTCTTCTTGTACACGTTAATGGGTTCGTTACTGACCTTGGTTGCGTTTTTATATCTCTGGAACGAAGCCGGTGGTTCGTTTGATATTCAAACCTGGCACGATTTGCCGCTGGCTTACACGCCACAGGTTTTCATTTTCTTTGCGTTCTTGGCCGCCTTTGCCGTCAAAGTGCCGATGTGGCCAGTGCACACTTGGTTGCCCGATGCGCACGTCGAGGCGCCGACTGGCGGCTCGGTGGTGCTGGCAGCCATTATGCTGAAGCTTGGCGCCTATGGCTTTTTAAGATTATCGCTACCGATTGTGCCTGATGCGTCAGTGGCGATGTCAGGCATCATCATTACCTTATCGTTGATCGCCGTGATCTATATCGGCATGGTTGCGATTGTGCAAGATGATATGAAAAAGCTCGTGGCCTATTCGTCGGTCGCGCACATGGGTTTTGTGACGCTGGGCTTCTTTATCTTCAACACAGCCGGCGTTGAGGGTGCGATTGTGCAGATGGTGTCGCACGGTTTTGTCTCGGCAGCGATGTTCTTATGCATCGGCGTGTTGTACGACCGGATGCATAGCCGACAGATCTCTGATTACGGTGGCGTGATTAACACGATGCCGCGCTTCGTGACGTTCTTTGTATTTTTCTCGATGGCCAATGCGGGTTTGCCGGCAACCAGTGGGTTTGTGGGCGAATTCATGGTCATCATGGGTGCTGTGCAGTTCAATTTCTGGATCGGTTTGTTGGCGGCAACTGCTCTGATCCTTGGGGCCTCATATTCTCTCTGGATGGTCAAACGGGTTGCGTTTGGTGATGTGGCCAATGATCACGTGCGTGATTTGAAAGATCTGTCGAATCGCGAATTTTTCATTCTAGGGATCATGGCGCTTGCCGTGCTCTATATGGGTATTCATCCCAAGCCCTTTACTGATGTGATGCACACCTCAGTCGAGGCCCTGTTGCAACACGTATCCAATTCAAAACTGTAAGCCCCGCCATGATGCAATCTCAATTCGATTTCGGCCTGGCCGCACCAGAAATTATTCTGACAGTGATGGGCATGGTCATCCTGATCCTGGATGCACTGAGCAGTGGTGCGCGTCGCACATTGGCCTATGGTTTGTCTTTGGTGACTCTCGCTGTGTTGGCAGCGGTCTCCTTTTGGCAATGGAACATGGGTTTGGTGGGTGAAACATTCTTCGGGATGTATATCGCTGACCCGTTGGCGCATTTGTTAAAAATGGCCTCGTACCTCGCGGTAGCGCTCACGCTGGTCTATGGCCGTGAGTACATGCAGACGCGCGATATGCTGCGCGGCGGCGAGTTTTATGTGTTGGTGCTGTTTGCCTTGCTTGGGCAAATGGTGATGATTTCAGCCGGAAACTTTTTGACCATTTATCTGGGTCTTGAGTTGATGTCTTTGGCGCTCTACGCACTCGTTGCGATTCGTCGTGATCATGCGCAGTCAACCGAA
Source organism: Burkholderiaceae bacterium (assembly GCA_029866055.1). GTDB lineage: Bacteria > Pseudomonadota > Gammaproteobacteria > Burkholderiales > Burkholderiaceae_B > Zwartia. The sequence continues at coordinate 22,013 of JARXAG010000178.1, forward strand.
GCCGCCATGAAATATTTTGTTCTGGGTGCCCTGGCCTCAGGCTTTATGTTGTACGGCATGTCGATGTTGTACGGTGCCACCGGTAATCTTGATTTGCGTAACATTGCTGATGCAGTGAACTCGGGTCAGATCGATTATCTGCCCCTCACCTTCGGCGTAGTGTTTTTGGTGGCGGGTCTGGCCTTTAAGTTGGGCGCAGTGCCGTTTCATATGTGGGTGCCCGATGTGTATCAAGGTTCACCAACGGCTGTCACCCTGGTGTTGGCAGCGGCGCCCAAACTGGCGGCCTTTGCGATTACTTTGCGTATTTTGGTAGTGGGTTTGGGAGACTTGACTACCGACTGGCAACCCATGTTGCTGATTTTGGCCTTCCTGTCGCTAGCGATTGGTAACCTGACTGCCATCATGCAGACAAACTTTAAGCGGATGTTGGCCTACTCGACGATCTCGCATATGGGCTTCATCTTGTTGGGCTTGGCGTCGGGTTCACTAGACGGTGACAAGCAGTTTGATACTGAGTCGTATGGCTCGGCCTTGTTTTATATGCTGACCTATGTGTTGACCACGCTGGCAACATTCGGCTTGATGATGTTGATGTCTCGCGAAGGTCACGAGTGCGAAGACATCAGCGACCTCAAGGGCTTGAATCGCCGCAGCCCCTGGATGGCAGCCTTGCTCTTGCTACTGATGTGTTCGTTGGCAGGCTTGCCACCGTTGGTTGGCTTTGATGCAAAATTGTTGATTTTGCAGACACTGCTAAAGTCGGATCGCCTCTGGCTGGCTGTGGTTGCAGTATTGTTCTCGTTGATCGGCGCCTTCTATTATTTGCGTGTCATCAAGGTGATGTACTTTGATGAGCCCGAAACGGCTGCCCCGGCCATGGAGCCAGTGTGGTGGGTGCCTCGCAGCCTGATCATCATTAACGGGTTGGCAGTTTTAGTGCTTGGTCTGATGCCCAATGACTTATTGGTACTGTGCTTGCAAGCCATGCGTGCGACTTTGGCGTTTTAATGGATGAACCAAACCGCGGCAGTCTGGCTCTTGATTCTGTTGGCTTTCATCGCCGCAAATGTGCCATTTCTGAATCATCGAGTGTTTGCGGTGTGGCAGCCTAAGGGTTTGCCGGTGCCAAAGGCCTTTTGGTTGCGCGCGCTTGAGTTGCTTGTGCTGTACTTTGTGGTGGGCACAGTTGGGATTGCGTTTGAGCGTTTGATTGGAAACGTTTTTACGCAGCGCTGGGAGTTCTATGCGATCACGCTTAGCCTGTTTGTCGTGATGGCGTTTCCGGGATTTGTGTTTCGCTATTTGCTGCGCCGCGCTTAGGTTTCAAACCAGTTCAACACCCCATCAAGCCCGGCAAAATTTAACGCATAATTAGCTTGGGCACGCACAACGGGCTTGGCGCGATACGCTACTGAATAGCCTGCTAAGCCAAGCATCTTCAGGTCATTAGCCCCATCGCCAATCGCAATAATCTGATGCGTTTGCGCGCCAAGCGCCTGAGCAAAGGCGGTTAAGGTATCGGCCTTGCCCTGTGCATCAAGAATCCGTCCGTTGACTTTGCCCGTGAGCAGGCCGTGCGCTTGATCGAGCACGTTGGCGTGTGCTGCATCAAGACCTAACCGGGCTTTAAGTTTTTCGGTAAAGAAGGTAAAGCCACCCGATACCAATAACACCTTGATCCCAGCCTGTTGCGCCGTGCTGACCAGCTGCTCGGCGCCTGGATTGAACCGTAGTTTTTGGTCATACACCTGCTGTAATACATCGACCGGCAAGCCTTTCAAAAATGCCACACGGCGTGTCAAGCTGTCAGAAAAATCTTTGATCTCGCCACGCATCGCGGCTTCAGTAATTGAGGCGACTTGTTCTTTGACGCCACCAAACGCTGCAATCTCATCAATGCACTCAATATTGATCAGGGTCGAATCCATATCCATCGCCAAGACTTTGCAGTCGGCCAAGCGGCTGCCTGCGGCGATGTAAGCCGTATCCACTGCGTGACGCTCGCCCCAGGCCAGCAACTCGGCGCGGGTCTCGACGCTATCGTTTACCTTCAGTAGGCGCGCCGCTGTGGTGCTAATGCGTTGCACCCCAGAAGCCTCGCTGAGCGCTGCCGCTTGCTCAATGAGGTCGCTTGCTAAAGCGGGAGATTGCACGACGAGATTAAAGGTAGTCATAAGCGTATTCAAATTAAGTGAAATCGTGAATCGAAAACTTTCTAGGACGTCAGAAACGTAATAAAAATCACTATGTCAGCGAGCGCAACAACGTACGCACCGCCTCATAACGTGCGTTGACGTCGAGCCCTTTGATTTCGACCCGTAGTTTATCTTGGCCTGCAAAGCGAATGTTTTTTTGCTTTTGTACGAGTTCAATCAGGCGTATTGGGTCAACCGTGGTTGTTTGTTTAAAGTGCAGCATGATTTGCATCTCGCTGGCGTCAATTTTTTGAATCCCCAAGGGCAAGCCTAATAAGCGGATCTTGTGGGTTGAGATCAGGGTTCGGGCTGGCTCAGGTAGTTTGCCGAAACGATCGATGAGTTCTTCTTGGATCACAATCAAATCGTCTTCATCTTTACAGCTCGACAAGCGCTTGTAGAGCGATAGTCGAGCCGGAATATCCCCACAGAAATCAGCGGGCAGTAGGGCGGGGGAGTGTAGGTTTACCTCGCAACCCGCGCTAAAGGGGGCATCCAAGTCGGGTTCAACCCCTGCCTTGAGTGCGCGCACGGCTTCGTTGAGCATGTCGTTGTACATCGAGAAACCAATCTCTTGGATGTTGCCCGATTGTGATTCGCCTAACACCTCACCGGTGCCGCGAATTTCAAGGTCATGCATCGCCAAAAAGAAACCCGAACCCAACTCTTCCATCGCCTGAATCGCCTCGAGGCGTTTTTTGGCGTTCTTGGTGATTGAGTCTTCGCCGGGCGTCATCAGGTAGGCGTAGGCTTGGTGGTGCGAACGCCCCACGCGGCCGCGCAATTGATGCAATTGCGCTAAGCCAAAACGGTCAGCCCGATGGATGATGATGGTGTTAGCACTTGAGACGTCGATGCCAGTTTCGATAATGGTTGTACAGAGCAAGACGTTAAAGCGCTGTTGATAAAAGCCTTTCATCACCTGTTCAAGATCGCGTTCACCCATCTGGCCATGCGCAACCGCAATGCGGGCCTCGGGTACGAGTTCTTCAAGGCGGGCGCGACGGTTGTGAATGGTTTCAACTTCGTTATGCAAAAAGTAGGCCTGACCGCCACGCTTGAGTTCGCGCAGCAAGGCTTCGCGAATGGTGCTGTTATCTTCACGGCGCACAAACGTTTTAATGGCCAGGCGCTTTTGTGGTGCTGTGGCAATCACTGAAAAATCGCGAATTCCTTCAAGCGACATCCCCAGCGTACGGGGGATTGGCGTAGCTGTGAGCGTCAAGACATCAACCTCAGCGCGTAGCGATTTGAGCACTTCTTTTTGGCGCACACCAAAGCGATGTTCTTCGTCGATGATGACAAGCCCCAAGCGCATGAAGTTAACGTCTTTCGATAAGAGCTTGTGCGTGCCAATGACGATATCGATGGTGCCGTCATTGATGCCCACAATGGCGCTGGCCACCTCTTTGGCGGATCTAAAGCGCGAGAGTTCAACGACCTTCACAGGCCAGTCGGCAAAGCGATCTGAAAACGTTTGTGCGTGTTGCTCGGCCAGCAGGGTGGTTGGGCACAAAATTGCCACTTGCTTGCCGTTGGCGATGGCTAAAAAGGCCGCGCGTAAGGCGACTTCTGTTTTGCCGAAGCCCACATCGCCGCACACCAGACGATCCATTGGGCGCCCCGAGGTCATGTCGGCTAACACGCATTGGATGGCGGCGGCTTGGTCTACGGTTTCTTCAAACCCAAAGCCTTCAGAAAATAATTCGTAATCGCCGAGAGGTAGCTTGAAGGCAAAGCCCTGTCGGGCAGCACGTTTGGCGTAAATGTCTAAGAGCTCAGCCGCAGTATCGCGTACCTGTTGAGCAGCTTTGCGGCGGGCTTTTTCCCATTGGCCTGAACCAAGCTGATGCAAGGGGGCAGTTTCTGGATCGTTGCCGCTATAACGAGCAATGACGTGCAACTGCGCGACGGGTACGTACAGGGTGGTCTTGTTGGCGTACTCAAGATGAAGAAACTCCATCTCGCCTTCGCCCATATCCATGTTGATCAGGCCGTGATAACGCCCGATACCGTGTTGCGCGTGAACGACCGGGTCACCGATACGTAACTCAGATAAATCGCGCACCATGGCTTCGACGTTGCTGGCGCGCTCTTGATCGCGCTTACCACGCCGCGCCGTGGTGCCGTGTCCGGGGTACAGATCATTTTCAGTGATAAAGACCAGATGCTGCCCTGGCAACTGAAAGCCAGTATTGAGCTGCGCAACGGTGATGGCAAAATGTGCATCGCCTTCTAAAAACAAGGCGAGTGATTCGGTTTGCGCGTCTGGGGTCAGGCCATGCTCGGCCAGCATCTGCAAGATAGTTTCGCGGCGACCGTGCGAGTCAGTACACAAGACCAGTCGTTGTTGCGTTTGACTTAATAGATTGCGAAGCTTTTGTACTGGGTCGTCAGAACGGCGCGAAATCCCGATATCGGGGGCAGCTAAAAACTCAGGGTGTTCGGTCTCGGTGGTCAGTGCAATACGTGCAAACAACTTGAGTTGCTCAAACAGCGTTTCGGCCCGCAAAAATAACGCGTCTGGCGCAAGCACTGGGCGCTCACGATCACTCTTTAAAAAGTTGTAGCGGCTGACAGTGTCTTGGGCAAAGCGACGCATGGCGTCGTCGATATCCCCTAACGTCACCATGATGGTGTCTTGCGTCAGGTAATCGAATAAGGTGGCGGTGCTATCAAAAAACAGCGGCAAATAATACTCGACGCCGGCAAACGCAATACCGTTACCAATGTCGCGGTAGGGCAACGCACGCGATGGGTCGCCTTCAAACACTTCACGAAAGCCCGAGCGAAAATGATTGCGCGCGGCTTCATCCATCGGAAACTCTCGACCAGGCAGCAACTGTACGGAGCCGACCGGGTACAAGCTGCGCTGTGTGTCGATATCGAAGGCGCGAATCGACTCGATCTCGTCATCAAATAAATCGATGCGATAGGGCACCACAGAGCCCATCGGAAACAAATCAATCAAGCTGCCACGCACACAGAACTCGCCCGGCACCGTGACCTGTGAAACATGGGCGTAATTTGCCAACATTAACTGCGCGCGTAAGGCCGCTTCGTTGAGCTTGTCTTTCTGCTTAAACGAAAAGGTATACGCAGCCAAAAAACTTGGTGGCGGTAAGCGGTAAAGCGCAGTGGTGATCGGCACAGTCAACACATCAACTTCGTGCTGCATCAACGCATGCAAAGTGCGTAACCGTTCAGAGATCAGATCTTGGTGCGGCGAGAAGCTATCGTATGGAAGGGTCTCCCAGTCAGGTAGGGGGCGCACTTTCAGCTCAGGGGCAAAAAGTGGGATCTCGTCGGCGAGGCGCTGCGCCTCAAGCGGTTCAGCCGTCAACAGGACAAGTGTTTTGCCTGCTTGCCGCGCCAACTTTGCCAACAACCAGGCATCACCCGAACCGGGCGGGCGAGGGTGGTGATAGCGCAGGCCCGGTTTCAGGGCACTGAGCAGGGTTGAAAGCGTTGAGGCGACTGAAGCGGGTGCAACGGGCATGACAAGCCAATATAAAAAAAGATACAGGCGCCATCCCAAAAGAGGGGGCGCCGCGTGAAGTGCTGATTATAAGACGAGGGGTGCCAAGGCAAGCGTTGCAAAGATCAGAAATATGGCGATGATTCTTAGTGAATTTGAAAGTTGTGCTTGTGTTGTCATGCATTGAGTCGTCGGCGGGCGATCTGGCGAGTCTTTTTCATAGACGCGATGCAGACTCGACCCATATAATGAGTCGCTCTAATGGAACTCTATGAGCCTTGCTAAGACCACCCCACGTATTGTTGCCCTTGTGCCTTCGGCCGGTGTGGGTGCGCGTGCGCAGTCGCAGGTGCCCTCTGTGATGTCTAATGCAGCCATGCCTAAGCAATACCGCCTATTGGCAGGGGTGCCGATGTTGCGGCGCTCTGTGCAGGCCCTGTTAAACGAGCCTCGCATTGAACAGGTGCGTGTGGTGGTGGCCTTGGGTGATTTGCTAGCAACGCAATGCCTGGCTGGCTTACCGCGCACGGTCTGCTGCCCTTGTGGTGGCGCCACACGCGCACAAACAGTATTAAATGGTCTTCAAGACGCGCAATTGCGTGCAGAAGATTGGGTGCTTGTGCACGATGCGGCTCGACCTGGTTTGCCTGCAGAAGCGTTGGCGCGCCTGATCGACAGTTGCCTGCCCCACTCGGTGGGTGGTTTGCTGGCGATGCCGGTTGCCGATACGGTTAAGCGTGCGCACCCGACGTCTCCAAAGACTGTGCAGCAAACGATTGCGCGCGAGTCGTTGTGGTTGGCACAAACCCCGCAAATGTTTCGGGCTGGTTTGCTCGAGCAGGCCTTGGTCACTGCAATTGAGCGCAACCTGTCGACTACCGATGAGTCTTCAGCACTCGAGGTGGCGGGGCATGCGCCGTTATTGATACAAGGCTCGGCGTTAAATGCCAAGGTCACATGGCCCGAAGATTTTGATTGGGTGCAATCATGGCTGTAACTCACGCGCGTGATCGTCAAGGTTGGTGCAAATGAACCCTAACGCGTTTCGTATTGGGCAGGGCTTTGATGTGCACGCACTGGTGCCCGAGCGCGCTTTAATCATTGGTGGCGTACAGATTGAGCACAGCTTAGGCTTGCTGGGGCATTCTGATGCCGATGTGTTGTTGCATGCGTTGACGGATGCCCTGTTGGGTGCTGCGGGGCTTGGTGACATTGGCCGGCATTTTCCGGATACCGATCCTCAATACCGCGGCGCGGATAGTCGTGTGTTGTTGCGTACCGCGTATCAACGGGTGCGTGAGGCGGGTTGGCAAGTCGTCAATATCGACGCCACCATTCATGCGCAAGCGCCAAAAATGGGCCCTCATATTGTTGGGATGATTGCCAATATTGCCAACGATCTGGCCCTTTCGGCGACTTCAGTCAATATCAAAGCTAAAACCAACGAAGGCTTGGGTCACCTTGGGCGCCAAGAAGGTATTGCCGCCAATGTGATTGTGTTGTTGAGCGCGGCGTAGCGCCGTTTGCTGCCCCTTGCGCTGAGGCTGTCTTTGCGCACGATTCAAGGTGCTGGAGAGCTCTTACAGCCCGCCATCTGGGATAAACACATAGCCGTGGCCCCACACGGTTTGAATATACGCAGGCTTTGAGGGATTGACCTCAATCAGTTTTCGCAAGCGCGAAATTTGTACATCAAGGCTACGGTCGTACGCGGCGTACTCACGCCCACGCGCTAGCTCCATCAGTTTTTCGCGCGAGATCGGAATCTTTGGGTGACGGCCAAAGACCTTCAGCACTGAGAATTCACCGGTCGTGATCGGTACGATATGACGATCGCGGGTTAGTGTGCGCGTGGCCAGATTGAGCTCAAAGGGCCCAAAGTAGATGGCTTCGTGATCGTAACTGGGGGCGCCTGGGTGTTCGTCGCTGCCACGCCGACGCAAAATGGCTTTGATACGGGCTAACAGTTCGCGCGGATTAAAGGGTTTGGATAGGTAGTCATCTGCGCCCATTTCGAGGCCAATGATGCGGTCGATTTCTTCGGCGCGGGCTGTGAGCATAATCAGCGGAGTGTTATCGTGATTGCCGCGCAGGCGACGGCAAATCGACAAGCCATCCTCGCCCGGCAGTATCAAATCAAGCACTAACAAGTCAATGTGTTCGCGATGCCAGATTTTGCTCATTTCTTGGCCATCTTCGGCTGTCAATACACTAAAGCCTTGATCGGTAAGATATCGACGTAATAAATCACGCAAGCGAGGGTCGTCATCGACCACTAGAATTTTGCGCACGATAGGGGAGGGTAAGATATTCATCATATAAAACACTCGCTTTTTAAGGCGAGTAGAAGCCAAAAGTCGGACAGAAACAGTGCAAGACCGCACCATACCGGATTTGTCACAATGTTTTGCATGAGCTGAGCTATGCTTAACGGGTTGTAACAAATAGTTACAAATGCAAGCTAGATCGCGAGTGAAAACTTGGCTGAGATAGAGCGAGTTCAACTGCTGTCATTGAGGCCGCACGAGAGCAAATGTCAATTACGATAAAACGCGATACGCGCACTGAAGCGATGATTTGCTAGCGCAAGTCGCTGACAAAGAATTTGCTCAACATAGAAGGGACAACCCAGATGTTTCAAGCTAGCCAATTACGTCGAACTCTTGAAGTCAACGCAAAGCAGTACGATTATTTCAGTCTGCCCGAAGCCCAATTGGCCGGTTTGCGCGAGCTCAACACCTTACCTTACACCTTACGAATTTTGCTTGAGAATTTGTTGCGACATCAGGCGCTCAACGATTGCGCTGTTTCATCTGTCGATATCAAGCAACTGGTGGCGCAGCTGGTGGCGCGTCAAGCCGATTGTGTGATTGAGTTCAGGCCTGCGCGTGTGTTGATGCCTGAATCGTCTGGGCTGACCTTGATGGGTGATTTGGCCGCGATGCGCGATGCCATGACTGCGCTTGGTGGTGACCCAGCGCTGATCAATCCTAGCGTCGCCATGGATTTTGTCGTTGATCATTCTGTGATGGTTGAAGATTCGGGTAAGCCGACTTCGCTTGAACACAACATGGCGATTGAGTTTGAGCAAAATCGTGAGCGGTACGAATTTTTGCGCTGGTGTAGTCAGGCCTTTGACGGCGTGCGTGTGTTTCCGCCGGGCTCTGGGATTTTGCATCAGATCAATTTAGAATTTTTAGGCAAAGTGGTTTGGACGAAAGAACATCAAGGTCGCCAGTTGGCGTTTCCTGATTCGTTGATTGGGATGGATAGCCATACTGCGATGATCAATGCCTTAGGGGTGGTTGCCTGGGGCGTCGGTGGTTTCGAGGGTGGTGCAGTGGCTTTGGGTGAACCGGTGTCGGTTCCAATCCCTGAAGTCGTTGGCTGTCATTTGATTGGTGCGTTACAGCCCGGTGTGACTTCAACCGACTTGGTGCTGACCATCACACAACGTTTGCGTGGCGAAGACGTGATTGGGCGTTTCATTGAGTACTTTGGTGCAGGCGTAGATGCTTTGACCTTGCCTGAACGGGCAACCGTCTCAAACATGACCCCCGAGTGTGGCGCCACCATGAGTTTTTTTCCGGTGGATCAAGAGACGCTTCGTTATTTGGCTGTTTCGGGGCGCGATGCTCAACAAGTTGCACTGGTCAAGGCTTATTGTCAGGCGCAAGGTTTGTGGCGAGACGCCCAGACCTTGACGCCACACTACGCTAAAGTGATCGAGATTGATTTGTCGGCAGTGGTGCCCAGTATGGCTGGCCCGAGTCGCCCAGATGCGCGGGTTGATCTCGCGGGGGTTGCTCAAGCGTTTCATAAAGTGATTGCTTTGAAGAAGGCGTCGACCCCTAGCCTCGTGCAAGAGACGCTTGCGTCTAGTCTCGCACATGATCAGTCTGTGTCTAGCGCCGTGCAAGAGACGCTTGCGCCTGTTCTGATCCAAGGTCAACTGGCGTCACAGTCGGCTCAAGTGGTGGGTGCGCAAGGGCATGGCGGTTACATTGAAGATGGCTCAGTGGTGATCGCCGCCATTACAAGTTGCACC
>JARXAG010000190.1 GCA_029866055.1 Burkholderiaceae bacterium
CGTCACGGTGCTCTTGCCAGACGGCACTCACGCAGAACTCGGATCAGGTGAGTTTTTTGGTGAGCTTGCTTTGTTAAGTGCCGAAAAGATCGAGGGCTTTGAGGTTCGCTCGTTGGGCTACAGCAAAGTGTTGTGCCTGCCTGCAAAAAGCTTTACTGATTTACTAGCTCGAAACGCAGACCTTAAAGAAAAAATCGAACGCGTCGCGCAGCAGCGCCTGCGTGCGATTCAAGTCTGGCGTGACTATCAGGCTAAGTAAGCTCAAGTTTGGCGTACGGCGCAGAGTCAGTCGATGTTCGCCTTGCCGCTATGCGTCAATTGGTACTCGGCTGACTGCTAGACCGGTGTAGGCGATGCGCGCCTAAGAAGATCTTCGGTTAACACAATCGAGGCTTCAAGGGTAAAGGCGCCCTGAGTGAGCATGCTGAAAACCGTGGCCGGCGCTATTAATTGAATCTCCATGACCTCGCCGTCACGATTTTTAGGGATGACATGTGCAGGCAAAACGCACTCACAGGTCAAGACGTCTTCAACTTGATAGCCTTCAGGAACCTGTCTTAACATGCGGGCAATTGTTCTGATGGGCGTGCGAGTGGCAATATCTTGTGCTTCGAGCCCAGCTTCTTCGTCAGATTCGCGCACCAATCCCACTTGAACGTCTTCTTGGCTAGAAATCAGCCCGCCGACCAAGGTGTCCCACATGCCAGGGTCGGTTGCCTTCGTGAGAGAGCGTCTGGCAACCCACAGGTGCCCGTTTTGTGACCAACCGCTTAGGTGTACCGCTTGGGTCAGTAGACCTAAGGGGCGAACCACGCCCCGTTCGATCGCCCCAATAGCTCTGCTGTCTGAGGATGCGGCAGAGCCAAGAGGGTGCTCGGGCCAGACATCTAGCAATTCGTTTCGCCAGCCCGGCGCGCAGCCGGCTTGACGCAAGGTGGTCGCCACCGTCGCCAAGAGCGCGTTCAATTCAGGCCCAGACCCCATAAATCGACCAATATGCACAGAATCTTGCGAAATTTCGACGAGTTTGAGCCTCTCAAGCGCCTGAACGGCTTTCGCAAAGAGCCAGCCGCAGCGCTGAGCCGAGATGAAGAGGGGAAGCGACTCGGTCTGCGGGGGCTGATTGGCCCGACCTAGCAGGTCGGCAAGCAGTTGCTGGAGGCTGTCGGGATCTAAAGAAATTCTTGGCAAAAGCATAGGATCATCAGGGGCTTGTTATGAGAAGGGATTGTAGGGCAGCGAGACCTTCTCAGCCACGCTATAATCCTATAGGTTTGTTTACGAATATCTTTTGTGAATGATTCGCGTTGGGCTGAGGCAACATATTGCCACGGGTCCAGCGATCCAATAATTTTGCGTCAGCGGTGCTCAATCTCCATTTGGCCAAAGTGGTTATGGTGTTGGTTCTGAAGCGCAGCGTATTCGAGGTTCAGCATGAAGAAGGTCAGAGGGTTACTGGGCGCCTGTGCCATGCTTTTGTGTGGTGTAGTCAGTGCACAAGTCAAAGACATGCCGGGCGGGCCCCGCGTTAACCAGCTTAATTTGTCTGAAGGGGTCACCCAAATCGCCAGGGATGTCGCTTGGCTGCATTGGTTTATGCTGATTGTCTGCCTGGTGATTTTTGTCGCTGTGTTTGGCGTAATGTTTTATTCGATCTGGGCGCACCGCAAGTCACGCGGTGCCAAAGCAGCCACCTTCCACGAGCACCTAGGCGTCGAAGTTGCCTGGACAGTCATTCCGTTCATCATTGTGATCGCAATGGCCTTGCCCGCCACTCGCACCGTCGTCGCCATGAAAGATACAAGTGGCGCCGACATCACGGTCAAAGTCACGGGTTATCAATGGAAATGGGGCTACGAGTACATTGATGGCCCTGCCGCGGGCGTAAAGTTTCTTTCAAATTTAGCGACTCCACGCGCCCAAATTGAAGGCAAAGAGCCGCGTGGCCCCCTCTATCTGATGGAAGTCGACAATCCTCTAGTCGTTCCAGTCGGCAAAAAAATCCGTATCTCTGTGACCGGTGGTGATGTGATTCACTCTTGGATGGTGCCTGACTTAGCTGTCAAGCAAGACGCCATCCCCGGCTTCATACGTAGCGTTTGGTTTCGTGCCGAGAAAGTCGGTGAGTATCGGGGTCAGTGTGCTGAGTTGTGCGGCAAAGACCATGCCTTCATGCCAATCGTTGTGAAGGTGGTATCCGAGCAAGATTACGCGAGCTGGTCTGCCGAGCAGAAAAAACTACTCGCAGCCGCTGCAGATGATCCAAACAAAGAATGGTCGGCAGCCGACTTAATCGCCCGAGGCGAAAAAGTCTATGCAGCGAATTGTGTGGCTTGCCACCAAGGTAGCGGCAAGGGCGTCGTCGGTGCTTTCCCTGCGCTAGATGGCAGCAAAATTGTGTTGGGCCCCAAGGCAGACAACATCCAGATTCTGCTGAAAGGCAAGCCGGGAACAGCGATGGCTGCTTTTGGCGGTCAATTGAATGATGTTGAGATCGCTTCGGTGATCACCTTCTCGCGTGCCTCTTGGAGTAATGCAGGTAAAGGTCAGGACCCGGTTGTTTCACCGGCAGATGTTAAGGCCGCACGTTAAGTTTCGAGATATTCGTTCAGGCAGGCTGATGATTGCACCTGGTGTGCAATAACCGTAAAAGTACGACAGGAGTCAACTATGAGCAGCGTTACACCAGATCAGGTTTCGGGACATGGCCACAGCCATGGTCATGACCACGCGCACGACGACCACGCCCATGCAATCCCACAGGGCTGGCGTCGTTGGTTATTTGCGACCAACCATAAAGATATCGGTACGATGTACCTGATCTTTTCTTTTGCGATGTTGCTTGAAGGGGGCACGTTAGCCCTGCTGTTACGCACAGAGCTCTTTCAGCCAGGATTGCAGTTCTTTCGCCCAGAACTGTTCAATCAATTTACGACCATGCATGGTTTGATCATGGTGTTTGGTGCGATCATGCCGGCCTTTGTTGGTTTTGCCAACTGGATGGTGCCGCTGCAAATTGGCGCCGCTGACATGGCGTTTGCCCGCATGAACAACTTTAGTTTTTGGTTGTTGCCCGTTGCTGGTGTGTTACTGACCGCTTCGTTCTTTGTGCCCGGAGGCGCCACCGCTGCAGGTTGGACACTGTATGCGCCCTTGACCCTTCAAATGGGCCCAGGGATGGACATGGCTATTTTCGCGATGCACTTGATGGGTGCGTCATCGATCATGGGCTCAATCAATATTGTGGTCACGATCCTGAACATGCGCGCGCCTGGCATGACGCTGATGAAAATGCCTTTGTTTTGCTGGACGTGGTTGATCACCGCTTACTTGCTGATTGCTGTGATGCCCGTGTTGGCTGCCGCCATCACCATGGTGCTCACCGATCGTCATTTCGGTACGGGTTTCTTTAACGCTGCTGTCGGTGGCGACCCAGTTCTGTATCAGCATATCTTCTGGTTCTTCGGTCACCCCGAGGTTTACATCATGATTTTGCCGGCCTTCGGCATCGTGTCGGCCATTATCCCGGCCTTTGCGCGTAAACCACTGTTCGGTTACGCGTCGATGGTCTACGCAACAGCTTCGATTGCAATCTTGTCGTTTATCGTCTGGGCGCATCATATGTTTGCGACAGGGATGCCAGTCACGGGTCAGTTGTATTTCATGTACGCAACGATGTTGATTTCGATCCCAACCGGGGTCAAGGTATTCAACTGGGTTGCTACGATGTGGAAAGGGTCGATGACCTTTGAAACGCCCATGTTGTTTGCGATTGGCTTTATCTTTGTATTTACGATCGGTGGCTTTACTGGTTTGATCTTGTCGATGGCACCGATTGATATTCAAGTCCATGACACGTATTACGTCGTTGCCCACTTTCACTACGTGTTGGTCGCTGGCTCGCTGTTTGGTTTGTTTGCGGGCACCTACTACTGGTTACCGAAGTGGTGCGGTTACATGTACGACGAAAAGTTGGGCAAGATTCACTTTTGGTCGAGCATGATTTCTTTCAACATCACGTTCTTCCCAATGCACTTTATGGGCCTGGCTGGAATGCCCCGTCGTTATGCTGATTACGCGGCGCAGTTCACAGATTTCCATCAGATCGCGACCCTTGGTGCGTTTTGGTTTGGAATCTCACAACTGTTGTTCCTGTATATCATCCTGAAGGCATATGCCGGCAAAGGTGAACCCGCTGCAGCCAAACCTTGGGATGGTGCTGAAGGTCTCGAATGGACGGTGCCATCACCAGCGCCATTCCATACCTTCGAAACACCGCCCCAAGTCAAGTAGGCTAAAGATGCCAACCGCAGAACAGAGCCGTAAAAACCGACGTACTGGTTTGTTATTCGCCGTCATCGTGTTGGGCTTGTTTGCCTACACGGTTGGACGGCAGGTTTATATACATTACTTTTCTTGATGGCTGAGGTCAGTGCATGAGCGATGACTTAAAAGAACTTGCTCAGCGCAAATTGAGTTTTTTTCAAACACTAAAAGCCGTTCTTTGGGCGCTGTTTGGTGTCAGAAAGGGCTCCGGTTATCAAGAGGATATTTCGAAGCTCAATCCAGTGCATTTGATTGTTGCTGGGATTTTATTGACAGTTATTTTTGTGGTGAGTTTGGTTAAGATTGCTGGTTGGGCAATCACCTTTCTAACTTAAAGTTAATATTCACATCGTGTAAGTTTGGAGAACAGAATGAGTGCATCCCACTCGACGCATGGCAACGTAGCCCCGTATTACTACGTACCCGCTGATTCGGCGCATCCAGTTCGTGCAAGTGTCGCGCTACTGGTAGTGATGCTTGGCGCGTCGGCTTGGATCAACGGAGTCGACGTTGCCAAGTGGGCTGTGCTTGCAGGTTTGCTCGGACTTTTCGTCGTTTTGTATCAGTGGTTTGGCGACGCGATTCAAGAGTCTGAAGCGGGGTTAAACAGCAAGCGTATCGACATGTCGTACCGCTGGAGTATGAGCTGGTTCATCTTTTCAGAAGTTATGTTTTTTGCCGCATTTTTTGGCGCCCTCTGGTACACACGCACGATCACTTTGCCATGGTTGGGTGATTTAGACCATAAGCTCTTGTTGTGGCCCGACTTTAACGCCGTGTGGCCAAACTTGGGCCCAGCAGGTGTGGTTGAGTCTTTCCAAACGATGGGGCCTTTCTGGTTGCCAACGATTAATACGGCACTGTTGCTCACCTCTGGTGTGACGCTGACAATTTCGCATCATGCCTTAATTGCAGATCATCGGGGCAAGGCGATATTTTGGTTGTTCGCGACCATCGTCTTAGGCTTTATTTTTGTTGGGCTTCAGGGATATGAGTACTACCACGCCTACACCGACTTGAATCTGAAATTCAACTCGGGGGCGTATGGCTCGCTGTTTTTCATGTTGACGGGTTTTCACGGCTTTCATGTGCTGTTAGGCGCAACAATGCTAACGGTGATTTTGATTCGCATGATGAAAGGCCACTTCAGGTCGGATCACCATTTTGGCTTTGAAGGTGCTGCGTGGTATTGGCACTTTGTCGACGTCGTTTGGCTAGGTTTATATCTGTTTGTGTATTGGTTCTAGGTCAAACAGGTGCTGTGCTATTGAAATAAAAAAGCCGGCAAATGCCGGCTTTTTTATTGAACGCGCTTGGGCTAGCGTTGAATCCCTGTTGTTTCAACCCATCCCATCCAGTGCGAGAACAACAGAAACAGAAACAAGGCAACGGACAAACCAATTCGGAGCGTCAAGGCGTTAACCGTTTTGCTTGAGCCGCCTTTGTCTCGCATGAGGTAAAACAGCGCCGAAGCCAGACTGCCTAAAATACCGATAAAGGCCAGTATCACAATGATTCGCATGACGCTCTCCATCTAAAACAGGAATTATCGCAGACATGTCGCCACCGTTATCCAATAAACGCATCGTGCTTGCATTAGTGCTGCTGGCCGTCGTGGGCGGCGTGTGTGTCCTCTTGGGGTTTTGGCAACTCGAGCGCGCCGAGCAAAGGCAAGCCATCGCGGCCGATATCCAGTCGGGGCGTCAGGCCGCACCGGTTAACTTAAACACGTCAACTGCCCAGATAAGCCAGTTTAAAAACTGGACGCCTGCGCTCGCTCAGGGTCGCTGGCGTGGTGAATTTAGTGTGTTGCTCGACAATCGAAATCTGGCAGGGCGACCCGGCCTGTGGTTGGCAACACCTCTAGAGATGGAAGATGGCCGCGCGGTACTGGTGTTAAGGGGCTGGCTGGCTAGGCCAATCGGCGACCAGCGCGCACCAGTCGTTGACACGCCAAGGCAGCTGCAAAATATACAGGGTGAACTGACGATGCATGTGCCTCGCTTGTTTGAACTGTGGACCTCGGGTAGCGCCAATCCTTCTGTTTTGAGCTTGAACGCCCCAACCCGTAACGATGCGGCCTCTGAACGTGTCGATACCGGCCAATTGCTCAGGTTGCAGAACTTATCCTTAGAA
Source organism: Burkholderiaceae bacterium (assembly GCA_029866055.1). Lineage (GTDB taxonomy): Bacteria > Pseudomonadota > Gammaproteobacteria > Burkholderiales > Burkholderiaceae_B > Zwartia. Next base: position 6,463 of record JARXAG010000190.1, read on the forward strand.
AAGTTGTCAGAGCAGACTGGTTTAAATTTAATACCCGTAGTGTTGTTACAGACAAGCGCGTCGAATGATGGTCTGATACGCGCATGGCCCGAACCCTCTGTGGATGCTGACAAAAATGTTGGTTATGCCATGCAGTGGTTTGGATTTGCCACGATTTGTTTCATCGCCTTGCTTGTTTTAATTTGGCGCCAAAGACGCAATCGTTAGCCCTTATATTTTCTGATGGAACAGTATGACGCAGCCCGATACGCCTCGCCCAAGGTCACGCACCCCGCTGGTGTTGATTGTTTTACTCAGCCTTTCACCAGTGCTGGCCGCCGTGTTCGCATATTTCAATCCGCAATACCGCCCCGAAGGTAGTGTGGCCTACGGCACGCTGATTGAGCCACAGCGTCCGATCCCAGCCCGCGACGCACTGCAGGCTACGACTCTTGACGGTAAGCCCTTTGATGTCGCGTCGTTAAAGGGCAAATGGCTACTCGTGACGGCCGATGGTGGTGACTGTCAGGATGCCTGCGCCCGTAAGCTGTTTATTCTGCGTAACTCGCATGCGAGTCAAGGTAAAAACGTTGAGCGGTTGGCAAGAATTTGGTTCATTACCGATGACGCTCCTGTGCCTGAAAGAGTGCTAGAGGCCTACAAGGGCACAATTATTTTGCGCGTAAAACCTGAGCAACTTCAGGCCTTTTTACTGAAAGACCCCACCACGACAGGTGCCCCTGTTGCGGCCTCGGCTACACAGAGTGCCGCAGCGGCGCTAGCTGAGCCGATGTGGATCATTGACCCCCATGCCAATCTGATCATGCAATACCCCGCAAACGCTCAGCCAGAGAAAGTGCGTAAAGATATCAGTAAGCTTGTCTATCACTCAAGGATTGGCTGATGTCGCAGGCAACCGGGGCAGACGCGTTCGTGAAGACGCGACGACGTTATCAAAGACTGCTGTTTTTGACTTGGTTTCTGACCCTTGATCTCATTATGTTTGGCGCCTTTGTACGGCTGACGGATTCTGGTTTGGGTTGCCCCGATTGGCCAGGTTGTTATGGCAGTGTGACGCCAATCGGAGCGTTGCAATCGATCCGTGAGGCCGCGCAAGTCATGCCTGAGGGCCCTGTGACCTTACCCAAGGCGTGGATTGAGATGATCCATCGCTACGTGGGTGCATTGCTTGGTATGTTGATTATCGCCATCAGCTGGATGGCCTGGCGCTATCGGACCAAACTGGGTGCTTCACCCGTGCTGGCCTTTGTCACCTTGGTTGCAGTCTGTATACAAGGGGCCTTTGGAGCGTGGACCGTCACTCATCAATTGATGCCACTCGTGGTGACTGTTCACCTGCTCGGAGGCATGACCTTATTGGCGCTGATGACTTGGCTTGCAGCCCGCGAACGCCCGCATCAACCCGTGTCCTCATGGACGCAACGTTACCTTGGCTGGGCCTACTTCGGACTATTTTTATTATTTGTTCAAATAGCCTTGGGAGGGTGGGTGAGTACCAACTACGCGGCCCTAGCCTGTATGGACTTTCCAACTTGTCAGGGTAGTTGGTGGCCGCCAATGGATGCCGCCAACGGTTTTGCTCTTGTGCGTGGCTTGGGTGAGATGCCCAATGGCGAGATGATCTCGCAGACGGCGCTCACGGCGATTCACTGGGTCCATCGTAATGTCGCGTGGCTTGTCTTTGCTTTTTGGGGTTGGTTAGCCTGGCGCCTGCGTGCCGATGCCGCCTTACGCAATCCGGCAACACTCGTTATCGGTCTGTTATTTGCACAGTTGTTGACAGGCCTCACAACCATCTTCTTTCAGTGGCCCTTAGTGATTGCTGTCTTGCATAACGGCGGCGCCGCCGGCTTGGTGTTGGGTGTGGTGACTTTGCTGACCCGATTGGTCAAAGCGCAACCTCAGCGCTTGTCGGTACAATCACAGACACACTCTCATTAAAACTTCTGCCATGACTAGCACGACCGCCGCTTCGCCAGGCCTACTGCGCCAATACCTCGTACTGACCAAGCCGCGTGTGACGCAATTGGCGGTATTTTGCGCCGTAATCGGAATGTTCTTGGCAACGCCCGAACTACCCGATGCGAAGCGTGTGTTGGCGGCAACGCTTGGAATTTGGTTATTGGCAGCCGCGGCTTTTGCAATGAATTGTTTGATTGAGCAGCAAGTCGACGCACGCATGCTTCGTACGGCGCGCCGTGCCACCGCGACCGGCTCAATTTCAACCGCTCAGGTCTTAGCCTTGTCGGGGTTGTTGGGCGGTGTTGGGATGGTGGTGCTCTATCGCTGGGTAAATCCCCTGACGATGTGGCTGACCTTTGCAACGTTTGTGGGGTACGCGGTGATCTATACGATCATCCTTAAGCCACGAACACCTCAAAATATCGTGATTGGGGGCTTGTCGGGTGCGATGCCTCCAGCGTTAGGCTGGGCTGCTATTGCCGACGCAGTGCCCGCTGAGGCTTGGTTGTTGGTATTGATTATTTTTATCTGGACCCCCCCACATTTTTGGGCCTTAGCGTTATACCGTACGAACGATTACGCGAAATCTGGCCTGCCGATGTTACCGATCACGCATGGCCAGCAGTTCACTCGCTTGCATATCTTGCTCTATAGCATTGCGTTATTGGCGACAACGCTGTTGCCTTACGTGGTTGGGATGAGTGGTTGGCTCTATTTGATTGCTGCGGTGGCGTTGGGTGTCATGTTTGTGCACTATGCCTACAAGCTTTTTCGTGTCTATAGCGATGAGCTTGCGCGCAAGCTTTTTCGTTTTTCAATCTTGTATTTATCATTATTGTTTGCGGCACTGCTCGCAGATCATTGGCTGATTATGGTGCCACGTTGAACCGCTACCCATCTATGCGTTTATTGTTCGCGGCCTTGGCTAGTGTGCTGATGGTGCTGTTAGCTGGTTGTAATGATGCAAAGCCTCAATTCAAGGGCAGCGATATCACGGGCACGCGTTTGGGCAAAGATCTTGCCTTAACCGGCACGGATGGTAAGTCTTATACGCTCGAGACCTTAAAGGGCAAGGTGAGTCTTTTAATGTTTGGGTTTACACAATGCCCAGATATTTGCCCGAGTGCGTTGGCCGAGTTGACGCAGGTGAAGAAGCTGCTCGGTAAAGACGCGAAGCGTGTGCAGGTGGTGTTGATCACCGTTGACCCAGAGCGCGATACGCAAGACGTTCTGCGTGCGTACGTATCAGGTTTTGACCCAGATTTTTTAGGCCTGACTGGCACGCCTGAGCAGATCAAAAAAACCGCTGGGTCTTT
>JARXAG010000201.1 GCA_029866055.1 Burkholderiaceae bacterium
AAAAAAAACAGCGTCCGCATTTAAGTGCGCACGCCGCTTTTGAACTAACAGTGAAACCGACTTAGAAAAACGCTTGGATCCCTGTTTGCGCGCGACCCAAAATCAGGGCGTGTACATCGTGGGTGCCTTCGTAGGTATTCACGACTTCAAGATTGACCAAGTGACGGGCCACACCGTACTCATCCGAGATACCGTTGCCACCCAACATATCGCGCGCCATGCGGGCGATATCGAGCGACTTGCCGCATGAATTGCGTTTCATGATTGAGGTGATTTCAACGGCGGCTGTGCCTTCGTCTTTCATGCGACCCAAGCGCAGGCAGCATTGCAAGGCTAGCGTGATTTCGGTTTGCATATCGGCCAGTTTTTTCTGGATCAGTTGGTTGGCAGCCAAGGGGCGACCAAACTGTTTACGGTCAAGCGTGTACTGACGCGCCATGTGCCAGCAGAATTCTGCTGCACCGAGCGCACCCCAGGCAATCCCGAAACGGGCTGAATTCAAGCAGGTGAAGGGGCCCTTTAAGCCAGACACGCCTGGCAACATTTGTTCGTCGCCAATCTCGACACCTTCCATGACGATTTGGCCTGTGATTGAGGCGCGTAAACCGACTTTACCGTGGATAGCAGGTGCAGACAGACCCTTCATACCCTTCTCAAGGATAAAGCCACGAATACGACCGTCGTAATCACCGCCTACGCATTTGCCCCAAACCACGAACACGTCGGCAATCGGTGAATTCGAAATCCACATTTTGTTGCCGGTAATGATGTAACCGTTGGCAGTTTTGACGGCGCGGGTTTCCATCCCGGCAGGGTCAGAACCATGGTCGGGCTCAGTCAGGCCAAAACAGCCAATCCACTCACCGCGAGCAAGCTTGGGTAAATATTTTTGTTTTTGCGCTTCACTGCCGAACTCGTTGATTGGCAACATCACCAATGATGATTGAACCGACATCATCGAGCGATAGCCTGAATCAACGCGTTCGACTTCGCGCGCGATCAGCCCGTAGCTGACGTAATTCAAACCCGAGCCACCGTATTGAGTGGGGATCGTTGCGCCCAACAAGCCAAGCTCACCCATCTCAGGAAAAATCTCGACGTCGGTTTTTTCGTTACGAAATGCATTGACCACACGAGGCAAAAGTTTGTCTTGGCAGTACGCGCGCGCGGCGTCGCGCACCATACGCTCTTCGTCGGTCAGCTGACTGTCCAGCAAGAGGGGGTCTTCCCAGTTAAACGAGGCTTCAGCGCCCATGTCGTGCTCCTAGAGTAATAATTGAACGATACCAAGGCTCGGTCGATGCTGTTCGCAATACCCACACGCTGGTGTGAGCAGTGCAATTAATTTTTGAGTGCAGCCGCCCGTAGTTTTGAAATGGTGGTGGTTGGCGTAATCGTTTCAGGATCAATCAGACAATGAATGATTGCCGGTTGCTTGCTTGCCACCGCGCGCTCATAAGCGGGGCCAAACTGTTCGGTCGTTTCGACACGTTCGCCATGGCCACCAAAGGCGCGAGCGTACGCTGCGAAATCAGGATTTTGCAGTTTGGTTGCCGAAACGCGACCTGGGTAGTGTTTTTCTTGATGCATACGGATGGTGCCGTACATACCGTTATCGATGATCAACACAATAATCGGCAAGTTGTATTGCACAGCCGTCGCAAACTCTTGCCCGTGCATCATGAAGCAGCCATCGCCTGCAAAGCAGACCACCGTTCTTTCGGGCCACAGACGCTTGGCGCCAACAGCGGCGGGTAAGCCATAACCCATCGAGCCCGAGGTCGGTGCGATTTGGGTGGCGAACTGAGTGAAGCGGTGAAAGCGATGAAGCCAGGTGGCGAAGTTACCTGCACCGTTGGCCATGATGGCATCGGCGGGTAAGTTAGCCTCGAGATACTGCATGACGCCGCCCATTTGCAGGGTGCCAGGTGTTTGAATCGGCGCTGGGTCGCTCCAGGCCAGATAGCTTTGATGCATGGTGGCAGTATCTGCCGCCCAAGGCTGAGGGGCTGGCGTTGCCACTGATGCTAATTCTGAGGCAAACGCAATCGGCGACGCGTTAATCGCCAGCGCCGCACGGTAGACGCGGCCGAGTTCGCCGCTGTCTGGGTGAACGTGCACCAGCGTTTGCTTTGGCACAGGGATATCAAACAGTGTGTAGGCTTGGCTTGGCATTTCTGACATGCGCCCGCCAACTAACAACACCAAGTCTGCCTCGGCGACACGTTTGAGTAGCGCGGGGTTTAATCCAATTCCAACGTCGCCGATAAAACAGGGGTGCGTGGCTGGGAAGAGCATCTGACGTCTGAACGACACTGCAACCGGTAGCTTGCAGCGCTCGGCAAAGGCAACGAATTCATTGACCGCTTGAGCATTCCAGCGGGTACCACCCAAAATCGCAACCGGTGCTTTGGCTTTAGCCAGGCGTGCAGCCAAATCTGCCATCTGCCCTTTTGCGGGGGCAGAATCTACCGCTTCGTAGTGCGGGGCATCTGGCGCGGTTGCAAGTTCGACCAACATGTCTTCGGGTAAGGCGATTACGACTGGGCCTGGACGCCCCGAGGTAGCGACATGAAAAGCGCGCGAAAGAATTTCTGGGATACGTGCTGGGTCATCAATTTCTGTTGCCCATTTGGCGGCTGTGCCAAAGACTGCACGGTAATCCATCTCTTGAAAGGCTTCGCGTTCGCGCATGCCGCGTTCGATTTGACCGACAAAGACAATCAATGGGGTTGAATCTTGTTTGGCGATGTGAATGCCGGCTAAGGCGTTTGAGGCGCCCGGGCCGCGCGTCACCATACAAATGCCGGGCTCACCATTTAATTGACCTTGGGCTGCGGCCATCATGGCTGCGCCGCCTTCTTGGCGGCACACCGTGACTTCAATGCTGACATCGACCAGGGCATCAAGCACCGCTAAAAAGCTTTCGCCGGGTACGCAAAACACGTGTTTGACGCCGTGACTGACGAGCTGACCAACAAGAAGTTGACCACCGGTGCGTGGGGCGCTAGGAGAAGGGGCTTGGCTCATGATGTTTGCTCTGGTGATGGGGCGAAGTGAGGTAATCCGACATCATATCGTGTCGGAAGGGATTTTAGACCGTCTGAGAGAGCCAAACGCACAACGCGGCGTCAGTCAGGTTGTCGCTTTGAAGGGGATCCCGAGCAGCTAAACGATGCTTGAGGATGAGATCTGCCAAATGGCTGCGCATGGGCATGTTGGCCTGCTTGGCCTCCCAGCGCATGGCGGCCATGGTGACCACGTGATAGAGCCCTGTGGCGGCTTGACGAGCCTGTTCAGAGCGATTTTCGTTAGCAACTGTGGCCGCGTATGTGAAAGCTTGGTCGATGCGTTCGGCTTGCAGCACTGCAAGCTCTTGGCTGACTGGTGCGCCCTGGGCCAAGAGCGCTTGAACATGTTCGCGTAACGCGGGCAGTGACGTCTCACGTTGAATGGCCCGAATGACATCGAGCGCGACAATGTTGCTGGTGCCCTCCCAAATTGAGCCGAGGTGGGCGTCGCGCAAGATCCGCGGGTCGCTCCATTCTTCGATATAGCCGCAACCTCCGCGGACTTCCATCGCATCGCCTGCAACCTTGCGTGCGTCGCGACAGGCCCGAAATTTGATTAAAGGCGTCATGATGCGCATCAATGGGCGTTTGCTCGAGTCTTGATCCGCGGCGGCCAGTGCTTGCGCTGTTTGGTACACCATGGTGCGCGCTTGCTCAGTGGCCAGGGCCATTTTGCTGAGCTGGCGTTGCATCAAGGGCATGTCGATCAGGCGTTTACCAAAAGCCTGGCGGTGCTTGGCAATATAAAGTGCTTCGGTTAGTGCGCGTCGCATCAAACCCGCAGCTCGAACACCGTTTGACAGGCGCGAGTTATTGATCATATCGGCCATGTGTTGAAAACCCTGACCGCGCTCGCCCACTAGCCACGCAAAGGCCCCGTCAAGCCGGATCTCACCGCTCGCCATCGAGCGGGTGCCCAACTTATCTTTTAGGCGCAAAATCCGATAGTTGTTATGTGTGCCATCGGCAAGCGTACGCGGCAGTAAAAACAGCGAAACCCCTTTAAGACCGTCGACGCTTTCAGAGCGCGCAAGCACCATTGCAAAGCCAGCATCAGGGTTCGAACAAAACCACTTGTCGCCCGTGAGGGACCAGTTGCCGTCGGCCGTTAGAGTCGCTTGCGTGGCGGTAGCGCTCACGTCTGATCCAGCACCTTGTTCAGTCATAAACATGGCGCCTTGATGCAAGGCATCAAAGTCTTGGGTCGTGACCATCGGCAAAACTTTTTCGACGAGCGCGGGGTCACCAAATTTACGCAGAGTGCGGGCCAACGAATCAGTCATGCTGACGGGGCAGCATAAACCAAACTCCGCTTGTACAAATAAATACGTGAGCGCGTATTTGGCAGTCGGTGGCATGGCTGTGGGCCAGTTCAAGACTCCGCCACGATGTGACATGGCAGCTAAGCCGAACTCGCTGTAGGCGTAACGCTCAAGCTCGACGTACGCTGGGTGTTTATTGACTTGCGACGTGTCGATACCGGCGCGGGTGCGCACTGAAAGTGTTGGGGGGTGTTTGTCTGCAACGCCAGCTAGATCATCTAGTAACGAGCCTGCAAGAGCCCCTAGCCGCTGTAAGTGCGGCAGCAAGTGTTGATGTAGGTCTTTAGGGACATAGCAAGTCAGAAGATCGCGAGCGGCATCCGCTTCAAATAAGTTAATCCCGTGCGCGTCTGGAACGGGATGCTCTGGCTCGAGATTGTTATTAAGCATTAGCGGAACACGACCGTTTTGCTGCCGTTCAATAAAATTCTGTGCTCGACATGACTAGACACTGCGCGCGACAACACGCGTGATTCAATATCGCTTCCAACTTGAGTTAAATCTTGTGCACTCATAGAGTGATCCACGCGCTGCACGTCTTGTTCGATGATTGGTCCCTCGTCAAGGTCGTGTGTCACGTAATGCGCGGTGGCCCCGATGATTTTTACCCCTCGCGCATGCGCTTGGTAGTAAGGTCGAGCACCCTTGAAGCTGGGTAAAAAACTGTGGTGGATGTTAATGGCTTTGCCCTGTAAGGCAAAACATAGCTCAGACGACAAAATTTGCATGTAGCGTGCAAGCACCACCAAATCGATGTCTTCTCGTTTAGCGATCGCAAGAATGGCGGCCTCTTGTGTGGCTTTGGTCTCGGGGGTGACGGGCAAATGATGAAAGGGGATTTCGTAAGACTTTGCCATTTGAGCAAAGTCTTGATGATTAGACACAATCCCTGCAATTTCGGCGTTTAGTTGTTTGGAGTGCACCCTAAATAGCAGATCATTGAGGCAATGCCCTTGCTTGCTAACCAATATCAGCAGGCGTGCTTTTTTTTGCGCGTCGTGAATTTGCCATTGCATTTGATACTGCGGCGCTAAGATCAAAAAGTCGGTTTTAACTTGCTCGATCCCAACACCTGTGGGCAAGGCGAAGTGCACGCGTAAGAAAAATTGGCCGGTCTCTGCATCGCCAAACTGCTGGGCATCAATGATGTTGCCCTGATGCTTAAGCAGCAAGCCGCTGACGTTATAAACAATACCCGTGCGATCAGGGCAGGCTAAGATCAGGATGAAGTCATGGACAGGCATGCAAGAGTCTCTTTTGCGATAGCCAGGCTAGAGGTTAAGCCGGGTGATTCAATACCAAATAAATTGACGAGGCCTGGGATCCCATGCTTCGCGGGCCCAGCAATCATGAAGTCGGCCGCGGGTTCATGCGGCCCAGAAATTTTGGGACGAATTCCAGAGTAGCTAGGCGACAAGGTTCCGTCTTTCATGCCTGGCCAGTAGGTACGCACTGCCTCATAAAACCCTTCGCAGCGGGCGGGATCGACCGTGTAATCAACGTGATCGATCCACTGAACGTCAGGCCCAAACTTTGCTTGCCCCCCCAAGTCGAGAGTGAGGTGCACACCCAAGCCGGCATGGTGTGGGGTTGGGTAAATCAGATGGGTAAAAGGCGCGCGGCCTTGCAGGCTAAAGTAACTGCCCTTGCAGAGATATTCTGTTGGGATCGAAGACTCAGGGATCCCTTTGATCTTGCGTGCCAACGTGGGCGCGTGCAGACCCGAGGCGTTGATGAGTACGTTGCACGATAACGACATGGCCTCAGCGCCACCAAACTGCAAGTCAAAACCACCACTGCTGCGCACGCTGCCCGATAAAAGTGGGGTGTGAAATACGCACTGTGCACCAGCATTTTCGGCATCGCCTTGATAGGCCAGCATCAGGCCGTGGCTGTCGATGATCCCGGTCGAGGGCGAAAACAACGCCGCTGTACAGAACAGAGCAGGTTCGAGTGCCTGCGCTTGGGTCGCTGATAAGAGTTCCATATCCGTCACACCGTTGACGTGCGCTTTTTTTAGGATATCAGTGAGTGTCGGGATCTCGTCTTCACTCGTGGCTACGATCAGTTTGCCCAAGCGCTTATGCTTGACACCGTGCTCAGCGCAATAGGCGTATAAAAGATGACGACCTTCAACGCACAAGCGGGCTTTGAGGCTGCCGGCGGGGTAATAAATACCTGCGTGAATCACCTCTGAATTGCGCGCGCTGGTGCCTGTGCCGATGCCCTCGGCGGCTTCAACCACCATCACCTCGCGCCCACTTTGGGCGAGGGCGCGGGCGATCGCTAAACCGACTGCGCCGGCGCCGACCACAATGCAATCAATGTCTGTGCTCATGACTTCGAATTATTTTTGAAGATTGGGGGTGAGGTCGTAACCACCTGCGTGGTACACCAAAGGTAAGGCCTCTGAGCGCTCGCAGTGTTCAACTTCGCCAATAAAAATAATGTGATCGCCTTCGTCGTAGCGATTGCGGTTGAAGCATTCAAACCAAGCGGCACACGGTAGATCTAGGCGTGGTGAGCCGCCTGGCGCGTTGACGAGTGGCATATTGGCAAACCGTTCTGCGGGCGTGCCTCGGGTAAAGCGATGAGAGACCCCAAGCTGCTCGTGACTCATCACATGGATCACATAGCGTTCGCAGTCTTTCATGGTCGCCATGGAGGACGAGCCGCGCGACAAACTAAACAGTACGAGCGGCGGGTCAAGGGACACTGAGTTAAACGAACTGACGGTCAGCCCAACAGGGGCTTGGCCTGGAAGGCTTGCGGTAATGACCGCTACGCCGGTCGGAAAGCGGCCGAGGGTCGCCCGAAAAAAGGCAGAATCAAAAGTTGGTGCAGAGGCGGTCATGTTATGGAGAGATGCGTTCGAGTGCCCAGCTGGTGCCAGAGCGTTGATAGGTAAGGCGGTCGTGTAAGCGCGAAGGGCGCCCCTGCCAAAATTCAAAATACTCAGGTGCTAAGCGATAGCCGCCCCAGTGAGGCGGGCGCGGAGGTTGATCGCCATATTTTTGCTGCACGGCCGCGGTATTCGCTTCGAGTGCAGCGAGAGTGGTGGGTTGACTTTGGGCGGATACCCAAGCGCCCAGACGCGAACCCAATGGGCGGCTGTGAAAATAGTCGTCAGATTCTTGGGCAGACACCTTGGCAATCAAGCCGTTCAAACGCACCTGGCGCTCAAGGGGTTGCCAAAAAAAATTCAGACTTGCCCAAGGCTGCACGGCGAGGTCCTGGCCCTTGCGTGAGTTGTAATTGGTATAGAACACGAATCCAGCCTCGTCAAATCCCTTGAGCAAGACGATTCGCGCCGAGGGACGCCCTTGTGAGTCGGCCGTCGCCAAGGTCATCGTGGTAGGCTCAGGAATATTTTGCTCGAGCGCTTGATCAAACCAAAGACCAAATTGTTCAAAGGGTGACGCCTTGGCATCCTTCTCGAGAAGGATGCCTTTTTCGTAGCTTTGCCGCAGATCTGCGATCGACATAATGAATCCAGGTGGGGTAAATCAAAACCGGTTTAGGCGCGCAACGGTCGACATCTCACCAGTGTACCGTGGGTAACGTTCATCTTGCCAAGGGGATTACTGGCGATTACTGGCTGTTTCTGATGACACTGCTGCGGTTGACGCGGCTGAGGCGATGGCCGTTGGTCCGACTATGGCGATGGTTGTGGTCGTTGTTGGGGCGACTGGCCGTGAATGTGGTCTTGCCGCCAGTGCAGCAGACGCTCGGTCAAGGTGGCGAGATGCTCATCGCAAATCCCTGCGGCTTTGAGGGACACGGCAGTTTGAGTCACATAATCAAAGCACGAACCATATGTGCCATGCGCTCGGCAGATAATTTCAACTAAGTCATCCTCAGGGGGCTGTGTGACGTAGGCAGGGCCACGTCGATCAATCACAAAGGCCATCGCCGTCACAGCCCCTTGAGAGGTCGCACAGGTGAGCCAGCTCGGTAAATAGGCGCCGGTTCCCATTTCGCGTTTCCAGACGGCGTCAAAGGTCTGTTGGACGTTTTGGCTAGGAATCTTGAATACCATGCCTTGGCAGGTGCCGGTCTGTTCTAACCCAAAGACGAGGCCGGGAATTTCAGGGGTGCCCCGGTTGATGCGTGACCACAGACATAACGAGCGGTGATAGCCCTCGAGAGTCGCCGCGCGTTGCTCGATAAATTCAAACTCGGGTCGCCAAATAAGCGAACCGTAGCCAAAAATCCAGAGATCCTGCCCTTCTTGCCAGTCTTTCAGTGCAGTCTCAAGCGAGGCCAGTCGCTCTTGTTCAGTCCAGCGCAGAAAGGTATTTGCGGCTGGAGGGGCCGGATAAGTGAGAGGCATAGGCGTTACTTGGGCGGTGGTGTGGTGGGTGGGTGCGACTCAGTGGTAGATCGGCTTGCCCGTTCGGCATCACGGGTGAACCAGCGACCTGCGCCAAGCGCGGCGGCGGTGATCCAAAACAACGGCATGACTCCACCCATGACGGCACCCAAGGCGCCAAAGGCCAGTGGCAGCGTCACTTGACAGCCGTTAATCAAAGCCATGCGCAAGCCAAACGCTTCGCCCGCACGACCCGCTGGAGCATGGTGCTGCAACAGCGCCAAAATTCCGGGTTGAGTCGAGCCTAGCGCCAGCCCAAGCACAAAAGACATCGACATCAAAATCCAAACTTGGGATAAGAACGGGTAGAGCAAAAAGTTGATGCCCGAGGCGACCAAGGCAGCATGAATCAGTTGCCAAGGGCGAACATGGCGTTGAATCCAGGGCAGAACGATGCGGATGACGATTGTGGCAGAGGCAAAAGCCGCCAAAATAAGCCCAATGGTAGTGGCTGACAAACCTGCATTGACGCCAAAAATTGGAACCACAAAGCCGTGCGTATCCCAGGCACTTGAAAGCAGCATGTTCGCAATAAACACTCTGCGTAGTTCTTTGCTAGCAAAAAGGTCGGTGACGCTGCGCTTGACTTCGCTTGGGGGCGCTTTGATATGCGAGGTGACTAAGTAGCGCTTCATGCGCAAGACACCTACAAAACACAGGATCGGCGAGAGGGCCAACAAGGCAAAGACGCTGCGGTGCCCCAAATGATCAATCGAGATGCCGGCGACAAGCGGACCGATTAGCCCCGAGGTTGCCATTGCTAAGGAAAGCCACGAAAAATTGCGGAGGCGCTCTTCGCCGGTGCTTTGACCCATCTGGCGCTGCACCGCGATCTGAAAGATCATGTGACCTGAACCAACCAACACCGCCGCAATCATCAGAGACGGTAGACTTTGCCAGGCGAAGGGCAATAAGGTTCCTGCGATGACCATGATTGCGCTCGCCCGCATGGGCTTGTAAGGCCCGATGGCATCGATTAAGCGGCCGGCCTGGACCGAACAAAGCATGGGTAGCAGTGCAAACACAGCGATCAGTACGCCGACCTCGAGCGTTGAGCTGCCGAGTTTGAGTGCGGTCAGGGTAACGGCAACTCTGCCGCCCGAAAGTGCAATGTGCACGAGCATGACCAACAGACACAGAACCCCCGCGCTGGCAAAAGCAGACGGTAAGGATTGGGGCGAAGGTTGGGGGGGCG
>JARXAG010000033.1 GCA_029866055.1 Burkholderiaceae bacterium
TTTGCTCAAACTGATGGCGCCGATTCTGTCCTTCACCGCTGAAGAGGCCTGGGGCATTTTATGCACGTCTACCCTAGCCAATCAGCCTGATACCGGTCGCCTCACGATTTTCACCGAGTGCTATCACTCAGTACCGACCATTGCAGAGGCTGACACGTTGCAACAGCGCTGGTCTCGCTTGCGTGAAATTCGTGGGCTTGTGACGCGCAAGCTCGAAGAGCTTCGCACAGCTGGCAGTATCGGCTCGTCTCTACAAGGCGAAGTTGACCTCACGGCGCAGGGCACCGATCTCGCTTTGTTGCAGAGCGTTGCAGCGCAACTACCTTTCATCTTGATTGTGTCCAGAGTTGGCGTTCATGCCTCGACGGCGCCTGACCAAACTGAACTCGCGATCAGCATCGCGCCCTCACAGCATAAGAAATGTGAACGGTGCTGGCACTGGCGTGACGATATCGGCCACGACGCCGAGCACCCTGATATTTGCGGGCGTTGTGTCAGCAACTTACACGAAGCACACGCAAACGGCTAAATGATCATGAGAGCCCATTCACAAGCACAAGCAAACGGCCAAGTCAGCATGAGCGTCAACTCACAAGCACACGCAAACAGCTAAATCATCATGAGCGTCAACCCTCAAGCAGACCCGCAGGTTCAGGCCTCGCCACCGCTCACCCGTTGGCTGGTTCTCGCTGGGTGTTTGTTGATCATTGATCAACTGACCAAGCTTTGGTTTGACTCGTCCTTACGCTATGGCGAACGGGTGCAAGTCTTGCCCTTCTTTGACTTCACGCTGCTCTATAACCCTGGCGCGGCGTTTAGCTTTTTAGCCGACCAAGCGGGATGGCAGCGCTGGTTTTTTACGGTATTGGGCTTAGGCGCAGCAGTGTTTATGCTGTGGATGATGCACACCAATCGCACGCAGAAGCGCCTGTTGCTGGCCCTGGCTTTGATTTTGAGCGGGGCCTTAGGCAATGTCATCGACCGCATTGCCTATGGCCATGTGATTGATTTTTTATTGTTCTATTGGCAAAACTGGTACTACCCTGCTTTTAATGTCGCCGACAGCTGTATTACGCTCGGTGCTATCCTGCTGATTCTGGATGAAATTCTTCGTCTGCGAGGTCGCCATGCAAGAGCTGCTTGATAAACGGATCGTGTTGGGGTTAAGTGGCGGCATCGCCTGCTACAAGTCGGCCGAACTCGTGCGACGTCTGGTCGAACAAGGTGCAACTGTCGACGTCGTCATGACTGATGCCGCCACACATTTCATTACAGCCGTCACCATGCAAGCGTTGAGCGGGCGCCCAGTGTTTATCGATGCCTGGGATCCTCGCATCCCAAACAACATGGCCCATATTGACCTAAGCCGTGGTGCCGATGCGATTCTGATCGCACCCGCTTCGGCCGACTTCATGGCAAAGCTCGTGCAAGGGCGTGCCGACGACTTACTGTCAACGCTGTGTCTGGCCCGAGCCTGCCCACTGCTGGTCGCACCCGCCATGAATCGCGAAATGTGGTCTGCCGCACCCACTCAACGTAACGTGTCACAACTCGCTCAAGATGGCGTGAAAGTGTTGGGCCCGGGCTCCGGACAACAAGCTTGTGGTGAAACTGGCGACGGTCGCATGCTTGAACCGCTGCAACTCTTGGCTGAAATGGTGGCTTTTTTTCAGCCTAAACTTTTAAAAAATAAACGCGTGTTAATCACCGCGGGCCCGACTGTTGAACCTATTGATCCTGTGCGTGTGATCACCAATCGTTCTTCAGGAAAAACCGGCTATGCACTCGCAAGGGCTGCCTTTGAAGCTGGCGCTCAGGTGACCCTCATCTCGGGCCCAACCGCCCTGCCCGAGCCCTACGGCATCCCCTGCATTCAAGTACAAACTGCACAGCAAATGCATGATGCGGTGCTTGCGCACGTCAAAGAGCAAGATGTATTCATCTCGGTGGCAGCGGTTGCCGACTGGCGAGTCGCCAACGTGGCAAGCGACAAGATCAAGAAAGATCCGAAGGCAAAAACCACACACTCACCCAATTTGGAGTTTGCGCTCAACCCTGACATTCTTGCGACGGTCGCAGCCTTACCTAACGCCCCTTGGTGCGTAGGCTTTGCTGCTGAAACCGAACGCTTGTCTGAGTATGCACACGACAAACGCAAGCGCAAAGGGATTCCGATGCTGATCGGCAATCTTGCTCAACACGTCATGGACGCCGACCACACTACCGTCAGCATTTTTGATGAGCAAGGCGAACATCCTCTGCCGACCAGCGCCAAGCAAGACATCGCACGTCAGTTGATTGCTGCGATTGCGAAACGCCTTCCTGGCAACGCGTAAACGCCGCCCCTCATGCAAGAACTCATCACGCAAGCGGGACAGTTTATTCAAACCCATCAGGCGTGGGCTGGACTGATCATTTTTTTAATGACGTTTGGCGAATCGCTCTTTGTCATCGGGATCTTTTTGCCTGCCACGGTTTTGCTCATGATGAGTGGAGGCTTAGTGGGCAGCGGCACACTGCCTGCTCTACCCATTTTTCTCTGGGGTGTCGCCGGCGCCATACTCGGTGATGCGTTGTCGTATTGGTTCGGCAAATGGTTTGGCCCACGCGTCTTACGAACGAAATTACTGAAAACGCGTCGTAGCACCGTGGCACGCGCACGCTTATTATGTTTTCGGTATGGATTTTTGGCGGTCTTGGTGGGGCGCTTTCTAGGCCCGTTACGCTGTTTGATACCAACGGTTGCAGGCGTGATGGGCATGCCTGAAAAGAAGTTTCAACTTGCCAATATTTTGTCAGGCATCTTATGGGTTCCAGCCTTACTCGCCCCAGGGTATTTGACCGCAATTAGCCTCGACGCCGCCAGGCACTCGCGCGAGTCGTTGATTTACTCGGGACTAGGTAGCGCGGTCTTAATCGGTATTGGGGTGCTAATTTGGATCACCCGCAGCGCGCACCAAAAAAAACGACGCTAGCTCAAGGTCAAAAGCAAGGTCGCATATTCGTAAAGAATGACTTGAACCTAGAGACTCTGCCCAACCTTAAGGAACTCGCCTTGAAAGCTGTCGAACTAAAAATTTTAGATCCAAGGATGCGTGAACATATTCCCGCCTATGCCACCCCTGGCTCGGCTGGTTTAGATTTAAGAGCCTGCCTTGAGGCGCCTTTAGTGCTTGAACCGGGCGCAACCCATCTGATCCCCACAGGGTTATCGTTGCACGTGGCCGACCCAGCCTATGCAGCAGTGATTTTGCCTCGCTCTGGACTTGGCCATAAACACGGCATCGTGCTGGGTAACCTGGTCGGCTTGATTGACTCTGATTATCAAGGCCCCCTCATGGTGTCGGCCTGGAACCGCAGCCAAACCGCCTATACCCTCGAGCCGCTCGAGCGCTTAGCCCAACTCGTGGTCTTACCCATCGCCCAAGTCGAGTTCACCATTGTTGAAGAGTTTGAGCAAAGCACGAGAGGCACCGGCGGCTTTGGCAGTACCGGCAAAGGCTAGTCAAGCTGAAGCGTTCGCAGGCCAAGTCAGTTGGCTCAGGTCAGTTGACTCAGGCCACTTGACTCAGGCCACTTGACCCAGGCCACTTGACCCAGGCTGTTTTTCAACCGGAGGTCTTGGCCTGAGTGCATTGAACGTCGGCAGGCGCGCTGCGCGATACCAACGCTTGTGCGATTTGCGCAGATAAGAGTTGGGTATTTTTTTGCTGACCCAACACAAGCGCCGTCACGCCAATCTCGACGTTTTGCTTGAGGCGTGAAAAACAGGTCAAGACCAAGCCACCCTGTCTAAAGCGTAAACGCCACAGCGCATCAAGAGCGACATATTGCCCCGGCACCAGTTCAAAGCGCTGCACGTCAACTTGTACTTGCGTCGCGTCGGCCTGCGTCATAGCCTGATTGATATTTTGCACGGGCGGCATCCCAAGTGCGGCAGTCAACTCTAACCCCAACGCGCTTTGCAGGTGCGAGGATAAGGTCGCTGTCCAACGGTCATCGCTTAACAGCATCAGACGCCCGTTCGGTTCGCGGGTCACCAAGGCCGTGTTATCGACCTCAGGGGGCACCGTGACGGGGCTCAGTGCATAGGCCCCCACACGTTGACCTGTGGCCACAGAGGCGCGCGCACCTTCAGGGCTCAAGGTGTAGTAATGAGGCGCGGGGCTCGAGCAACCGACCAGCCCTACCACAAACATTGTCAGCAATAATTTTTTCATTTGGCAGGCACTTTTCATTTTGCAGGAGCCCCAAGCGTTTCGCGTGAATAGGGTTTAGCTTGGCGACCGGTGATTAGCGAATCCGGCTGCGCTTGTAACGAGTCAGTCAGCCCACGCAACGAACGCAAACTACGCCTGAGGTCTTCAATCATGGCCTCAGCGCTCGCGGTCATTGGGCTACCCGGTGCAATTAACCCGTTCAAGTTTTTAACGGCAAGCTCAACCTGCGACAGTGTTGAAGCAAGTTTAGGCACAACCGACTTATCAAGCGTCGCACTCAGCACTTTGATCTGCTTGATCATTTCATTGACTTCGGTGCCAATTGACTCGAACGGTATTTTGTCGAGCTTATTGACGATACTGGTCACCTGTTGCTGCAGTTTATCTAGATCATCTGAGCCCACGGTTGGCATCTTAAAGGGCACCTCTGATTTTACAGATTCAATCTTCGGAGCATTCGGAAAATCTTCAAGCACGATGTAGAGTTGGCCCGTCAAAATATTGGCTGTACGCAACTGAGCACGCAGCCCTCGCTTGGTCATCAACGCCAAAGAGTCTGTCAACTGCTCAACCGAACGCCGTGACATGTTCATTTCTCGGTACACCAACCCCAGGCGTTCTGGATACAGGGTGGCAGTGACAGACGTGAAGAATTTTGCTGTGACGATGTCAAAGTCAAGCGCCACCGAACTCACTGTGCCGACGTCAACGCCGTGAAAGTCGACGGCTGCGCCAACCTTGAGCCCCCGCGTGGTCTGCTCAAAGCGCATGTAGATCGGCACAGCAACGCCTTGCGGCTCAATCTCGGCGGCGCGGCGGTTGTCGTACAGCTTAAACACCCGATCCACCTCTGAGATATCACGCGGCTTACCGAACGAACCAAACGACACACCACCCGCAATTAAGGACACGAGTGACTGAGTATTGATTTGCATTCCATCAGGTGAAAGTGTGACATCGACACCACTTTCATTCCAGAAGCGCGTACTGCCGTCTACATAACGATCGTAAGGTGCGTCGATGAACACTTCAATTTCAATAAACTTGCCTTCGGGCTCGAGCTTGTAACTTGCGATCATCCCGACTTGCAGGCGACGCATGTAAATCGGCGCGCCCACACTCAACGAACCCAAGTCATCACTGCGCAAGACAAAACGCGTACCTGGGCGATCACTGGTAATCGGCGGAGGCTCTTCGAGGCCATTAAATTGCTTTTGCGTGGCCTTACCGAGCGCACCGTGTTTGGTATCGGTTTCGATATAAGCGCCAGACATGAGCGTCGAAAGCCCCGACACACCACTTATCCCAACGCGCGGCTTCACGACCCAAAATTGGGTCGCTTCGTTCGCCATTCCGGCAGCATCTTTATTGAGTTCGGCCTCGACCACGACCTTGTCGCGTAGCTCAGTTAAGCGAATCTCTTTGACAAGGCCAATCACCACGTCGCGATAACGCAGTTGCGTCTTACCCGCTTCTAGGCCGGTTGCCGACTGAAAGGTAATAAAGATGCGAGGACCTTGTTTGGACCAGCTGTGGTACAGGATAGAAAGCCCCACCATCGCTGCCACAAGTGGAATCAGCCATACCCACCCGAGGTTACGCTTTGGGCGTTGACTGACACGCGGCAACCCGGGTGTTTGGTTTGTCATCGACTGCTCCGGCATGCCGGACTCCTTGGTCAAACAAATACGGTCATAACCTCAGTACCCAAAACGGTAAGAGGTGTAACTGCGAGGCCAACAACAGGCACAATCGCTTAAAGACTCACTTCAAGACGGCATTTTCGCAGACTCTGGCAAAAGATGCCTGCGGTGCCCGGCACGCCGCCATGCCAGCCTCGGATCGAACCCCAATGCCGCTAACATCGTCAAGATCACCACGCCCGCAAAGGCTGCAGCACCGCCCCCCGGGTCAATCGTCAATAAAGCGCCAAAGCGACCTAGCGCCGAGAGCAAAATCACCACAAATACATCCAGCATCGACCACTGGCCAATAAACTCGACCACTTCGTACAAATGCGTACGGGTTCTGAGAGCACCCACAGCACGCCTCTGGGCCAGATACACTAGAACCGTTAAACAGACCAGTTTGAACAAAGGTACGACTACGCTGGCGATAAAGACCACAGCGGCAATGCTGTAAGACCCCATCGAAACCAGTTCGAGCACTCCACCTAAAATGGTGTGCGCTGAGTTACCTGCGATCGAATTAATTTGCATGATCGGCAACAGATTGGCTGGTATATAAAGCAAAACAGCCGCAGCGATGAGCGCCCACGTTCGATTAAATGAGGCTGGCGATGGTGCTTTGGGCAAGGCCTCAAACGGTGCAGGTAAGCCAATATCGTGCGCCAAGCAGCGAATCTTTTGGGCAGACAGTCGCGTCAGTGCGGTGACAAAAATGGCTGAAGCCGCCGTTGCGAAGAGCCCAACGCCCGCCACCAACGATGCCAGGCCCACAAGCTTCACCACTGACACCAAGATGCCCATCAAAAAAACCGGCACCATACACCAGGGTTTCAGTAAATCAATGAGGCTAATCAGTTCTTCAAAGCGTAAGGGCAAGCGTCCAAGCGCGAGCGCTGAGAACACCCATAGCAAGAGTAGCAATTGCACAAACGGCAGCAAGAACCCAGCGGCAAACGACACGACTGCAACCTCGGGGTACCCCGCTTGCCAAGTAATGATGATCGCATCAAAAAACGACGCGGCTTGCGATTGACCCGAGATTAAAAGCGTGGCGATCGGATACGCGTTGGCTAACGCAAAACATAGCAACGCTGCCAAGATCACCGCCAACCACGCACCCGGGGTAAACGTCGAATACGTTTCTAACACGTTGTCGCAGCGCTCGCACTGCGCCCATTGCCCCGGTTCGAGCACGGGACGGCGGTAAGCCGCTCCACAATGATGACAGGCCAGCATCAAGTAGGGCGATGACATATTTAAATTGCCACAATCGGTCGGTGTTTCATAGAGGCATCATCGCGCCTGACTAGGTCAAGGGGCTATCCCAATTCAATGGGATAGCACCATAGATCATCAATGCGTCAACTCGGCCTCTTGGTCAGACCCCGACACCGATTTTTGCGACTTATCGGAACGCGGTCCGAAGGTCAAAGCGACTTTACCCTCAGCATCAATATCTACAATGACAGAGCCGCCATCCACGAGCTTACCAAACAAGAGCTCGTCAGCCAAGGCACGGCGAATGGTGTCCTGAATCAAACGTTGCATGGGTCGTGCACCCATTAAAGGATCAAAACCATTTTTGCCCAAGTGCGCGCGCAACGCATCGGTAAAGCTCGCCTCGACGCGCTTCTCGTGCAACTGGTCTTCTAGCTGCATCAAGAACTTATCGACGACACGCAAGATGACAGCCTGATCGAGTTGCGCAAACGGCACGATCGCGTCAAGACGGTTACGGAATTCGGGTGAGAACAAACGCTTGATATCACCCATTTCGTCGCCACTGGCGCGAGTGTTTGAAAAACCGATGTTCGGCTTATTCAAGGCTTCAGCCCCAGCGTTGGTTGTCATCACCAAAATCACATTGCGAAAATCGGCTTTGCGACCGTTGTTATCGGTCAGCGTGCCGTGATCCATCACCTGCAGCAAAATGTTAAATACGTCTGGATGTGCTTTTTCAATTTCATCGAGTAACAACACGCAGTGCGGTTGCTTGGTGATCGCTTCGGTCAACAGGCCGCCTTGATCAAAGCCGACGTAACCCGGTGGGGCACCGATCAAGCGCGACACAGTGTGACGCTCCATGTACTCTGACATATCAAAGCGCAACAGCTCGATGCCCAGCGTAAAGGCCAGCTGACGCGCCACTTCGGTCTTGCCCACACCCGTCGGGCCTGAAAACAAAAAGGCACCAATCGGTTTCTCGGGGCGACCGAGACCTGAACGGGCCATTTTGATCGCAGACGCCAGCACATCAATCGCGCCATCTTGCCCGTACACCACTGTTTTTAAATCACGTTCAAGCGTAGCCAACTTGCTGCGGTCGTCGCTCGAAACCGTTTGAGGTGGAATACGCGCGATTTTTGAAACGATCGCTTCAATATCGGTTTTGCCAATCACTTTCTTTTGCTTTGAGCGAGGCAACAGGCGTTGTGCAGCTCCGGCCTCGTCAATCACGTCAATTGCCTTATCAGGCAAATGACGGTCGTTAATATGACGCGCCGATAATTCGGCTGCTGCGGTTAAGGCTGCGCTTGAATATTTCACGCCATGATGTTCTTCAAAGCGGCCTTTGAGACCGCGCAAAATTTGGATGGTCTGCGCAACACTCGGCTCAGGCACATCGACTTTTTGAAAGCGTCTTGAGAGCGCTGCATCTTTTTCAAACACCCCGCGAAACTCGGTATAGGTCGTGGCACCTATACAGCGCAACTGCCCAGACGACAACGCTGGCTTGAGCAGATTTGAAGCGTCTAGGGTACCGCCTGACGCGGAACCTGCGCCGATCAAGGTGTGGATTTCGTCGATAAACAAAATCGCCTGAGGGTTATTGCGCAACTGCTTGAGCACGCCCTTCAGACGCTGTTCGAAATCACCGCGGTATTTAGTACCGGCCAAGAGCGCGCCCATGTCAAGCGAAAACACCTGAGCGTCTTGCAAAACCTCGGGCACTTCGTTGCGCGTAATGCGATACGCCAAGCCTTCAGCAATGGCGGTCTTACCGACGCCGGCTTCACCGACCAAGAGAGGATTGTTTTTACGGCGACGGCAGAGCGTTTGAATCACTCGCTCAACTTCGTGCTCGCGCCCGATCAAGGGGTCGATCCGCCCAGCGTTCGCTGCGGCATTTAAGTCTTGCGCATAGAGATCAAGCGGCGATTGACGAGCCTCGGCGCCCTGCTCTTCACCATTACCAGGTTGCTCTTTAGGGGTAGGTGCTTCGGCAGACGCTTTGCTGATGCCGTGCGACAAAAAGTTCACCACATCCAGACGCGAGATACCCTGTTGCTGCAGGTAATACACAGCGTGAGATTCTTTTTCGCCAAAGATCGCAACTAACACGTTGGCACCCGTGACCGGTTTTTTAGACGCACCGCCCGCTGACACATGCATGATCGCGCGCTGGATCACGCGTTGAAAGCCAAGCGTCGGCTGCGTATCCACCTCGGTACCTGCCGGAATCACAGGCGTGTTATCAGTCACAAACTTACGCAGATGACTGCGCAGTTCGTCTAAATTGGCCACACAGGCTTTGAGAACTTCGATGGCCGCTGCATTATCAAGCAGTGACAGCAGTAAGTGTTCAACCGTAATAAATTCGTGGCGAGCTGAACGTGCCTCGACAAACGCCATATGTAGGCTAACTTCAAGCTCTTGCGAAATCACAATTCCTCCGTCCTTCTTTCGTCAGTGACACCGTTAATTCATATTCTATGCTTTCCACGGCGTAAGCGTTACAACTAGTAAAAAACGTTTTCAAACTGTATTTTTTTGGCTCATGCTTTTGTCACCCTCAAGCGTCGTCTGCCGGCTCAAGTACGCACTGCAGCGGGTGCTGTCGCGCTCTTGCGTACTGTGCAACCTGGGCCACACGACTCGAGGCAATGTCGTGAGGGTAAACGCCGCACACCCCTTTGCCTTCGTGGTGAACTTGCAACATCACTCGAAAGGCATCTTCGGAAGACTTACCAAAGAACTTTTCGAGAACATGCACCACGAATTCCATGGGGGTGTAATCGTCATTGAGCAAAATCACCTTAAACATAGGCGGCGGTGCCGTCTTTGCGGTGAGTTTCTCAACGACGAGATCTGGGGGTAGAGAAGTACGAGTCGACATAATCAGAAAGCAACATCCTAGCTAAAACATTCATTTTTTTGACATCTCAGGCACTTTCGTATCCTGTATTACCCTTGGTTTGTGCTTGAAGGCTTGACGGCTTGCGCAAATCTGCTCAATATCTCGCCATACTCAAGAATCTTTGGGTATAGAAACGCCGAAAGAATCATGATGATAAGTCAAAAAAAATCATAGTTCATAGGTTCAGTTTATACATTGCATAAAGAGGCAGGCGGAATGTCGGATTCAGCTACAAACAACGGCCCTAAGGTCACCGGTACGGTTAAATGGTTTAACGATGCAAAAGGCTTCGGCTTTGTCACACCAGACGACGGCGGCGAAGATCTTTTTGCTCATTTTTCAGCCATCGAAATGAACGGCTTCAAAACCCTGAAAGAAGGCCAAAAAGTGGCGTTTCAAGTCACACAGGGCCCAAAGGGCAAACAGGCTACAAATATAACCGCGGCTTAAACTATCGGGGTGAATAACCCCTTGGATTAGTAGAGATGCGAAAGATGCTCATGCTTTTTAAGCAGCGCAGTCTTATGGCTGCGCTGTTTGTTTTTGTTTTTAGTACGCTAGCCTACTTTCCCGAGGCAGCCTGTCAGACGACCTCTGTCGGCCCAAGCTTGCCGATTAAAACGCTGACGGCTGGCATGCACAGAATTCAAGCCGAAGTTGCCGCCACAGACGCGAGCCGCTCGCGTGGGCTGATGTTTCGAAAAGAGCTCGCACCAAATCACGGCATGCTCTTTGTCTTTGAACAAGCCAATGTGCAATGTTTCTGGATGCGCAATACCCCTTTGCCCTTATCGATCGCTTTTATTCTGGATGACGGCACGATTACCAACATCGCCGACATGGCGCCCATGACAGAAAACTCGCATTGCTCAACGGCTCCTGTGCGCTACACCCTCGAGATGGAACAAGGCTGGTTTGCCAAGCGCGGTATTACGGCTGGCAAAAAGATTACCGGCATTCAGTAGTCCGTCACAACGCTTCAGGTGGCGTGTCACCTGAAGCCCGGCTCACTGTGCAACACCAAGCAACGTAGGCTGCTCGGGTCGCATCTAAACAGCAACTCACGTCACCGTCCTTAGCCACATCTGTAGTCGCGTCAAAGCACGTTAGCTCAAACGCGTTCAACGATCATGGCAATGCCCTGCCCCACACCGATACACATCGTGCATAAGGCGTAGCGACCACCAGTGGCGTGCAACTGATGCACCGCTGTCATCACCAGACGAGCGCCGCTGGCCCCCAGTGGATGCCCTAAGGCAATAGCGCCGCCGTTTGGATTGACACGAGGATCGTTATCCGCGATCCCGAGCATACGGGTCACTGCCAGACCTTGCGCCGCGAAAGCCTCGTTCAATTCAATCACATCCATCTGATCGATCGTCAGGCCAGCTAACGCCAACACTTTTTGCGTGGCGGGTGCTGGCCCGATGCCCATAATGCGCGGCTCAACACCTGCAGTCGCCATTGCAACCACGCGGGCACGTGGGGTTAAGCCATGGCGCTTGGCTGCAGCGTCGTTGGCCAGCAACATGGCAACAGCACCGTCGTTGACACCCGAAGCATTGCCCGCCGTGACTGAACCACCTTCACGCACCACGCCTTTTAATTTTGCCAAGGCCTCAAGACTCGTTTGACGAGGATGCTCATCGCGACTGACGACAAGCGGATCACCCTTTTTTTGTGCAATTGAAACCACAGCGATTTCAGTGTCAAAAAAACCTGCTTTTTGTGCAGCGGCCGTTTTCTCTTGACTCGCCATCGCAAACAAATCTTGATCTTCGCGCGACACCTTGAACTGATCCGCCACGTTCTCTGCAGTTTCTGGCATCGAGTCAACGCCGTACTTGGCTTTCATCAAACGATTCACAAAGCGCCAACCAATCGTGGTGTCATAGATCGCCGCATTACGTGAAAAGGCAGTATCGGCTTTACCCATCACAAACGGGGCACGCGACATACTCTCGACGCCGCCCGCCAGCATCAACGACGCGTCGCCTGAACGAATGGCGCGGGCAGCAGTGCCCACAGCATCCATGCCCGATCCGCATAGGCGATTAATCGTGCCACCTGGCACCGCGACCGGCAGCCCCGCTAACAAGGTCGCCATGCGCGCCACGTTGCGATTATCTTCACCCGCCTGGTTGGCACAACCCATCAGCGCATCGTCAAGCTCGGCCCAGTTAATGTTGGCATTGCGCTCGGCCAACGCACGAATGGGTACCGCCAACAAATCATCGGGGCGCACCGGAGCGAGCGAGCCTGCATAGCGACCAAAAGGGGTGCGTAACGCGTCACAAATAAAAGCCTGGTTAGCCATGGCAAACATCCTTGTATGAATTTGTTAGAGTAATGGTTGTTACCGCTACTTTAGCCCAAAAAAAACCGACCCTCAGGTCGGCTTTTCTTAAGCATGGTGCAACTTAACCGAAGTTTTTAGCAGCAAAAGCCCAGTTGGCCAGTGTCCAAAAACTTTCGAGGTACTTAGGACGCGCATTGCGGTAGTCGATGTAATAGGCGTGCTCCCAAACGTCACAGGTCAGCAAGGGCACGTCAGCTGTTGTGAGTGGAGTTGCAGCGTTGCTGGTGTTCACGATTTCGAGCGAGCCATCAGGCTTTTTGACCAGCCATGTCCAGCCCGAACCAAAGTTGCCAGCGGCAGACTTGTTAAAGGCCTCTTTAAACGCGGCAACACTGCCCCACTTTGTATTGATTGCGTCAGCAAGCTTACCGGTTGGCTCAGCGCCTGCAGCTGGTGCTAGCGAGTTCCAGTAAAAGGTGTGGTTCCAAACTTGGGCGGCGTTGTTAAACACACCACCTGAAGATTTTTTCACGATCTCTTCAAGCGAAGCAGTCTCAAACTCTGTGCCTGGGATCAGATTGTTCAGGTTTGTCACATAGGTTTGGTGATGCTTACCGTAGTGAAACTCAAGCGTTTCTTTTGAAATGGTGGGTGCCAAAGCGTCGATGGCATAGGGCAAAGCTGGGAGCGTATGGGCCATTGCTGCAAAATCCTTTTGTATGTGGGTCAGACAACTAACAACCGTTATTGTATCGAACGCTCGGCTCAGGGCAAGCCAAGCCTTGTCAAAAGCAAGGTTAAAGGCCTCTTTGGGTCACTGTCGCGTTGAGCACGCCCTCGGCCAACATGACCTCAAGTGTTTGCCCTACCTGCGCGTCAACAGATTTTCTTAAGATTTTTTTATCTTCGGTGCGCACAATGGCATAGCCGCGGGCAAGGGTATGCTCGGGGCTCAAAGCCCTTAGCTGTGCGCCCACGCTCTCAAGCCGTGTTTGCTGACGCACCAACAGACGCCGCTGACCCGCCAACAACTCGGCATCGGCGTGCACCAGACGCGCGCGCAACGCGCTCAACTCTGGCAGCAAGCTTTTGTAACGTACGTGCATCTGTGCGTGCCTGGCACGACTGCGTTGAAACTGTTTGTCAAACGCCGCCACCATGCGGTGTCCCAAGCCTGCGACCTTTTCTAGCTGATGCTCGACGCGCTGACTAGGCGGGACAAGACCGAGAGTGGCTCGGTCTACCCGCTGTGCCAAACGCTCGAGCTGGCGCCGCAACAACTGCTCGGCCCACTGCGCCGCCCCCATCACACGTTCGAGTTGCGACTGACGCGTCGCACACACCAGTTCAGCCGCCGCGGTTGGCGTGGGCGCACGCACGTCGGCCACAAAATCTGCGATGGTGAAGTCGGTTTCATGCCCAACCCCCGACACCACCGGGATCACACTGGCCGCGATATCTCGCGCTAACGCTTCGTCATTGAAACTAAACAGATCTTCAAGGCTGCCGCCGCCTCGCACCAGCAACAAGGTATCAACCTCTTGGCGCTCGTTGGCCTGCGCGAGCGCCTGGCGCAGCTGCAATGCTGCGCCCGCACCCTGCACCAGCGACGGATAAATCACCACAGGCACGTGTGGCGCACGGCGCGCCAGGGCCGTTAAGACGTCGTGCAAAGCAGCCGCCCCCAGTGAGGTAATCACACCAATGGCCCGTGGAAAGGGTGCGAGCGCGCGTTTGTTTTCAGCGTCAAACAACCCCTCAGCGGACAGCTTGTTTTTCAAAGCCACAAACGCTTCAAATAGCGTACCGAGGCCAGCTCGGCGCAATTGCTCAACCTGCAGCTGGTATTCACCCCGAGCCTCGTAGAGGGTCACACGAGCCTTGAGCTCGACCGAATCGCCAGCTTTAGGGGTAAACCCAGTCGTAGCAGCCCGACTGCGAAACATAACCGCCCGCACCGAAGCTGCGTCATCCTTAAGCGTGAAGTACCAATGCCCAGACGAGGCGTTGGTGAAATTAGAGATTTCGCCGCGAACCCAACAGGCATCGAAGCTGTCTTCAAGCAAATGGCTTACCGCTTGGTTTAACTGCGCCACTGTCAGAATATCGCGCGTCATTACGGCACTTGTGTCTTGACTTCTATTTGTCATAAGGCTTCCGGCTTGGTTTCTATCCACAGCGCACGTAAAGTCGATTTAAGTCATTGTGAAATAACAATTTATTTAAACAGGTGCGGATTTAGGTCAATCTATTTTTTCAACTCATTGTTTTTAAAGTAAATTTTCAAATATGACAAAATGATGATCGTTTTTTGAGCAAATCGCTCAACGCTAGTATTTTCCACGCTCTTGGAAGATGCACACAGAATTATCCACAACTCCTGTGGATAGTTTTATCCGGCCTAAATCGACTTGCCAAGCGCCTTGAATAGCTCGTACGATGATACCCCGTGAAACAACGATGACCGCTCAGTCATCGTGTATTCTGCCCCCTCCACACGCGAGGTTTGTTTTGTTATCGATCGTTACTCAGGCTGGTTGGCCCATTTGGCCTCTTTTAGCTCTTTCTGTGGCAGCGCTTGCCATCATCATCGAGCGCCTGCTCAGCCTGCAAACACGCAGAATCGCCCCCCCCGAACTCACGACCCAGGTGATCCAGTTGGTTCGCGCCCAAGCCGATGACGCTCAAGCCATCGCTAAGCTCAAAGCCTCGTCGGCGCTCGGGCGAATACTGGCGCAGCTTCTGGTACACCGAGATCTTCCCGATGCCGAACTCAGGCGCAGCGTCGAAGACATCGCCCAAGATGTCGCCTACTCATTGAACCGTTACCTTCCGAGTTTGGCCATGATCGCCACAGTCGCGCCGCTGATGGGGCTGTTTGGTACAGTCGTTGGCATGATTGAAATTTTTGCTGCCTATCGCCCCGATGGCTCTGACCCGACAGAACTCGCGCGAGGCATCTCCATTGCGCTTTACAACACGGGCCTAGGCATTTTGATTGCTGTCCCTTGCCTGATTGCGCACCGCTATTTGAAATCGCACGTCGAGGGTCTCTTGCTGCGCCTTGAGCAGTCGGCCCGGCGCTTGCGTGAAAGCCTTCGCGACTGAAGGCCCAGACCGATGCGCTTTCGCACCCCCGATCACGAACCCCTCGAAATCAATCTGATTCCGTTGATTGATGTCCTGTTGGTCATGCTGATTTTTTTGGCGGCGACGACCACCTTCATGCGCCACCAAGCCTTAACCATCACGCTCCCCCAAGCTAGCGGCCAGACACAACCGACTCAAGCGATTGAACTCAGCATTCACGAGTCAGGGCGCTTCGCTGTCAACGCGGTGTTAGTCGACAATCCGAGTGTGGCCTCGCTCACCGCCGCGTTACAAAAAGCCAGCGAAGGGCAACAAGAGCCAACCGTCTTGATCCGGGCCGCCGCCAATGCCACGCATCAACTGGTGATTACGGGCATGCAAGCAGCGCGTCAGGCGGGCATTGCGCGCGTTCATTTCGCCACGCAGGCGAGCGAGTGAAAACGGTTAGCCTGCAAAGCGCAGCGGCCCGTTGGTTGCATCAGCAATGGCAAAAGCGCGGCGTGTGGGCACGCTTACTGTGGCCCCTGTCTTGCCTGGCGCTGGTCTACGTGTTTGCTAAACGTCGTTGGTATCAACAAGCCTCCAAGCAGGTTTATCGCGCCCCCGTACCGGTCGTCGTTGTGGGCAATGTTTACGTGGGCGGGGTCGGCAAAACACCGGTCGTGATCGCCTTGGTGCAACAACTCGTGGCCTTAGGCTGGAAACCCGGCGTGATCAGTCGTGGTTACGGGGTCAAACTTGGGCCTACTCCGCGCGTTGGCCGAGGCGAACTCGATGCCGCCAGCCTGGGCGACGAGCCCGCGTTAATTAGTGAACAAACCCAGGCACCTGTGAGTGTTCACCCGAACCGTCGCCTCGCCTGTCTGGCCTTGTTAACAGCCTACCCAGAGGTCGATATCATCGTGTCAGATGACGGCTTGCAACATCTGGCGCTCGCCCGCGACCTTGAAATCCTCGTCCAAGATGAACGCCTGACCGGTAACGGTTGGTTGCTGCCCGCAGGGCCTTTGCGCGAGCCACCTAGCCGCCTAAGCACCGTTGACCTCGTCATCACACGCCACGCTCGCCCACAACCGACCGAACTGTCAGTGTGGCTGCAAATTACGGCAGTCCATTCTTTAGATAAAAAAATAAATCTATCCGTGTATGAATTTATTAAATTTCAACAAAATAAGATATCCTGCGCCATTGCAGCAATAAGCGAACCGGATAGATTTTTTAAATCTTTAACTCAGTCGGGTATTTTGTATCAACACAGTATCGGGCTACCCGACCACCATGCTCTTGATTCAGCGTTTTTTACTGCCCAACAAGCTGACTTACTACTCATCACCACCAAAGATGCAGTCAAATGCCGAGCACTGCGCGATCCCAGAGTGTGGGTCATGGCGACCACAGCCATATTTTCTGACCCACTTTGGGTGACTTCACTCACAAAACAACTGATGCGCCACGCAAGATCGTCTCCTGAGTGATTACAATACCGACATGGAAACACGTTTACTAGATCTGTTGGTGTGCCCCCTGTGCAAGGGCCGCCTCTACCCGAACGCCAGCCATACAGAGTTAACTTGTAGGGGTGATCGTTTGGCCTTCCCGGTACGCGACGGGGTACCCGTCATGCTCGAAGCCCAAGCACGCAGCCTTGGCGCAGACGATGACTCAAACTCAAGCTCTCAAAGCGAATCAGGCGCCGAACCGCCACCTGCCTCTGGCACTCTTCCTCGCTAACGACAAGGCAACGCTGCCGTGAATCCTCGAGCTGTCGCCGCAACTGCCGTACCAACCCCATTTATTGTTGTCATTCCAGCGCGGCAAGCCTCAACGCGCTTACCAGGAAAAATGCTTGCCGATCTAGGCGGAAAACCCATGGTGGTGCGGGTGGCTGAACAGGCACTCGCTTCAAAGGCCACGCGTGTGGTAATCGCTACAGACCATGCCGACATTGCGCAAGCTACCCGCGCGGCTGGTATCGACACACTGATGACGCGCGTCGATCATGCCTCAGGCACTGATCGTCTTGCCGAGGCAGCGGTGCAGCTTGGGCTGACAGACGAGACCATTGTGGTGAACGTTCAGGGCGACGAACCGCTCATCGATCCACAATTGATTAATCGCGTGGCTCAACAGTTAACGCTAGATACCGAGGCCGCGATCGCCACCTGCGCAAGTCCGCTGACCGAAGCAGCAAGTCTGTTTAACCCCAATATCGTCAAAGTGGTATGCGACCAACGCGCTCGCGCGCTGTATTTTTCTCGTGCGCCGATCCCCTGGGATCGCGACGGCTTTCAAACCGAACAGCGCACGCTCGCTCGCGATTTTCCGGCACTGCATCATATCGGTCTGTACGCCTACCGAGTCGAATTTTTGAAGCGCTTTCCGGCCTTAAGCGCCGGGGTACTTGAACGCCTTGAAATGCTTGAGCAATTGCGGGCACTCGAACATGGCTATGGCATCTCGGTCTTGAAAATTGCTGCGCATCCGGGCGCAGGCATCGATACACCTGAAGACCTGCTCAGAGTCAGGCGCCTATTCAACGGGGATGCCGACGCGTGAGGGTAAGTCTTGAGCCGAATTCAGGGCACGGTCAGCTGCGATGCGGCATAATGACGACAGTTTTACGACTCACCTTCGACACCAGGAGTTCTCATGCGGCTTATTCTGCTTGGCCCACCAGGCGCCGGTAAAGGCACTCAAGCGGCTTTTATTACCCAGCACTACGGCATCCCGCAAATTTCAACGGGTGACATGCTGCGCGCGGCGGTCAAAGCCGGCACCCCGCTAGGGCTCGAAGCCAAAAAGATCATGGATAGTGGTGGCCTGGTATCAGACGAACTCATCATCGGCCTCGTGAAAGACCGCCTGCAACAGCCAGACTGTAGCAAGGGCTATTTGTTTGACGGTTTTCCGCGCACAATTCCGCAGGCCGATGCACTTAAGCATGCAAAGGTCGCCTTAGATTTCGTGATCGAAATCGAAGTACCTGAACAAGACATCATCGAGCGGATGAGTGGCAGGCGTGTGCACCCCGCAAGCGGGCGCAGCTACCACCTCACCTTTAATCCGCCAAAGGTCGCTGAGTGCGACGATTTAACCGGCGAGCCCTTGGTGCAACGCGATGATGACAAAGAAGAGACCGTGCGCCATCGCCTGACCGTCTATCAAAGTCAAACTCGCCCCTTGGTCGACTATTACTCAGTCTGGGCCGAGGCAGATGCCAAGGCGCCACGCTATCGCAAAGTCCATGGCCTGGGTTCGGTTCAAGACATTCAAGCGCGCATCTCGGCCGCCCTTCAATAATTTTTACGACCAGGCGTTGCGGCGCAACGTCGGATTCACCCTGCTCAAAGTCAAATCATGGATATCGCAAACAAAGTTTTTATCGTCACAGGTGGTGCCTCAGGTCTAGGCGCCGGTACCGCCAAAATGCTGACTCAGCACGGTGCCCGAGTGGTGCTGGCCGATGTGCAAGACGAGGCCGGCCAGGCGTTAGCTGCCGAACTCGGTCAACACTACATCCACTGCGATGTCACCCAAGAACAAGACGCCCGCGCTGCAGTGGCTCTGGCCCTCTCGGCCGGCAAGTTGTTTGGCCTGATCAATTGCGCGGGTATCGCTCCAGCTGCCCGAACCGTTGGTAAGCAAGGCGCGCATCCGCTCGATATGTTTCAAAAAGTCATCAGTATCAATTTGATTGGCAGCTTCAACATGATTCGCGTGGCTGCCGAAGCCATGGGCAAAAACGAGCCCGAGGCAACTGGTGAGCGCGGTGTTCTGATCAACACGGCCTCAGTGGCAGCCTATGACGGTCAAATCGGTCAAGTCGCCTACGCCGCCTCAAAGGCCGGCGTGGTCGGCATGACCTTACCGATTGCCCGCGATCTGGCCCCTCAAGGGATTCGCTGCTGCACCATCGCTCCTGGAATCTTCGGCACCCCGATGATGTTTGGAATGCCGCAGGCCGTGCAAGACTCTTTAGCCGCCAGCATCCCGTTCCCGTCAAGATTAGGTCGCCCAGAAGACTACGCAAAACTGGTCCATCAGATTGTGACCAACGAAATGTTGAACGGTGAGACGATTCGCTTAGACGGTGCGATTCGCATGCCACCAAAATGAGTCTCTTGCGGGCCGCTGCCACAGTCAGCAGCCTGACCCTGTTATCGCGCATCACAGGCTTGGTGCGAGATGTCATGATTGCCCGCGCTTTTGGGGCAAGCGCACTGACCGATGCATTCTGGGTCGCCTTTAGAATCCCCAATCTGTTACGGCGCCTGTTCGCCGAAGGGGCTTTCGCGCAGGCCTTCGTGCCGATCTTAGGACAAGCACGCAATGAGCACGAGGCACCAGCGGTCAAACAGCTGCTCGACCGAGTCGCCCGAACATTATTTCTAGCGCTTTGCGTGGTGACCTTGCTGGGTGTGTTGGGCGCACCGTTGGTGGTTGCCGCGATGGCCAGCGGCTTAACTGGCGCTTCGCGTGCCAGCGACTTTGAAGCCGCTGTTTGGATGACCAGATTAATGTTTCCGTACATTATCTGCATGTCCTTGGTGGCCTTTGCCTCGGGGGTATTAAACACTTGGCGTCGCTTCGCCGTGCCTGCCATCACGCCGGCCCTGCTGAACCTGTCCATGATTGGCGCGAGCCTATTTTTATCGGATTTTTTCAGTCGCCCAATTTACGCCTTGGCCGCGGGCGTCATGCTAGGTGGGGTGGCGCAGTTCGCCGTGCAATGGTGGGCGCTCTCGCGCCTGAGCCTGCGCCCCCAATTACTCGGCCCTGTCGGGCCCGCCTTGCAAGATCCCCTAGTGCGCCGGATCATGCGACAGATGCTACCGGCCACACTGGGGGTGTCGGTCGCGCAAATCTCGTTGCTGATTAACACCAATATTGCGACTTGGTTGGTTGCTGGAAGCGTCACCTGGCTCTCTTTTGCCGATCGTCTCATGGAGTTTCCGACGGCACTGGTGGGGGTGGCGCTCGGTACCGTATTACTCCCCAGTCTGACTCGGGCGCACGCTGACCATGACACCGAACGCTACAGCGCCCTACTCGACTGGGGCCTGCGCCTCATGCTGTTGCTTGGCTTGCCCGCTGCGGTGTGCATGATCATGCTCGCCGACGCCTTAGTCGCAACCCTCTTTCACTACGGCGCCTTTTCGGCAGCCGATGTCCAACAGACCCGTCTGGCCGTCATGGCCTATGCGCTCGGCCTGGTTGGGTTGCTCAGCATCAAGATCCTCGCGCCCGGCTT
Source organism: Burkholderiaceae bacterium (assembly GCA_029866055.1). Classification (GTDB taxonomy): domain Bacteria; phylum Pseudomonadota; class Gammaproteobacteria; order Burkholderiales; family Burkholderiaceae_B; genus Zwartia. Next base: position 20,687 of record JARXAG010000033.1, read on the forward strand.
TTACGCTAAGCAAGATATTCGTAGCCCAGTCAAAATCGCCATCGCGGTGCTGCTCTTTACTCAAGTGCTCAACGTGTTTTTAGTTCCTTGGCTCGCACACGCAGGCTTGGCGCTGGCAATTGCCCTAGGGGCATGCCTCAACGCACTGGCTCTGCTGATTGGCTTGCGCCGCAAAGGCATCTACCAACCAGCCAAAGGCTGGCTACGTTTTTTTGTGCAGCAAGGGTTAGGGCTGGCTGGGTTGGCAGTGCCGCTTTGGTGGGCAGCCCGCAACGTCGACTGGCTGGGCTTGCAGCAAACCCCATTGATGCGTATTGCTGCCCTCAGTGCGGTGTTTTTAGTGGGCGGCCTGGTGTATTTTGCCGTCTTAGCGGCTGCTGGACTGCGCCCGCGGCACTTTAGGCGTGTACCAAGTGCAATTACAGTTGGCAAAACAGAGGCTTAGTGCTAGAATTGTGGACTTTGCTGCAACTTTCACTCTTTCAAAGAATTTAGAACATGGCCAATACCGCCCAAGCCCGCAAACGCGCACGCCAATCTGTTGCGCTGAACAAGCACAATTCAAGCCTGCGCTCAATGCTGCGCACCGCTATCAAGCGCGTTCGTACCGCGATCGAAACCGGCGACAAGTCAGCTGCCGCTGACATCTTGCAAAAAGCAACTAGCGTCATTGATCGCGTGGCTGATAAAAACATCATCCACAAAAACAAAGCGGCTCGCCATAAAAGCCGTTTGTCTGCTGCAGTGAAAGCACTGGCCTAATCCCGACACTGACCGATCACGTTACCGAACGTATCGGTCGGCAGCGCTGGCAGTGGTTTGAGCGGGCACACGAAAGCACCTAATCTAGTGCGCAACACTGCACTGATCCAGCCCGCCAAACTTTACCAAATGATGTGCACATGCAGCCCCTTCGGGCTGCTTTGTTTTTTTAACTCGTGCTGCGATTCGAATCTCTTTACACATTGATGCTCTGCCTGTTCTACTTCACCCACTGACAGCTGACGCGCTGACTGTCGTGCCTAGTTTGCTTGCACGCCTGAACATGCCGTACTGCTCACGCTTCAATCTCAAACAATAGGTTCGCCCTCATGACTAAACCGCTGATTTTACAAATTGGATCCTTCAACGGCCACGCGCCCGCCGACGGCGAGCTCGCAGAGCGCTATGAAGTTCTTGAATACTGGAAAGCTGCTGACAAAGGCGCCTTCTTGCGCGAGCATGCGAACCGCATCGAGGTGATTGCCACAACCGCCAACTTCGGTTGCAGCACTGACATCATCGCCGCCCTGCCCAAGCTGCGTGCGATTTGCACCTGGGGGGTCGGTTACGACAAAATCGATCTTGACAGCGCCGCTGCTCGCAAGATTCAAGTCAGCACGACACCTGATGTTCTCAATGATTGTGTGGCCGATATCGCCTGGGGCTTGTTGCTGGCCTGCGCGCGCAATATTGGCTGGGGTGATCGCTTCGTACGCGAAAACCACTGGGAAAACAAAACCGGCACCCTTCCCCTTGGCGCACGCGTGAGTGGCAAAAAACTGGGCGTCGTGGGCTTGGGCCGTATCGGCGAAGCAATCGCACGCCGCGGTTTGGGGTTTGACATGGCTGTCTCGTACCACAACCGTAAACCACGCACAGATGTGCCTTACACCTATCAGGCCTCGTTGCTCGAACTTGCCCGTGAAAGTGACTTTCTGGTGCTCGCGACGGTTGGCGGCGCCAGCACTAAGCACCTGATCAACGAAGAGATCATGCGCGCACTTGGCCCCTCAGGTCGCCTGATTAATATCGCGCGTGGTTCGGTGATTGACGAACCAGCGATGGTGCGCCTGCTAGCCTCTGGCGAGCTCGGTGGCGCTGGGCTTGACGTGTTTGAACACGAACCAAAAGTGCCAGATCAGCTAAAAACACTCAACAATGTCGTATTGATGCCACACGTGGCAAGTGCCACGCACGAAACGCGTCGCGCCATGACCGATTGCGTACTGGATAACCTGCACAGTATGTTTACGCAGGGCAAGCTGGTCACACCACTCATCATTTAAGGCGTGTGTCGTACTAAGGGATCTTCGGGTAAATCAGCTTGTGTTTTCAGCTGATTATCGTGTGCGAAATCATGTACAAACTGCCAAGCCAAAGGCTCAAGATCCCGCAGACGACCATCCACCACGACGCAACGTTGCCCCTCAAGGGTTGAAGGGACGGCATAGGGTGAGTAAGAGATGTAGCCGCCTAGGGTTCCGGGCGGGCGGTATGGCGCCAACACACCGGCAAGCCGCTCAGCCCAGTCGCTGGGCCTGAATGTAGTACCTGAGTCTGTCACACCATAAATGACAAAATAACGAACTTCTGCTGTCATGCACAACCCGTGTCGCCAATTCAGAGCCCGCAAACTTCTGATTCGCGCCTCTGTCGCCTAGATTGTATATGATTGATGTTTTACAACCCGATATGCGATCCTGCATCACGGGCATCTTACGGAGCCTTGGCCATGACATCTGCCCTTTCCAATACGTATTCCCGTCTTCCAGTAGCCTTTACTCATGGTAAGGGCGTTTGGCTATGGGATACCAAGGGCCGACGCTATCTCGACGCGATGGCAGGCATTGGCGTGTCATGCCTAGGGCATGCTCACCCCAAACTGGTGGCTGCAATCAGCGAACAGGCTGCACGCGTCATTCACGTTTCAAATTTATACGAAGTGCCCGAACAAGAAGAACTCGCTCAACGCATGACAAAAATGTCAGGCATGACTGAGATCGTGTTTGGTAACAGTGGCGCCGAAGCTAACGAAGCGGCCATCAAACTGGCACGCTACTACGGCTACAAAAAAGGCAACGATCTGCCCACCATCATCACCATGGAATCCTCATGGCACGGCCGCACCATCGGCACGCTTGCTGCAACCGACAGCGAGAAAGCGCGCACTGGTTTTGGTCCGTTACCAGGTGGTTTTATCAAAGTCGCTTACAACGACATCGCCGCTATCAAAGCAGCTGGCGACGCTGAGCCGCGCGTGGTGGCGGTCTTGCTTGAAGTGTTGCAAGGTGAAGGCGGCATTCGCCCCACCGACATACAAAATCTAAAAGACTTGCGCGCGCTGTGCAATGAGCGCGGCTGGCTCATGATGATTGACGAAGTGCAATCAGGCATTGGCCGCACCGGTAAGTGGTTGGCACATCAATGGGCCGATATCCTGCCCGATGTCGTCGTCTTTGCAAAAGGCTTAGGCGGCGGCGTACCCATCGGCGCGATCGGCGCCTGCGGCCCGGCTGCGGGCGTTTTGGGTCCGGGCAGCCATGGCACCACCTTCGGTGGCAGCCCCCTCGTCAGCGCCGCGGGTGTTGCTGTCCTGCGCGCCCTCGAAGAAGAAAAACTTCTTGAAAATGCTGCAACGGTTGGGGCCCACCTGAAGGCCGAGCTTAGCAAAGCCTTGTTAGGCACACCAGGCGTGCGTGAAGTGCGAGGCCAAGGGCTGATGTTAGGCATCGAGCTTGAAAAGCCCTGCGGTGTGTTGACCGCTCGCGCACTCGAGGCAGGGTTACTGATTAACGTGACACGCGACCGCGTGGTGCGTCTGTTACCTCCACTCATCCTGACAGCAGCTGAGGCCGACGAAATCGTCAAGATTTTGATACCGCTGATCAAGGCGTTCAACGCCGAAACCGCCTAACCTGCACTGACACGACCTCACGCTCAAACATAGCGCGAGGTCGTGCGGCCCAGGCCTGACAACTTTATCGAGTCCCTCATGTCAAACGCCGTACCTACCGCCGGCCCGCTTCGGCATTTTCTGCAGTTGCAAGATCTCAGCACCGACGAACTGCTCTATGTGCTCGATCGTGCCAAACTCATCAAAGACAAATTCAAGCGTTACGAACCCCATCGCCCGCTGCACGATCGGACGTTGGCAATGGTCTTTGAAAAAGCCAGTACGCGGACTCGAGTCTCTTTTGAAGCGGGTATGTATCAGATGGGTGGTTCAGTCATTCATCTCACCACCACCGATTCGCAGCTAGGTCGCTCTGAACCGATTGAAGACACTGCTCGCGTCGTGTCACGCATGGTTGACCTTGTGATGATCCGAACCTTCGAGCAAACGCGTCTCGAAACCTTTGCCGCGCACTCGCGCGTACCGGTCATCAATGGTTTAACCAACGAGTTTCATCCGTGCCAGATTTTGGCCGATGTGTTCACCTATATTCAAGCGCGCGGCAGCCTGAACGGCAAAATCGTCGCGTGGGTCGGTGACGCCAATAACATGGCCTACACCTGGATTCAGGCTGCCGAACTGTTGGGGTTCACGCTTCACGTCTCTGCACCTACCGGCTACCTACTGGATCCGACCCGCTTGACTTCAGTCAAGGCCGGCGTGGTGAAAGAGTTTGCCGATCCCAACGAAGCCTGCAAAGGCGCCCATCTCGTCACGACCGATGTCTGGACCAGTATGGGCTACGAGGCCGAAAACGAAGAACGCCGCAAGGCCTTTGCAGACTGGTGCGTCGACCAAGACATGATGGCGCAGGCAACTCCAACGGCTCTCTTCATGCATTGCCTGCCTGCACACCGCGGTGAAGAGGTGACCGCTGAGGTCATCGATGGGCCGCAAAGCGTGGTCTGGGACGAAGCCGAAAATCGCCTGCACGTACAAAAAGCGCTGATGGAGTTCTTGTTACTCGGGCGCTTGAACTAAGTCACATCGCCTGACGCTGACAATAGGCCAAGCAATATGGTCTCGCGCTCTCGTCCCGGCGATGAAATCGGCCTTTGCGCTTGCGTCTGGGCTCAGGCTAGCGGCCTTCCGTTAAAATATATTCTTCTGTTAATCATTCAGCCAATTTAGAGCATCTTATGAGCGATATCAAAAAAGTAGTCTTGGCCTATTCAGGCGGCTTAGACACCTCTGTCATTCTTAAATGGCTGCAAGACACCTACCAGTGCGAAGTCGTCACTTTCACCGCTGATATCGGTCAAGGTGAAGAGCTCGAACCAGCACGCGCCAAAGCCATCAAGTTCGGTATCAAGCCAGAACAAATCTTTATTGATGATTTGCGCGAAGAATTCGTACGCGATTTTGTGTTTCCAATGTTTCGTTGCAACACCGTCTACGAGGGCGAATACCTGTTAGGTACGTCGATTGCTCGTCCGTTAATCGCCAAGCGCCAAATCGAAATTGCCCGTCAAGTCGGCGCTGATGCCGTCTCTCACGGCGCAACCGGCAAAGGCAATGATCAAGTGCGCTTTGAGCTCGGCTATTACGCCCTTGAACCTGGCATTAAGGTCATTGCCCCCTGGCGCGAATGGGATTTAGTTTCGCGCGAAAAACTTTTGCAATACGCAGAAGATGCTGGCATTGCCATCGACATGAAGCATAAGCAAGGCGGTGCGCCCTATTCAATGGACGCCAACCTGCTGCACATTAGCTTTGAAGGTCGTCACCTTGAAGACCCAAAGGCAGAAGCCGAAGAATCCATGTGGCGCTGGACAGTCTCGCCCGAGGCCGCCCCTGACAAAGCCGAATATCTTGACCTTGAGTTTGAACACGGTGATGTAGTGGCGCTCAATGGCGTGCGCCTCTCACCAGCTCAGGTGCTGACAAAACTGAATGAACTGGGTGGCAAGCACGGCATCGGCCGTCTGGACCTGGTCGAGAACCGCTACGTGGGTATGAAATCACGCGGCTGCTACGAGACCCCCGGCGGTACGATTTTGCTCAAAGCCCATCGCGCAATCGAATCCATCACGCTCGACCGTGAAGTCGCACACTTAAAAGACGACCTCATGCCACGCTATGCCAGCCTGATCTATAACGGCTATTGGTGGTCACCAGAACGTCGTGCCATCCAAGCCTTGATCGACAGCACACAAAAAGAAGTCAACGGTTGGGTGCGTCTGAAGCTATACAAGGGTAACGTCTACACCGTGTCACGCGACTCAAAAGATACTCTGTTTGATCAAACCATCGCGACCTTTGATGATGACGGCGGCGCCTACAACCAGGCTGACGCAGCGGGCTTTATCAAGCTCAACGCCTTACGCATGCGCATCGAATCACGCGCTGGCCGTAAGCTCTAAAGCGACTCAGAGTTGCATGACATCGCCTTAAGATCCAGCGATGTCATGCGTCTGGCAGCAAATCGAGCAGCTCATACGGGGGCCAAGCTCAACGCAGTTGATTAAAGCGATCCAGACGCGTTAACTGGGCACCCCTGCGGGTGCCCGGAAACACCACCGTCAAGCGCGCTCCCGCAAATTGAGGGCGACTCACTAAGTTCCACCACGCACCATGGGCACGGGCAATTTCTCGCACGATGGCGAGCCCTAAACCCGAGCCACCTTGGGGTGCGTCAGGCGAGCGATAAAACGCTTCAAACACGCGCCCCTGCTCTTGGGTACTGATACCGGGGCCATCGTCTTCAACCGCCAGCGTGGGCGGCGTCGACGTGACGACTAACCGGATGTAGTGCGCACCGGTGGCATAGCGCAACGCATTGTCAATCAGATTACCCAGAAGCTCGTCGAGCAAAATCGGATCACCCTCAACCCAAACCGAATGCTCGGGCGCCTCGAGTTGCAAGGTAATGCCGGCCTCGTTCGCGCGCGACAACCACTCAGCACCACTCGTGCGGACCCATTCACAAAGATCCATTCTCAAAAAATGATCTTCCGGACGTGCTTCAGGATCAACACGAGCGAGCACTAACAGTTGTCGCCCCAGACGAATCATGCGATCGCTGACTTGTTTAATGCGCTCTGCACGTTCGCGAAGGTCGGGAGATAAGGGTTTAGCAAGCATTAACTCAGACTCAAGCTTTAAACCCGCCAAAGGCGTTCTGAGCTGATGGGCTGCATGACCAACAAAACGGCGTTGTGCTGCCAGCGTATCGTTTAGGCGTGCCAACAAATCATTGGTGTGGCGCACCAGCACTTCAAGCTCACGTGGCAGCCCCTCAGCCTTTAATTGACCTAAGTCATCAACCGAGCGCAGCGCAATGTCGAGAGAGAGTTGATTGACTGCGCGCATCCCCGAACGAACACCTCGCACCACCACCCAAATACACAGGGCAATCAACACAAGCTGCCCCAAGACCATCAACCAGAAAATATCTTCGAGTTGCCAGTCGGACATCTCGATTTTATGTGTGATGATCCAGGTCGCCACGAGGTCAAGGCCGACCAACAGCACGATGGGCGGCAACAAGCGTAGCGTCAAGCTGCGCGCTAGTGTGCCCGAGGCTAAGAAGGCAAGTTTTGGCATGACTGAGAGTCTATTGTGTGCCGAATGCTAATCGCCAGGATGAATCGTTTAAACATTACCGGCCGTGAATCGACAGTCATCAGGCACTAAGCTGGGTCGACTTCAAGAAGATAGCCGAAGCCGCGCACAGTTTGGATCGCAGCGCCTTTACCTTCAAGACGTTTACGCAGTCGATAAATGTAAACCTCGACGGCATTTTCGCTGAAGTCGGAATCAAGTGCTGAGAGGCCTTGCACGATTTGCTGTTTGGTCACGACCTTGCCAGCGCGCACCATCAGCATTTCAAGCACCGAGAGTTCGCGTACAGAAAGGGCGAGTCGTTGACCTGCAACCCTGCACTCACGATGGGCCGTATCAAAGGACAAATTACCAAATTCAATCAGCGACCGCGCCACACCTAAATGGCGCCTAGCCAAGGCACGCACGCGCGCTGCCAATTCGGCGAGCTCAAAGGGCTTGGTCAAATAATCGTCGGCCCCCGCATCAAGTCCAGCGACTCGATCTGCAAGGCCATCACGGGCGGTTAACACTAAAACGGGGATTTCGCTGCCCTCGCCGCGCAACGAGATCAGCACTTGCAAGCCATCAATCAGGGGCAAGTTTAGGTCGAGCACCAACAAGTCGTAAGAGTGGTTTGCTAAGGCGGCTAGCGCCCGCTTGCCATCTGCCAACCAGTCGGTTGCATAGCCTTGATCTGTTAAAAATTCTTGCAACGCGCGCCCAAGCGTCGCGTCGTCTTCAATGACGAGCACTCTCATAGAGCAAGTGTACATCTTAGGGGGTACTGGTGGGTGCTACAGGGGTCGAACCTGTGACCTACGCCTTGTAAGGGCGCCGCTCTACCAACTGAGCTAAGCACCCTAAGATATAACTGAGCGTTTTGGAACTGCACAAAACGATACTGTGAACATAGGGCTACTGCTGGTGCATAAAAAAATGCGTAGCGCATTATAGCGAAACGCATTTTTTTAGCAAATTGAAGCGCGTTAGTTCAGTGCGTCTTTCAGTGCCTTGCCTGGACGAAACTTTGGCACTTTTGCTTTTTTGATTTTGATTGCTTCACCAGTACGTGGATTGCGTCCGGTACGGGCTGCGCGTTGTGACACTGCAAAGGTACCAAAACCAACCAGAGTTACTGAGTTTCCTTTTTTAAGTGTTGCCTTGATTGCGGCGATCATCGCGTCAAGCGAACGGCCTGCAGCTGCTTTAGAAATATCAGCTTTCGTTGCGATATGATCAATCAATTCAGTTTTGTTCATATTGTTTATTTCCTTGGTGGTAGCAGAATCATCTGCTTAAAAAATGCAAAGCCTTTCGTTAATTTACATGGCTTTCAACTAAGTGCGAAAAAATAAAAACACTTGCCTGTGCATACACGATCAAAAAAACGTTGACTTGTGTAACTCCCCTAAACGTATCCAAGCATTAAGCCACTGAGAGCAAGGGCTGTCAATAGAAACCGCCTTGAGAACCGCATTTTCATTACGATTTTTTTCAACAATACACCCAAAGGAGTATTGCGCGATCAGGATTTACCCTAGCGCGATTAAATATTTTTTTGCAGTCTCTCTGAGCCTGCGCGTCTCAAACACCAAACATACTGTCGAGTCGTTCAGCAAGGTGTCAGCAAAAATACTTTTAGACCATCACTCGTTACGCGGCACGGCAAGCCGCAAACGCTTGTGCAAAATCAGCGATCAAATCGTCTTGATCTTCAATGCCCACCGATAAGCGAATCAAGCCATCCGCAATGCCCATCTTGGCACGCAAGTCAGGGCCCATCTCATAGTAAATCGTCTGCGCAGCAGGTAACGCGAGTGTGCGCGTGTCACCCACATGCGTCGCCAAAATTGCTACTTGAAGATGATTTAAAAACTCAAGGCAGTCGATACCCGCCACCAACTCAACCGCAATCAGCATACTGAACTTGCCACCAAATAATTGTGCGGCGCGCGCATGCTGAGGATGATTTGTCAGCCCCGGGTAAGCAACGCGCTGGACTCCTGGGTGCTTGGATAAAAACGTAGCGAGCGCCATCGCGTTACTGCAAATTTTATCGAGCCGTAACGCTAGGGTCTCGGCGCCAACGGCAATTCGATGCGCCGCATCGGCCGACAAGGTGCCGCCCATGTCGCGCAAACCTTTCTTTTTGATTTGCGTGATCGCCCAGCCCGTTGCCGGACCTTTTTTATAAATATCAAGAATATTGCTGTATGCGGTCCAGTCAAACAGACCGGTGTCGGTCAATGAACCGCCCAGCGCATTGGCATGCCCACCAATATGCTTGGATAGTGCGTTCATCACAATTGATGCACCAACCGCCTTAGGTCGAAACAACCAGGGTGAGGTCACGGTGTTGTCGACGACATACACTAATTGATGCTTTTGGCACAACTGACCTAAGCCAACCAGATCAGCGACCTGCGTACCGGGGTTAGCGATGGTCTCGGTAAATAGCATTTTTGTGTTTGGGCGAATCGCGGCGGCAACGGCCTGCGCATCGGTTGGATCGACAAGCGTGATCTCAATCCCCAACATCTCGAGCGTACCAAACAAGCTGTTGGTGTTGCCAAAGATAAACTGGCTTGAAAGCAGATGATCGCCCGCGCGCAGCAGTGTCGTAAACAACGCCGTTAACGCGGCCATCCCCGTGGCAAAAGACAAGCTTGCGACACCGTCTTCCATTTTGTTGATTTTCTTTTCGAGAGCATCGCTTGTAGGCGTGCCTTGACGCGCGTAGGTGTAGCCCGGTTTGCCCTGAAATACCGCAGCCAGTTCACGCGCGTCAGAATAGGCGTATTGCGTTGAGGTATGGATAGGCTTGTGCACCGCACCATGCTCGACCGACAGCTTGCGATCGCCATGCAAAATGGTTGTCGTAAAGCCTGGTTGGGCTGATTTTTTTGACTCAGTCATGAAACATTCACTTTAAAAAAATAATCTTCGCTCGCTCGCCAAACAAGCTTGGCACACTAGCGCCACGCGAGGACATAAGCTTAACGCAATGGGTCTTGCCTAGGAAATAAGCTTGGCACACTGAGACAAGCCTCGCTCTCAGAGCGTAGTTTAGCCTTGTCGCTGACGCACAGTCTCGTACAGGCACACTGCCGTTGCCACACTGACATTCAGGCTTTCAACACTGCCTAACATCGGGATGGTGACGAGTTCGTCGCAGGTTTCGCGGGTGAGTCGACGCATGCCTTCGCCCTCAGCGCCCATCACCCAGGCCATCGAACGCTTGCCGTCGGTTTGATGAATGCTTTGTGTCGCAGTGTCGTCGGTGCCCACAAGCCACAAGTCGCGATCTTTCAGTTCGCGCATGGTGCGTGCCAAATTCGTGACCATCAAATAGGGCACTGACTCGGCAGCACCACACGCCACACGCTGCACCGTCGTGTTTAAACCCACGGCGCGATCGCGCGGTGCAACAACTGCATGTACGCCCGCAGCATCGGCGGTACGCAAGCACGCACCTAAATTATGGGGGTCGGTCACGCCATCCAGAATTAATAACAGCGCAGGCCCCTGCACACCATCGAGTACCTCATCGAGATCATCGGCGAGTTTTCGCGCATCGGCAACTGCCACGACACCTTGGTGCCTAGAGCCACCAGTCAAGCCGTCTAAGCGATCGGCCGTCACGGGGTGCACGGGCCGCCCGGCCTGCGTGACGCTGGCAATCAAGGCCTGCATGCGCTTATCGCGCCGTTGTGCTTCGACATAGACTTCGCGAATCGACTCGGGGGCCTGCCGCAAACGAGCGATCACAGCGTGAAAGCCCGCCAGCATTTGAGTTGCAGCCATACGTATTCCTAGCGCCCTTTACGAGCAGATTTTTTTAAACCAGCGCTTTTACCCGCACGCACCGCCTTTTTGGGCGTACGCGCAGTGTCTTGCTTGGCAGCTTTTTGGGCCTGTGCGCGACGCACTTTGGCAATTTGCCCTTTGAGTTCGGGCGGTTTAGGTGCGGCCGCTTTTTTAGTCCGCCTAGCGGCTGGGTCTTCGACCCGAGTAGCGGCCTTGCGCAAAGCATCAAACGTGGTGCCTGTCACCAGCCTAAACTCAATTCGCCGCGCCTCGAGATCAACGCGCGCCACCTGCACCTGTACCGCATCCGTTAAACGGTAGCGCAGACCGGTGCGTTCGCCACGCAGCTCGTGCATCGCGTCGTTAAATTGAAAATACTCTGTGCCAAGCTCTGAAACATGCACCAAGCCTTCAACGTGCAACGTATCAAGCGTGACGAAAATCCCAAAACTTGCTACACCGGTGACACGCCCGCTGAACACTTCGCCAACACGTTCTTTGACAAACCAGCACTTGAGCCAGGCCTCGACATCGCGTGACGCATCATCGGCACGCCGTTCTGTGCCCGACAACAACAAGCCGATTTTTTCCCATAGATCATGCTCGTATTCGCGTAGTGTCGCACCAGGTGCCGAAGCGAAACCAGACAGCACCGGTTGATAGCGCTGGCTTTTGAGCAAGGCCTTGATAACGCGGTGGGTCATCAAATCGGGATAACGGCGAATCGGTGACGTAAAGTGCGTATAGGCCGGATACGACAGACCAAAGTGACCCGCATTATCAGGTCCGTAAATCGCCTGCTGCATCGAACGTAAGCACATCGTTTGCAGCAACCCATAGTCGGGTCGCGCACGGGCCTTATCGAGCAAAGCGCCGTAATCTTTAGCGGTCGGGTCGGCACCGCCACCTAGGCTCAGCCCAAGCGTTTTCAAAAACTCACGCAAAGATTGCAATTTTTCAGGCGTTGGTCCTTCGTGCACACGGTACAAACCGATATGTTTGCTGCGCAACATAAAGTCTGCCGCACACGTATTGGCCGCTAGCATGCACTCTTCAATTAAGCGGTGCGCGTCGTTGCGTAAGACACCAATAATCTTTTCTATACGGCCCAACTCATTGCAAACAATTTTGGTTTCAACCGTGTCAAAGTCAATGGCGCCACGTTCTTTACGACCCTGCGACAACAACTGAAACAGCTCGTACAACCCGTTAATCTGGGGCATGACCTTGGCAAAACTGCGTGCCACCGGACCTTGAGGCTGCTGCAGTGACTCCCACACTTGGTTGTAGGTCGTACGCGCATGTGAATGAATCACCGCGTTATAAAACTGATAGGCCAACACCGTGCCAGCTTTGGCACCCGACAGCGGAATCACCATATCGCACACCAGCACCAACCGATCAACCGAGGGCTTGAGCGAACACAGCCCGTTTGAGAGTTTTTCGGGCAACATCGGTATCACCCGACGTGGAAAATACACACTCGTACCGCGCTCACGTGCCGCTTCATCGAGCGCATCTTCAGGTGTCACATAATGGCTGACATCAGCAATCGCGACTAGCAAGCGCCAGGCCGGGCGCTTGCGCGCCTCGCCCATATCCACTTGCTCGCAATACACCGCGTCGTCAAAGTCGCGCGCGTCTTCGCCATCGATCGTAATAAAAGGCACATCGCGCAAATCCACACGATCTTTCAAATCGGTAGCGCGTACCGCGTCGGGTAGTTTTTCAGCCTGCCGTTCAGCGGCCTCTGAAAAGTCGACCGGCACGTCGAACTTGCGCACCGCAATTTCGATCTCCATGCCTGGGTCGTCAATTTCGCCCAAAATCTCAGCAACGCGCCCCAAGGGCTGCTTATGACGCGAAGGTTGCTCAATGATGTCGACAGACACCACCTGCCCATGTTGCGCACCGCCTGTATCGCCAGGCGGGATCAAGACGTCATGTTTGATACGCTGATCTTCGGGCACAACGATCGTCATGCCACGTTCATTCAAAAAGCGCCCAACCAAGCGATTGGTACGACGCTCAAGCACCTCAACAATCGTGCCCTCAGGTTTGCCGCGATATTCACCAGTTGGCTTGACCAGCACGCGGTCGCCGTGCAAGACTTTTTGCATTTCGCGCGGCGACAAAAAGATGTCTTGGCCGCCAGCGTCGGCCACTAAAAAGCCAAACCCGTCGCGATGTCCTTGCACACGGCCAGCGACAAAATCTAGCTTGTTCGCCAGCAACAGCAAACCCTTGCGATTGGGCAGCAATTGACCGTCCCGCTCCATGGCTGCGATCCTGCGATCAAAACCCGTTAAGGTTTCTTCGCGCGTCAGCCCCATGCGGGCGGCCAAATCCTCTGGCGATAGCGGCGCAGGCGCGACACGCAAGACTTCTAGAATTTGTTCGCGACTCGGTACATCGGGATCAAAATCAGGGATATTTTCGGTGGAGACAGTCGCAGTGCGAGTGTCCTTGATATTGGGTGGGAGGCGTTTTGCCAAAGCTAAAATCTCGCTTATAATGCGTGGCTTATCGAGTACAAGTTAGGCCCAGGTGGCGGAATTGGTAGACGCGCACGGTTCAGGTCCGTGTGCCGAAAGGTGTGGAGGTTCGAGTCCTCTCCTGGGCACCATCTAAGTGTAAAGCATAAAGTACCTGGCTTTTATGACAATGCCTCAAAATTCACTTTGAACGTTTGAGGTTTTTTTGTTTTAAAGTCATTGCGTCACTAGGCGGTGTCGCCTCATAACGCTTTACGCATCAACACATGCGGGATATTTGCATCAAGGTACTCAGCGCCCTCAGGTACAAAGCCATGGCGTGCATAAAACGCTTGGGCGTGTGTCTGTGCAGACAACACCGCTTCGACAAAACCTTTTTGTCGGGCTTGCTGCAGCAGGGCTTGAAGGACTGCACTCCCTAAGCCCTGCCCACGCACCGCTTTGAGCACAGCCATCCGGCCAATGTGGCCATCGGGCAACAGACGACCAGTCGCCAACGCACAACCTTGAGCATCAAACGCCACAGCATGTATGCATTCGGCATCCAACGCATCAATCTCTTCTTCTAGGGGAACTTGCTGCTCGTGCACAAAGACTTCGAGTCGAATCGGCGCGGCCCTTGCCTGCAAAGCTGACCAATCTCCTATTTCTAGGCGCCAAGGATTTGGCTGTAGTTCGGCTCGCATCTCGGATTTTTTCGGTTGTGCACTTTGATCGGTAACAATTTCAGCTCTATGATCGGGATGCGCCATACTTTCTCCTAGACAGAAAATTATACGACCGGAGCCCACGATGGCATTATTTTTATTTCGATATCTCGCCTTGTGGTTGGCACTCGCCCTTGCAGGGCTTGGACCTTATTTTGCGCTGCAAAATGAAGGCACCATCCTTTGGTGGCTCGTCGCCGTCGTCGCTTGGGGCTTCTGCGCACTCGGCATCCACGACTTGACGCAAACGCATCACGCAATATTGCGTAATTATCCGATCATTGGGCACCTGCGTTATCTCTTTGAGGATTTGCGCCCAGCCATTCGTCAGTATTTTTTTGAAAATGACACCGATGAAGCGCCCTTCTCAAGGGCGAGTCGCTCGTTAGTCTATCAGCGGGCCAAGCAAGAGATCGATAAACGCCCCTTCGGGACACAGCTGAATGTCTACGACACGCATTATGAATGGATTAACCACTCGCTTGCCCCTTCAATCATTGCTGACCCAGACTTTCGCGTGATTGTGGGTGGGCCCTCCTGTACCCAACCGGTCTCATTGTCAATCCTCAACATTTCGGCAATGAGCTTTGGCGCCTTAAGCGCAAACGCCATACTGGCCTTGAACGAAGGCGCAAAGCTTGGACGCTTCGCGCATGACACGGGCGAAGGCGGCATCAGCAGCTACCACCGCAAACCCGGCGGCGATCTGATCTGGAATATCGGCTCTGGTTATTTTGGTTGTCGTGATGAGCAAGGCCGCTTCTCAGAGTCGCACTTTATTGCCAACGCGCTGTTGCCTCAAGTTCGAATGATTGAGATCAAGCTGTCTCAGGGTGCAAAACCCGGGCATGGCGGGATTTTGCCCGGCAGCAAGGTCACCGCTGAAATCGCGGCGGCCCGGGGCGTAAAAATTGGAGAAGACTGCAACTCGCCCTCGGCTCACTCTGAATTTGACAACCCGATCGGCCTCTTACATTTCGTACAACGCCTGCGCACCTTATCAGGCGGCAAACCCGTAGGCTTCAAATTGTGTATTGGCCATGCTTGGGAATGGTTTGCGATTGCAAAAGCGATGGTCAAGACGGGGATTACGCCAGACTTTATTGTGGTCGATGGCTCGGAGGGTGGCACGGGCGCTGCTCCCATCGAATTTGTGGATCACGTCGGCACGCCGCTGCGCGAGGCGATTCGTCTGGTGCACAACACCCTGGTCGGCTTAAATTTGCGTGATCGCATCAAGATTGGCGCCTCTGGAAAAATCGTGTCAGCCTTTGATATCGCACGTACCTTTGCCTTAGGTGCTGATTGGTGCAACAGTGCACGGGCCTTCATGTTCGCCGTTGGCTGCATTCAAGCGCAACAGTGCCATACTGGGCGCTGCCCGACCGGTGTCGCGACCCAAGACCCCGAGCGCCAGCGGGCCTTGGTACCTGTTGATAAAGCGCTACGCGTGGCCCATTATCACCAAAACACCCTTCACGCCTTGGCCGAGTTATTGCAAGCCGCAGGCCTGCAACACCCAAAAGATCTCACCACGACGCATATTGCTTGCCGGATCGTGGACAATCACGTCAGCCTTCTTTCTAGCCAGTACCCGAGTATTACACCTGGTTCGTTGCTGGCCGGAGATCTGCAACGCCCAATCTTTCAGATCGCTTGGCCAATGGCCACTGCAGAGAGCTTTGCGCCACTGACGACACTTGATACTGTCATTGCTCATTGACTTCATGGGCACTTGCCGCCACACAATCTTCGTAGCGCGCCACCCGCTTGATATAGCCCGAGTCGAGCATGCTGGCGGCCAGACGGGCAAAGCCCTGTCGTGAGATGGCGCGCCGGCAGGTCCAGAGTTCGGCTGCGTGATAGCGCCTGAGGCATTGCGTTAAGACCTCAACATCCAAGTGAGGATAAAACGGCTTCACGACGCGTGCTAATTCGTCAGGGCCCTGCCCAGCTAACCAGGGCCTAAACTGCTCAATAGCCAAAATCATGGCTTCGAACCCAGCCTGATTACGCTGCATGCCTTCGAAGGTTGAAATAAAGGTGGTGTAAGCAGTGTAGCCACGCTGACTCGCTGCATGCACGACCTCAAGGTCTGCGTGCGTCAGGGCGAGCGAGACATAGGGCTCAAAGACCTGAATCACATCAAGCTCGCCACGTATCAGTGCGTCAAGATTCTCTTGCATGCTGCGGTCTGCGACACGATCGAGCTTAGTGGGGTCGACGCCAGCGTCGCGCAAATCTTGTTGCAGACACAACCATGGTGTCGGCACCTCAGACACCGAAGCGAAACGCAGACCTACTAAGTCTTTGAGCGTGAATGGCTGACTTTGCTGGTTCTGATTGACCGCTAAGTCTGCTGCTGGCTCTTTGCCTGAATGACTAAGCTCGTTTACGCGATCTGATGATCGGGTTGAAGTGCGTGGCGACGGCCTGCGGCGCAGCAAAAAAAACGGATCTTTGGCGGCAACTTCACAAAAGGCCACCAGCGAGCCCTCTGTGCGCTCAAACTGATCGCGTTCTTTAATCACGCGAAGCGGCCCGCCCCACATCACATCAATATTGCCTTTTGCCAGCTCAGCAATCCCAGCCCCGGGCGAAGCCGAATCGAGCAAGGTGATTGTGACGCCTTGCTCAGCAAACAGCCCCAAAGCGTGCGTAGCGTAAAAAGGCGCGTAAAACACGGCGCGAAAGTTTTCAGCAAGTTTGATATTCACGGTAAGCCCTAGTTGGTGTACTTTTTTCTCATTTTAGAGCAGACCAGCGAAGGGCTTTGCCTTGAATTCGGTCTTGAACCCTGTCTTGATCCCCGTCTTGATCTTGATCTTGGTCTTGATCTTGGTCTTGATCTTGATCTTGGTCTTGATCTTGGTCTTGAACCGCCAAGGGCAGCGCGGTTGCTGCCCTTGGCATAGATATTGCGTGCGCAGTTGATGCATAATCATGCTAATGCTTTAACTTTACTAACAAGGTTCTCAATGCTGCGCTCAAAATACTGGTTCAAAGGTTTATTCGGTCTTGTGTCTGTCATGCTCAGCGCTGTCAGCCTGGCACAACCGGCGACATCTGCTGCCAACTACCCCGATAAGCCTGTTCGCCTCATCGTCACCGTACCGCCAGGCGGAGCCGCTGATTTTGTTGCACGTACCCTGTCTGAGCGTTTTGGTAAAGAATTAGGCACCTCGGTTCTGGTTGAAAACAAAGCTGGGGCAAACGGCACCATCGCCAGTGCGCTGGTCGCGCGTGCGGCACCCGATGGCTACACGCTGCTACAGGCGGGCATCTCTACGCACGGCATTGGCCCCTATTTTTACGAAAATCTACCTTACGCGCCCTTCAAAGACCTCGTCTCCGTTGCCGCCATCGCTGAGTTTCCGATCATTTTGGCCGTTAACGCACAATTGCCGGTTCAGTCCGTCAAAGAGCTCATCGCGTTGGCACAGGGCAAGCAACTAAGTTTTGCCTCTGCTGGCACAGGTAGTGCCCCTCACCTGTCAGGCGAACTGTTTAAAACAGAGACTAAGGTCAACATGGTGCATGTTCCCTACAAAGGCTCGGCACCCGCGGTGGTCGATGTTGCAAGCGGCCAAGTCGACCTGATGTTTGACGGCATCCCCTCCTTATTGCCCCATATTAAAAGCGGCAAGCTTCGACCAATCGCCGCGGTCAGCGTGAAACGTAACAGCCAATTGCCTGAGTTACCAACCTTCACCGAGCTTGGCTACCCCAGCATGGTGGCCTCGGTCTGGTACGGCTTGATGACGCCTGCGGGCACCCCTCAAGCGATCATCGACAAAGTCAATGCGGCCATGAACAAAACCTTGGCTGTGCCTGAGTTGCAGAAAAAACTTGAAGATGGCGGCGCCATTGTGATGCCCGGCACCCCGAAAGATTTTGAGGCGTTTTACCTCAAAGACTATGCGCGCTGGGGTGACGTCATCAAAAAGGCTGGGATCTCAACTAAGCAATAGAGATATCAATCACCGCGTTGCCCATCACTTTGCCCTGCTCGACGGCCTCGTGCGCGGCGACAATCTCTGACAAGGGATAGCGCGCGCCAATGGCATGCACCAACTTGCCAGATGCCAGCAAAGCGTTGAGCTCTTTTAAGGCGAACGTGCGCTCACTTGGCGTGAGGTCGTACACCAAGAAGAATTGAAAACTCAAGGTGTTAAACAAACACACACGGAAAGGGATGAGCGGATCAGTGACTTCGTTCGAGCCATAGCAAGCTACAGTTCCGTGCGGTGCGAGCGCACCCTGACGCACCAGATCTGCGGTAGTGGAAAAATCCATATCAATAATGGCATCAACTCCGCGCCCGCCTGTCAGTGCCTTCACACGTTCGGCGACATTCTCTGTTTTGTAATTGATCGTTTCAGCCACGCCCACTGCACGCGCATGCGCGGCCTTGATCTCAGAACTGACAGTACCAATCACGCGCGCACCCTTCAGCACCGCCATTTGTGCGGCGTAATGCCCAACAGCCGCTGCCGCGGCAATCACCAAGACTGTTTTACCGGTGAGATCACCGCAACGACGTACGGCCTCAAAAGCTGTCAAACCCGGGATCCCCATACAAGCGGCAGCATCAAAACTGGTGTTGTCGGGCAAGGCAACAGCCTGCGCCTCTGGTAACACGATGTATTGCGCGCAGGTACCAAAGGGGCGCCCAAACTGACCGTTCCACGTCCAGACACGTTGTCCGATCCGGCTTGCCGAAACGCCAGCACCGACTGCGTCGATCACTCCACCCGCATCGCTGTGCGGAATGATACGCGGTGCACTCAACGGGCGACCACGACGCGATTTCACATCAGAGGGGTTCACGCCCGACACGCTGATTTTGACGCGTACCTCGCCTGCACCGACTTCAGGCGTTGGCATCTCACCAAGCACGAGCACTTCGCGGGCTTCACCATTTTTTTCGTACCATGCTGCTTTCATTCTGCGTTCCTTAGGTCTTGGCTTATGCAATCTTGTTTAACTGAAATCT
>JARXAG010000050.1 GCA_029866055.1 Burkholderiaceae bacterium
ATATTATTTTCATCGGCTAATTTTTGTGTAAAGGCATCGATCAATGCAGGATACCCAATAATCGCCTGGTATTTATTCAGCCCGACGAGACTCATCAAACCCGGTAAGGCTGCAACAGCCTCAGCAGGTGGGCCGTAATTCACCACTCCCTGCCCTAAAGAAATCGTACCTGGATTATCACGCACCAAGGCGGCAATCGCCGGCATCACTGGACTGTCGACAGCCGCCATGCGGCGAGAGAAACGTTTCATCGACGTTACACCTTTGTCAGCCATACATGAGCATCAGGCGTCAATTCTCGCACTGCGACAAAATAAATTTTTCGCATTCTTGACCCGTGGCCTCTTCGTAAAACGTCATGATAGTGTCGCGCGTCACACTTTCTAAAACTTAGCTAAGATTTAATCAATTTTCGCGCCAGAGCGCTTAATCACCTCAGCCCACTTTGCTGTTTCGCGTTTTGAAAGCTCTGAAAACTCTTCGGGCGTACTAGAAGAGGTTTCTGCACCAAAGGATTTAAATTTTTCGATCAGTTCTGGATTTTTTAAGGCTTGCAGGACCTCAGCATTTAAGCGCTTGACGATCTCTGGCGGCAAATTCGCCGGGCCGACTAAGCCGCCCCAGGCAACCACCTCATAACCAGCAAGGCCTTGCTCTGCCACCGTGGCAATCGTCGGAAATGTTGGCGAACGTTTGTTATCTGTAATGCCGATACCACGCATGCGCCCAGACTGTACGTGCGGCCCGGCCACAGGCGAATTACTTAACGCAACCTGCACTGAGCCGCCCATCAAATCCGTCAACATCGCCGGAGCAGATTTATAAGGCACATGCAACAGGTCGATCCCAGCCAGGCTGCGAAAGTACTCCATCCCTAGGTGCGAGGTTGTACCGTTGCCGTCCGAACCAAAAACCACTTTACCCGGATTCTTTTTGGCGTACGCGATCAACTCTTGAACAGAGGTCACCGGTAAATCGTTATTGACGACCATTAAGTTCACCACGCGTAACGCGTTTGCAATCAGTGTCAGATCCTTGTCAACGCTGTACGGTATTTTGCTGTGCAAAGACATATTTGTCGCTAAAGACACCACATTACCGTAGGCCAGCGTGTAACCATCGGGCGCAGACCGCACCGCTTCCATTGTCGCGATCATGTGCGACGCACCTGGTTTATTTTCAATCACAATCGGTACGCCCATTTGTTTGGACATCTGCGCGCCAAGGGTGCGCATCAACACATCAGGTGCGCCACCCGGGGCAGAGCCCACAACCAAGCGAATGGGCTTGTCTGGATAGGCGGCAAAGGAATTTGCCGCAGTGAGGAAAACCAAGCTAGCGATGTAGCACAACAGCGTCGACATTTTTTTCATTTGAGTCTCAATCTGAAGAACGTGGGGGCAACCTAGAATGTACAACTAAAGCTAGAGTAGAATTTTGATTCAATTATCAATACGAGACATCCCATGGCGCAAACGCCAAACAATGACCAAACATTAGACCTCGGCGACCGCGAGTCAATTTATCAACCCACACAAAAGGGGCTGATATTTCCAGAAAAACCCACCGGCATGTCGATCGCCCAAGAGCGTCACCACCGCAAAGAGCGGCTCGTTGCAGCCTGCCGGGCCTTCGCGCTGCAGGGTTTTGACTACGGCTTTGCGGGTCACTTAACCGTGCGCGATCCACAGCACCCCCATTTGTACTGGACCAACCCGATGGCGGTCCATTTTTCGCAGGTCAAAATCTCAAACCTGATTTTGGCTGATCATCAAGGCACCGTGGTTGAAGGCGACTACGCGATCAATCAAGCGGGCTTTGTGTTGCATGGTGCAGTGCACGAAATGCACCCCGATATCATCGCCATGTGCCACGCCCATACGGTCTACGGTACTGCCTTCGCCTCGCTCGGTAAAAAACTCGACCCGATCAGCCAGGATGCTGCGGCCTTTTATGAAGACCATGTCGTGATCGGCGCTGAAGCGGGTCAGGTCGCCGTAGAGACCAAAGCGGGCTTAGGCGTCGCTGAGTCGTTCAAAGGCGTCAAAGCCGCGATTCATAAAAATCACGGGCTGTTAACGGCCAGTCGCCACAGCATCGAGGCGGCGGCCTTTTGGTTTATTGCGCTTGAACGCTGTTGCCAACAACAATTGTTGATTGAGGCAACGGGCCTGAAGCCGACGCTGGTGCCACACGACAAAGCGCTATACAGCCGTGAGCACGTTGGCAGCGAATATATTGGCTGGCTACATTTTCAAACCATCTGGAATCAGTTACTTCAAACGCAACCCGACATGTTTGACTAACTGAAACCAGTTGCTGCAGACCAAACCCGACACGTTTAACTAACCGCCTCGCGACTCTTTCAATACCCTCACAAGGGCATTAAATTCTTCTATTCTGGCAGTTGACGGCCTGGCAATTAACGCGATCTTTCGTTTAGGCGCCGGCGCAGTTAACGGCCTTGCAATCAAGTTGGTCTGTATCAGCAGACCAGACTTGACTGCCATCTCGGGCAACAGCGCTATCCCTAAACCAGACTCAACCATCTGCACGAGGGTGAGAAGACTGGTGGCTTCAATGCCATCGGTACTGGCCAAGTCGCTTTTTGTGCAGACGGTTAACGTGTGCTCGCGCAGGCAATTACCCTCTTCTAACAACAGCACACGATCTGCTAACTGATTCGTTAACTGGATTTCTTTATTTTTCAGTACCGGATCGTGCTGATTGCCAATCAACCACAACTCATCATCAAAAAGTTCTTTGATCAAAAAACCCTCTGTCTCGTAGGGCAAGGCGATTAAGGCAAAGTCTAATTGGTGTCGATTGAGCTTATCGATCAAATTGGCAGACAAATCCTCACGCAGAACAATTTTTAGGTGAGGAAAATCGTCTCTCATTTTGGATAACAAGGCGGGCAATAAAAAAGGCGCGATTGTTGGAATCACGCCCAACTTAATCACGCCCATCATCGAACCAGCCGCCCCTTGAACAAAATCGACCAAATCGTCGGCCTGCGCGATTAAGCGCTGCGCACGCTCGACCACGCCGCGGCCGGTGGGCGTGAGTGACACCGAGTGCTTATCTCGCTCGACTAGCTGTGTGCCTAGAGTGTCTTCTAGCTCTTTGAGCCCAGCGCTTAAGGTCGACTGCCCAACGAAACACCGTTCGGCAGCCTTCGTAAAGCTTAAGGTTTCACTGAGGGCGATTAAATAACGCAACTGTTTAAGGGTGGGGATGGCGGCCATATATTGCTCTCTCGGTTGCTCTCTCTGTTGCTCTCTGCTGTTCTCAGCTGCTCTGAGCTGTTCTCAGTCACCCTCTGTTATCTATTAAATAGATCATTATCATTATTTTAATTCATTTGATTGATTACACCAATAGGCTCAAACTTCGTCTGTCGTTCAATTTTTCACCCAAAAGGCCTTATATGTCGATCATCAATACCCCAGTTCAGCCGTTCAAAACCCAAGCCTTTCATCATGGCAAGTTCATCACCGTGTCGGACGAAAGCCTCAAAGGCAAGTGGTCGGTCATGATTTTTATGCCCGCAGCCTTTACCTTCAATTGCCCTACCGAGATTGAAGATGCTGCCGACAACTATGCCGAATTTCAAAAAATGGGAACCGAAGTCTATATCGTGACCACCGATACACACTTCTCGCACAAAGTCTGGCACGAGACTTCACCAGCGGTTGGTAAAGCTAAGTTTCCTTTGGTTGGAGATCCAACCCACACACTGACACGCGCTTTTGGCGTGCATATTGAAGAAGAAGGCCTGGCCTTGCGCGGCACCTTCGTCATTAATCCTGAGGGCGTCATCAAGACTGCTGAAGTGCATTCGAACGAAATCGCTCGCGATATCTCTGAAACTTTGCGCAAGCTCAAAGCTGCTCAGTACACCGCCGCTCACCCAGGCGAAGTGTGCCCAGCCAAGTGGAAAGAAGGCGCAGCAACCTTGACCCCATCTTTAGACTTGGTCGGCAAGATCTAAGTTAAGACAAAGCAGCAACCCAGCAGACTCTCTTCGGAGAGTCTATTGGAGAGGACAAGATCCTGCCCAATAGACCCATCGAACACATACCAAGGAACTCACCATGTTAGATAACAACCTCAAAGCCCAACTGAAAGTTTATTTCGAAAAGATTGTGAGCCCAATCGTTTTGACCGCCTCGTTAGATAGCAACCCAGCCTCAGCTGAAATGCTCGAACTATTAAATGAGGTTGCCGAACAATCAGACAAGTTAACTGTCACTACCACCGGCAATGCCAAACACACTCCAAGCTTCACGGTTGGCAAAGTCGGCGAAGAGGCCCGCATTCACTTTTCGGGTCTGCCAATGGGCCATGAGATGACGTCTTTTGTGTTGGCCATTTTGCAAGCCAGCGGCTATCCGCCTAAAGTTGAGCAAGAGATGATTGAACGTATTCGTGCGCTCGATGGCAAGCTGCGCTTTCAAACGTTTATTTCATTGTCATGCCATAACTGCCCAGATGTTGTGCAAGCGTTAAACCTCATGGCAGCACTCAATCCAAACGTCGAGCACGAGATGATTGACGGCGCCCTCTTTCAGGGCTTGGTCGACCAACACCAAGTCATGGCCGTGCCGACAGTCCTCTTGAACAACGAAGCCTTTGGACAAGGGCGCATGAGTGTCGAAGAAATCATCACTAAGCTAGACACGAACAGCCCGCAAAAAGACGCGGCAAAACTTAACGCCAAAGACGGGTTTGATATGTTGGTGATTGGCGGTGGGCCGGCCGGTTCAGCTGCTGCGATTTACGCTGCGCGCAAAGGCATCCGCACCGGAGTGTTAGCTGAGCGCTTTGGTGGACAAGTGATGGACACCATGGGCATTGAGAACTTTATTTCGGTTAAAGAAACCGAAGGGCCTAAGTTAGTGCAAGCGCTCGAGCAGCACGTCAAAACCTACGAAGTCGACATCATGAATTTGCAACGTGCCACGGCCTTGCGTCAGGGTGCAAATGGTCTTGAAGTTGAATTGGCAAACGGAGCTGTTCTAACAAGCAAGGCGGTCATTGTGAGCACCGGTGCGCGCTGGAGAGAAATGAACGTACCCGGCGAGCAAGAGTATCGCAACAAAGGGGTGGCCTACTGCCCTCACTGCGATGGCCCCTTGTTTAAAGGCAAACGGGTTGCCGTCATTGGCGGGGGCAATTCGGGAGTTGAAGCCGCGATTGACTTAGCCGGTATCGTCAGCCATGTCACGTTGCTTGAATTTGACAGCAAACTGCGTGCTGACGCGGTGTTGCAAACTAAACTCGCGAGCCTGCCAAATGTCACTGTGATCAAAAGCGCTTTAACCAAAGAGGTCTTAGGCGATGGTGCAAAAGTCGACAGTCTGCGCTACCAAGACCGCGTGAGCAACGAACTGCATACGCTTGAGCTTGAAGGGATCTTTGTGCAAATCGGCTTACTACCCAATACCGATTGGCTCAAAGGCACGCTCGAGCTTTCAAAGCATGGCGAAGTGATTGTTGACCACAAAGGCGAGACTTCAA
This sequence comes from Burkholderiaceae bacterium, assembly GCA_029866055.1. GTDB lineage: Bacteria > Pseudomonadota > Gammaproteobacteria > Burkholderiales > Burkholderiaceae_B > Zwartia. The sequence goes on from JARXAG010000050.1 coordinate 5,524, forward strand.
TGCCCGGTGTGTTTGCTGCAGGCGATTGCACCACCGTGCCTTACAAGCAAATCATTATCGCGATGGGCGAAGGTGCTAAAGCCTCACTCTCTGCGTTTGATTATTTGATTCGCACACCCATCGCAGAACCTTTGAAAGCGCTGGC
>JARXAG010000056.1 GCA_029866055.1 Burkholderiaceae bacterium
TGAGTTTATGCGCTCGTTGGTTCTGCGATAGGGGCAAGAGCTGCGGATGGGTCTTTAGCGGCAGCCGCAGGTCGAGCAGGTGAGCCATGCAACAGATTTTGCCGTAGCGCTAGCGCGACCGCAGCTTGCCGACCATACACATTGAGTTTTCGGCAAGCGTTTAACAAGTGAAAATTGATGGTTCGTTCGCTTACGCCCAAAATGATGGCGGTCTCCCAGCTAGTTTTGCCAAATGACACCCATTCGAGGCATTCGAGTTCTCTTTCTGAGAGCTTTGGTTGGGTCATGAGGTGTCTGGCTCCTGCAGCTGCTAATTTCAAGTGCACAGTGTGCCTTGAACCCAACGGTCTGAAAACTCGCAAAACCCCTGTAAAACGATAAAAATTTGTAGCTGATTGTAAGAAATTGGCGCTGAACTGATTCGAATTGTTAGCAATGTATGCGTATGTACGCGATAAGCGCCTTGCAATGCTAAAATTTGTCTGAGTTGGCGCCGATTTGCTCGATCCGCTTGCGGGCGCCTCATAAATCCCGCTAAAGAAGGTCCGTATGACCAAACAGTTCGTTTCACAAGACGCGCATGCTGCAAAGACGCCCACCGAAGCTGAGGTGGGTTCAGTGGGCGTTGTCCATACCCAGTTTTTGCAATTTCATGAGCCCTTGCCTTTGAGCAGTGGGCAAACGATTAACGCTTATGAATTGGCAATTGAAACGTACGGTACGCTCAATGCCGAGGCTAGCAACGCGGTATTGGTGTGTCACGCGTTGAACGCCTCGCACCATGTTGCGGGCCGCGCCGCCGACAACCTCGAAGATATTGGCTGGTGGGATAATTTGGTGGGCCCCGGTAAACCTGTCGATACCAATGTATTTTTTGTGATTGGCATCAATAATCTGGGTTCGTGTTTTGGTTCGACCGGTCCTGCCTCAATTCGACCCGAGACAGGCAAGCCTTGGGGAGCTGCGTTTCCGGTGTTGACCGTTGAGGACTGGGTGCGCGCGCAGGCGCGTGTGGCCGACAAACTCGGTATTCAGCGGTTTGCTGCAGTCATGGGGGGCTCGCTTGGTGGCATGCAGGCACTCAGTTGGGCAATCACGTTGCCCGAGCGGGTTGCGCACTGTGTGGTGGTTGCGTCGACACCCAGGTTATCGGCACAAAATATTGCGTTCAACGAAGTCGCACGGCGCGCGATTATTACTGACCCCGAGTTTCACGGGGGTGAATATTACGCACACAAGACGGTGCCTCGCCATGGTCTGTCGGTGGCCCGTATGGTCGGTCACATCACCTATTTGTCAGACGATGACATGGCTGAAAAATTTGGTCGAACTCAACGCGAACCTGCTGCAGGCGGGGCGTTTCATTATGGCTATGGTGTCGAATTTGAGGTCGAGTCTTATTTGCGCTATCAGGGCGAAAAATTTTCGCGCTATTTTGATGCCAACACGTATTTGCTGATCACTCGCGCGCTTGATTATTTTGATCCTGCGCGCACGACCAACGGCGATTTGGCTAAAGCGCTGGCGCCGGCGACGGCAGATTTTTTATTGATCTCGTTTACGACGGATTGGCGATTTGCCCCTGCTTGTTCACGAGAAATCGTACAGGCATTGCTAAAAAACGAACAGGCTGCAACCTACGCTGAAATTGATGCGCCGCATGGCCACGATGCTTTTTTGCTGGATGATGCTCGGTATCACGGGCTGATGCGGGCATACTTTTTGCGTATCGCTGCGACACTGACAGAGGTCACTTCTAAGCCTGGGGTGCAACCATGAGTCACGAGGTCAGTGAGATGTTAACGCCCCAAGTCGCAGATCTGCGGGGTGATCTTGCCCGTATTGCGCAGTGGGTGCAGCCCCAAACACGCGTGCTTGATTTGGGCTGCGGCGATGGAACCTTGCTTGCCCACCTCAAGCGCAGCAAAAGCGTACAGGGGATTGGGGTCGAAATTAGTGATGAGCGTGTGTTGAGCTGCGTGCAACGCGGTGTGCATGTTATTCAGCAGAACCTCGAAGATGGTTTAGCCATGTTTGATGATCAGCAGTTTGATACGGTGGTGCTGTCCCAAACACTACAGTCGATGCACAACACTGAACATATCCTTAGAGAAATGACGCGTGTCGCGCGTGAAGCGATTGTGTCCTTCCCCAATTTTGGCTATTGGCCGCATGGCTGGTCGATACTGTTAGGGCGTATGCCGGTGACAGGGCAAATGCCCTACGACTGGCACGACACGCCTAATATTCACTTGTGTACGTTGAAGGATTTTGAACGTCTTTCGTTGAAATTGGGTTTCAGTATTCTTGAGCGCGCAACCTTTAACGACGAGCGCGAGGTAACGTTTTTGGCGGGTTGGCGCAGCACTCTCGCGGCCTATCGGTTTACGGCTGACCGCTCTAAGCCATCACGCTCCCGCGCATGACGACTCCTGCGACTCCTGCGACGACACCGGTTGCGGCATCAAAGCTGTACACCAGTCGACGTGTTGCACCGTTGCTTGCGCTTGGCTTTGCCAGCGGTTTGCCTTTGGCCTTAACCGGCGGCACTTTGCAGGCTTGGGCCACAATTGAACAAGTCTCGCTTCAAGAGATTGGGTTCTTAACTTTAGTGGGTACAGCCTACACCTTAAAGTTTTTATGGGCACCCCTGATTGACCGTTATGCACCGCCCTGGCTTGGGCGCAGGCGCGGTTGGATGGTATTGATGCAGGCGTTGTTGGCCTTGGGGATGTTGGCCATGGGGTGTCTTTCGCCCGGTCAAAGTTTGTTGCCTTTGGCGTTGCTTGCAGTCTTTGTCGCGTTTTGCTCGGCCACGCAAGACATTGCCTTTGATGCCTACCGTAGCGACGTTCTGCGCAAAGATGAGCGTGGTGCGGGGGCGGCGCTCTCGGTTTTGGGATACCGTTTGGCGATGCTCGTGTCGGGCGGTTTGGCGTTGATCATTGCAGATCAATGGCTCGGCTGGGGGGCGACCTATATGCTGATGGGGGGCTTAATGTTGTTGGTCGCGCTAGCAAGCTTTTGGGCACCCGAGCCCGAGGTGCCCGCGCAAATGCCGCGCTCTTTGCGAGAGGCTGTGATCGAACCTTTCCGCGAATTTTTTGGGCGACCCGAAGCCATTACCGTTTTGGTGCTGATTGTTTTGTATAAGTTGGGTGACGCGTTTGCGGGTGCGCTATCCACCACTTTTTTAATTCGCGCGGCAGGCTATACCGCCACTGAAGTCGGCACGGTCAATAAATTGTTGGGGTTGGCGTCCACCATTGTTGGCGCCTTGGCAGGCGGCGCGTTGATGGCGCGTTTAGGTTTGTATCGTTCGTTGATGTTGTTTGGTGTCTTGCAGGCGGTATCTAATTTAGGGTTCTGGGTCATCTCGGTCGGACCGCAGAACGTGTGGTTGATGGCGGCTGGGGTTGGTATCGAAAACTTATGCGGCGGCATGGGTACCGCAGCCTTTGTCGCGCTTTTGATGGGGCTTTGCAATCAACAGTTTTCTGCAACGCAATTTGCATTGTTGTCCGCATTATCGGCGGTGGGGCGTACCTATCTTGCTGGCCCCTTGACGCCACAATTGGTGCAGGCTGCCGGATGGCCAACTTTCTTTTTGCTGACCGTGTTGATCGCGCTGCCTGGGCTGTGGTTGTTGTATTGGCGCAGAAAAGATATTGATCGCATTGACGCGGCTGGCGTGTAAACCAGAGCGTTTGGTCAAAAGAAGATAAGCCACGTTGGGCTGTGGCAGTCGGGCGAGCAGCCGGCTCGCACTCTCTCACTTCAAAGCAAAGTCGTAATCAATCGTCAGCGGCGCATGATCTGAAAAGCGCTCATCTTTATAGATGCTGGCAGCTTTTGCCTTTGCCGCTAAGCCCGGCGTGACAAGCTGATAGTCAAGCCGCCACCCTACGTTCTTGGCCCAGGCTTGACCGCGATTACTCCACCATGTGTATTGTTCGGCGCGCTGATCGAGTTGTCTGAACACGTCGACAAAGCCAATCTCGTCGATGACGCTCGTGACCCAAGCGCGCTCTTCGGGGGTAAAGCCAGAATTCTTTTGATTCGACTTCCAGTTTTTTAGATCGATTTCTTTGTGTGCGATGTTCCAGTCGGCGCAGATCACGTACTCGCGTTTGGTCTTTTTATGGTCATCCATCAAGGCTTGCATCCAAGGACCAAACTGCGCAAGAAAACGAAATTTTGCTTCTTGGCGCTCAGGGCCGCTCGAGCCTGAGGGTAGGTACGCACTGATCACAGAAATATTTGACCAGTCAGCCCGAATCACACGACCCTCAAGATCGAACTCTTCACAATCCATTCCTTGGCTCACGCGCTCAGGCGCGTTTTTTACATAGAGGCCAACGCCGCTGTAGCCTTTTTTTTCGGCGGTGTAGAAATGGCCGGTATAGTCGTGTGGGTGTTGAAAGTCTTCTTGAATGTCGGCAAGGTGGGCTTTGAGCTCTTGCAGGCAGAGGACGTCGGCCTCATGCGTTTTTAACCAGTTCGCAAGCCCCTTGTTGTAGGCCGAGCGGATACCATTCAGGTTCAGTGAGGTGATGCGTAGCAAGATCGGGCTCCTGGTCAATGAGATAATGCAATCCATCGAAATACTTAAATCACGAGGCTTGCGATGTCGACGGGTTCAGAACGTAGTGCATTTGTACAGTTTGCCTTAAATGAAGGCGTGCTGCGCTTTGGTAGTTTTGTGACCAAATCGGGTCGTACCAGCCCTTATTTTTTTAATGCAGGCCTGTTTAATTCTGGTGCCTCGGTAGGGCGGTTAGCTCAATTTTATGCCCAAGCCTTAGTTGATTCTAAACTGCCATTTGATATGTTGTTTGGTCCGGCTTACAAAGGGATCCCGCTTGCTACCGCAACGGCGGTGGCACTCGCAGCTCATCCCGCAATGAGCGGACGTGCAATTGACTTCGCGTACAACCGCAAAGAGGCGAAAGATCACGGTGAGGGCGGGGTGTTAGTGGGTGCACCACTAAAGGGTAAAGTCGTCATCATTGATGATGTGATCACCGCAGGCACGTCTGTGCGCGAATCGGTCGAGATCATTCGTGCAGCAGGCGCAGAACCCTGTGCGGTGCTAATCGCTATGGATCGCATGGAGCGCGCTGGCGCAGACGGACAGTTATCTCCTCACTCAGCGGTGCAAGAGGTTCATCAGCGTTATGGCTTACCGGTTGTGACGATCGCCTCGCTTGATGACATCTTGGTATTGCTTAAAGAGAATGCCGAGTTTGCGCAGCATCGCGAGGCAGTACTCGCCTATCGGGCGCGATACGGCATTCAGTAAAAGAGTCAGCGTTGTTGAATTTTTTAATGCTAAAAAGCTGCGCTCTTCAAAAAAAATTGACCTAACCCCCAGCGACTGTGTTGGGGGACGGCATACGGCTTAAACCTGATCGAGCTTGGCCTTAAGCAAATCATTCACTTGCTGAGGGTTTGCTTTGCCTTTGGCCGCTTTCATAATTTGACCGACGAGTGAGTTGAAGGCCTTTTGTTTGCCTGCGCGATATTCGGCCACGATCGCAGCGTTATCGGCTAGCACGGAGTCGATCATGGCCTCGATGGCGCCCGAGTCGTTGATCTGGGTGAGCCCCTTGGCTGCGATGATGGCATAGGGCTGACCATTTTCTTCACCTGCCCACATCGCTGCAAACACATCGCGCGCGATTTTGTTTGAAATGGTGTTGTCTAAAATGCGCTTCAGTAGAGCTGCCAGCATGGTGGCTGCGACTGGGCATTGCGCAATGTCTTTCTCTTCGCGATTGAGCGTGGCTGAGACCTCGCCCATTAACCAGTTAGCCGCAAGTTTTGCTCGAGCTGGGCGCAGGGCTACTACGTTCGCTGCATCTGCTGCTTCAGTTTCAAGAGCGGTGATGACGTCTAAGAAATATGTTGCCATTGCCCGACTACTTGAAAGTTGGGCCGCGTCAATCGGAGCTATTCCAAATTCATTGACGAAACGGTGCCTCAGCGCGTCGGGCAAGGCCGGCATCGACTGTTGGACTTCAGCAATCCAGTCTTGTCCAATCACCAGCGGTGGTAAATCGGGATCTGGAAAATAGCGGTAGTCGTGCGCGTCTTCTTTGCTGCGCATGCTGCGTGTTTCGTCAAGATCGGCGTCGTACAAGCGAGTTTCTTGAACGACTTTGCCGCCGTCTTCGATGAGCTCGATCTGA
>JARXAG010000200.1 GCA_029866055.1 Burkholderiaceae bacterium
GAAAGCGGCAGCGGTCGGGGTGAGTGAGTGGCTGAGCCCCTAGGCGCTACTTTTTGTTTTGCGCTTTGATGCTGTAGCTAGATTCTGATTTGCGCACGCTAAAGCGCTGTTTAGCCCTATATTTTTTGCTCAATTTGTGCAAAAGTTATGGCTTGCGCTTACGTTACAAACCCTCTTCGAGCCGACCCCACCATGAGCCTTCTTAGCCCTGACGAACTTGCTGCCTTAATCCCCGCTGAGTCATCGATTTTTCCGGCGCCGATCCCTGTTCAGTGTGTCTCTAGCGACGAGTTTTTGCCCGGGGTCCAAACCCCTAAGCAAAAAGAATATGAAGCACGTGTGAAGGCGCTTGGCGCTGAGCTTGCAAAAAAACAGGGTCTCACGCGTCGCAAGTTTTTTAAATCTGCGTCGGGGATGGCCGCCGCGTTTTTGGCGATGAATGATACCTACGGGCCGATGTTTGGCGTGTCGAGTGCCGAAGCCGCGACGCCCGAGATGGCCAACGAGCGTGCTCAGTCGTTGTCTGGCCAGTTCATCATGGATATGCACACGCACTTTTTGCGTGACGACACTACCCTTGCAGGCTTTGTGCGTAGTCGCGAGGCAGTTGGCAAAGCGGGTTGGAACCCAGCCTTGGTGGGCAAACCCCAAACGCTTGAAGACCTTAAGTTTGCAAATTATTTGAAAGAAATATTTTTGGATAGCGATACCAAGGTGGCGTGCATTAGTGGTGCTCCCTCTGAGAAGGTGACCGATTGGTTTTTAACCAACGATATGAAAAACCAGGCACGGGCCACCATCAATTCAATCGCAGGCTCAAAGCGCGCCTTTGCCCACGCCATCTTTACTCCGGGCTACGCCGGTTGGTTAGACGAAATCGATCGCGCCATTGAAGTGCTGAAGCCCGACTCGTTTAAGGGTTATACGATTGGCGACAACACCAACAAGCAGTTGTCTGTGCACCCTTGGCTCTTGGACGATGAAAAACTGGTGTATCCCGCGTACGAAAAGTTTGTCAAAGCCGGGCTTAAAAACGTTTGTATTCACAAAGGTTTATTCCCACCCTCCGTCGAAAAGAATTTTCCAAACTTACTGAAATACGCCAGAGTCGATGATGTGGCAAAAGCAGCCAAAGATTGGCCACAACTGAACTTCATCATTTATCACGGTGGCTATCGCTATAGCGGTGGCGGCGGCGCACAGGGCGCCTGGGAACAGTTTGAAAAAACAGGTCGCATCGACTGGGTGAGCGATCTCGCCGATATCCCCGGCAAATACGGTGTCAACAATGTGTACGCCGACGTGGGTCAATTATTTGCACAGTCAACGATTGCTGATCCGCGCGTCTCGGCTGTGATGATGGGCCAGTTGATCGCAGGCTTAGGCGCCGATCACGTGTGTTGGGGCACCGATGCCATCTGGACAGGTGCACCGCAATGGCAAATCGAAGCGTTGCGTCGCCTTGAAATCCCAGAAGATTTACAAAAGCGTTATGGGCTGAAGCCGCTTGGCCCAGCTGATGGCGCGGTGAAGCGTGCCATTTTTGGCGAGAACAACGCGCGCTTGTACAACTTTACGCCGGCCCAGCGGGCTGCCGTTAGCGGCGATAAGATCGCCAGCGGCAAAGCAATTTACGACCGCCACGGTGACGGGCGCACCAACATGGCTTATGGTTATGTGAATCGGGGCGCCGCGTAATTAATTGCTGTCTGATTGCTTTAGCTGACCGGTTGCGGTTGGCTTCATGACGCGTTTGAGTGGCTAGGCTCGACTTTTTCTACAGCGCTCAGTCTGTCTCAGCAGTCAGCAAGTGCTGCTGAATTTGCTCGATCGCTTTGGAGATCTCGCTTAGTGCGAGGTCTGAGCGCGCCTTATCCATGCGAGTGGTCAGTGTTGACACGCTAATGCCGGCAATCGGTATATTGTTCTTGTCCCTCAAGGGCACGGCAATCGAGCGCACGCCTGGCAGCTCAATCACGTCACTAATCACAAAGCCGCGTGTGCGTGCGCGTGCAATGGTTTTGCGTGCGTTGGCTTCAGAGTAGTTTGGATATTTTTCGCGACAGCGCTCGGCGTTGACTTTAAAAATACGCTCGATCTCGTTGTCATCTAAAAAACTCATAATGGCCAACGCGCCACCGCCAACGTTTAGGGGGCGTCGCTTGCCAACCTCGAGCACGAACACCTTGATTGGAAATGCCCCCTCAGCGCGATCAATACACACGCCATCAAAGCCTGCGCGCACGGTGAGCGAGACGGTATCACCCGTAGCCTGCGCAATGTGTTGCAGATGAGGGTGACACAGATCGCGAATGTTGGTGCGAGGGCTTGCGGCCAGACCCATTTCGTAAATGGCACTGCCTAAAAAATATCGTTTGGTGCTTTCGTCTTGACGGATCAGGCCTTCAGAGACCAAGCCCTGCAAGATCCGATGCGCGGTAGGACGCTCGATTGCGACCTCGGTGCACAAGTCAATGAGTCGCGCGCCGATGCGGTTACGCGCTGACACCCCGCGTAGCAGGGCTGCAACGCGCTGCACAACTTGCGTACCTGATTTGGTGGCGGCACTCGGAATTGTCATGATTCATTATTCCACATTTTGGTCGTACTAACCACATAGTCGTACATGCTGACTCATATCGGCGTAACGTCCACTCATCTCCTCAGTGCCAGTAAACTAGTGCCTTATGCAACATCACGTTCGATGATCGCCAAGTTCGCTATGTTTTTCGACGACTCAAGCCACATTTAGCCAACATGTTTGACGCGACCTCTTTAGCGCACGCCCTGACATTCGACGATTCAAGCTACTTTGATCCAATATGTTCGATACCACTTCTTTAGCGCACCTACCTAAGCCCGCCCAGTACGAGGCGCTAGCCACCCAAGCGCACGCCTTGATGGCAGGTGAGCACAATCTGATTGCAAACGCCGCTAACCTGTCAGCGCTCGTGATGAGCTCGTTACCCGATCTCAATTGGGCCGGCTTTTATTTGTATGACGGCACTGAGCTTGTGCTTGGGCCGTTTCAGGGTAAACCTGCTTGCCTGCGTATTGCACTCAACCTCGGTGTGTGCGGCAAGGCGGCCACGACTGGGCAAACGCAACTCGTGCCTGATGTGCATGCGTTTCCTGGGCACATCGCGTGCGATGCGGCGTCGCGTTCTGAGTTAGTGGTGCCTTTGCTGCAGCACGGCAAGCTGCTTGGTGTGTGGGATGTTGATAGCCCTGTATTGAATCGTTTTGATGCCATCGACCAAACTGGCATGCAAGCCTTGTGTAAAATTTTTCTTTCTTCACTGTTGCCGGAATAGACTCGCTCATGAGCACACCCAACGCTTTAGACTTTGATTATGTCATCGTAGGTGCAGGCTCAGCCGGTTGCCTGTTGGCCAATCGTCTGTCGGCCGACTCGTCCAAACGCGTCTTGCTGCTTGAGGCGGGTGGCCCCGATAACTGGCACTGGATCCACATCCCCGTGGGCTATTTGTATTGCATCGGCAATCCGCGCACAGACTGGTGTTACAAAACTAAGGCTGATCCAGGGCTGAATGGTCGGCAATTAGGTTACCCACGTGGTCGCGTGCTGGGTGGTTGCTCATCGATTAACGGCATGATTTACATGCGTGGCCAGCGCGCTGATTACGATGGTTGGGCCGCGCTTGGCAACACTGGCTGGGGTTGGGACGACTTACTGCCGTTGTACAAAGGTATGGAGAATCACCACGGCGGTGCCAGCGAGTTTCATGGCGCGGGCGGAGAATGGAATGTCGAACGCGTACGCTTGTCGTGGGAGATTCTGGATTCGTTTCGCGAGGCGGCCGCGCAGGCTGGCATCCAACCTGTCAATGACTTTAATTCTGGCGACAACGAGGGCAGTGACTACTTTGAAGTGAACCAGCGCGAAGGTTGGCGTTGGAACACGTCAAAAGCGTTTTTGCGCCCGATCAAACACCGCCGCAACTTAACGGTGTTGACGCATGCTCACACCACGCGCTTAGTGTTTGAAGGTAAGCGTGTGACTGGTGTTGAGTTTCTCAAAGACGGGCACAAGCAAATTGCGCGCGCGCACACTGAAGTGGTGATGGCCGCCGGTTCAATTGGTACGCCGCAAATCATGCAGGCCTCGGGGTTAGGCGCAACAAGTTTGTTGGCGCCGCTGGGGATTCAAACCGTGCACGAACTGCCCGGAGTTGGGCAAAACTTGCAAGACCATTTGCAGTTGCGCATGATCTATCGCGTCGAGGGCACGCGCACCTTAAACACTATCGTCAATTCGTTGTGGGGCAAGGCGATGATTGGCCTCGAGTACGCACTCACGCGACGCGGCCCGATGAGTATGGCACCTTCGCAACTAGGGGTGTTTGCCAAGTCAGACCCGCAACAGGCGCGCGCCAATGTTGAATACCATGTGCAGCCCTTATCACTTGAAAAGTTTGGCGAGCCCTTGCATAGCTTTCCGGCGTTTACCGCCTCGATTTGTAACGTGCGCCCCACTAGCCGTGGTCACGTCAACATCGTGTCGCCCGACACCGCGCAGTCGCCCGAGATTTTGTGTAACTACTTATCAACGGCCGAAGATCGTCGCGTGGCAGCCGACAGCATTCGTTTAACGCGCCGTATTGTGGGGCAGTCTGCGTTGGCGCGTTTCAATCCTCAAGAAATTAAACCTGGCCTGACTGACGATAGCGAAGAGTCGCTCGCGCGTGCAGCCGGTGAAATAGGCACCACGATTTTTCACCCTGTGGGTACGTGCAAAATGGGCCAAGACCCGATGGCCGTGGTCGATGCGAATTTGCGCGTGCATGGTGTGCAAGGCCTGCGCGTGGCTGATGCCTCGATCATGCCAACGATTACGTCGGGCAATACCAATTCTCCCACGTTGGTGATTGCAGAGAAGGCAGCTAAAATGATGTTGAGTGGTGGTTAGCGCGCCGAAATTTGCACAGGTTCCAGCAGCGGTTTAATTTCGCAATCCACCTCTGGCGCTTTGCGCTCAAGCACAACAAAATCACCCGTTTGTTGCGCTAACAACGGGTGATGCCAGGTGCCTGGATTGAAACTCACACCGCACGAGCCATCTAGCCAAAAGGCCGCCAAGCTTGACTCAAGC
>JARXAG010000010.1 GCA_029866055.1 Burkholderiaceae bacterium
TCACTGTCGTAAGTCTTGAACACGCGATTGCAGCGCCCTTTTGTACGCGTCAACTTGCAGATATGGGCGCGCGCGTGATTAAGATCGAGCGCCCAGGTGTTGGCGACTTTGCACGTAAGTACGATGAGCGCACGCGCGGCATGGCGTCGCACTTTGTCTGGACCAATCGTTCGAAAGAAAGCCTGACCCTCGATTTGAAGCACGCGGATGCAGGTCCGGTTCTTGAACAGTTGTTGGCGCAGGCCGATGTGCTGGTGCAAAATCTGGCGCCTGGTGCCGCCGCGCGCATGGGCTTGTCGTTTGATGCGCTGCATGCCAAATTTCCTAAGTTAATCGTGTGCGATATCTCTGGCTACGGTGAAGGCGGGCCGTATGAAACTAAAAAGGCCTACGATCTGCTGATTCAAAGTGAAAGTGGTTTTGTTTCGGTCACCGGCTCGGCTGAAGAGCCCTCAAAGGCGGGCTGTTCGATTGCAGATATTTCTGCGGGTTCATACGCCTATTCAAGTATTTTGAATGCGCTGCTCTTGCGTCATAAAACCGGGCTTGGCAGCCACCTCGATGTGTCGATGCTTGAAAGCATGGTCGAGTGGATGAGCTTTCCGATGTATTACGCCTTTGAAGGCGCTGCGCCGCCTCCGCGTGCGGGCGCGTCGCACGCCACGATTTACCCGTACGGTCCTTTTCCGGTGGGTGATGGCAATACGATCATGTTGGGTCTGCAAAACGAGCGCGAGTGGGTGATTTTTTGCGAAAAAGTGATTGAGCAAAAAGCACTGGCGATTGATCCAGAGTTTGATAACAACACAAAGCGCACCGCCAATCGCGCCCGTTTGCGAGCGGTGATTGTCGAGCTGTTTTCAAAGATGACGATTGCCCAGGTTGAGCAAAAGCTTGAAGAGGCACAGATCGCAAATGCTCGCGTCAATGAGATGAAAGATGTCTGGGCTCACCCACAGCTCAAAGCGCGTAATCGCTGGACTGAGGTGCAGAGCCCTGTTGGACTGTTGCCTGCGTTGCTGCCTCCTGCCACCAATAATCAGTTTGATGCGCGTATGGATCCGATTCCAGGCATCGGCGAGCACACCCAGGCTATTCTCAAAGAGCTCGGGGTTGATGAGGCTGCGATCGCCAGATTGGCTGCCGATAAAGCGATTTAGGTTTTAAGGCGTAGGTGTAGCGAAGGCTGTGTTGACACACAGTCTTCTATCTCAATCCACTAATCGATCTAATTTTTGATCTTGGCATCCAGCAAGTAAGGTTTTGAAGCTTCCTTGTGCGAGTTGCAAGCCAGGCGCCAAGTCTTGCAACGGCCGCAGCACAAACGCACGTTGGTGCATGCGTGGGTGAGGCACGCTTAAGCGTGGCGTGTCGATCGTTTGTGTTCCGTAGAGCAGTAGGTCAAGATCAAGCGTGCGTGGCGCGTTGCGGTAGGGGCGCTCGCGTCCGTGCTGTTGCTCAATCGCTTGCAATAGGTCTAGCAAAGAGTGTGGCTCAAGCGTTGTATCAAGGCCGACAACGGTATTGATAAATACAGGGCCTTGCGCATCGACTGGGTCGCTGCTGTAGAGGGGGGCTTGTCTAAGCGTTAAGATCCCGCCCGACTCACGTAAGGTTTGGATTGCAGCTGCGATAGTTTGTCGCGCGTCGCCCAGATTGGCCCCAAGTCCGATGTACGCGAGAGTATTCATGAGCGCTGATAACAGTGACTAGTCAGTGCCCCATGCCCGATCGTTGCAAATATGCTCATCGGTGGCTTTAACGCTTATTCAACAAACGGTGCGTCTTGTTGCCCGACCACTACTCTGGGGCTGCGCCGACGCCGACGGGGGCGCGGTACACCAGCCGCAGTTTCGCGAGGTAAGTTGTTTAACTCTTCGATCATGTCGGCTTTGCCCGAATCATCAGCATTCGCCAGATCCATCCACCACTGCGCCAGCACGCTGTCAAAATCGCCAGCGGCCGCACGTAATTGCAGAAAATCAACCGCGGCACGAAAGCGTGGTTGCTCGATCATGCGCCAGATTGATTTAGGCAGGCGACGATCAAAGCGAGGTTGCATAAACCAGATCTCGCGCATGTCGGCGCTAAAACGTTTTTGAATCGCGAGTTTTTCAGTTTGCTCATCAAGCACAGAGTCGGCAGCTTGCATTAAGGCTGGGATGCCCGTCTCGCCTTGCTTGAGTAATTGTTGCCAACGCAATTCGACCTGGTGCCACAGTAACGCCGCGAATAAAAAGCTTGGGCTGACAGTTTTGCCGGCACGAACGCGATGGTCGGTGCGGTCGAGCGCAAGTTCAATAAACGCGGCACCGCTGGGTTGTTCGAGTACGACATCAAGCAAAGGCAACATGCCTTGGTGCAAGCCATCTTGGCGCAACCGTTGCAGGCAATCCATGGCATGCCCACAGGTGAGCAGTTTGAGCATCTCGTCAAACAGACGCGAGGCAGGTACGTTTTCGATCAGGCCCGCCATCGATTGCAAAGGCTCTTCAGAGGCAGGGTCAATCTTGCCATTTAGTTTGACGGCAAAGCGCACGGCACGCAGCATGCGCACAGGGTCTTCGCGATAACGCGTACGCGGATCACCGATCATGCGTACCACACGGTGTTTGAGATCTTCAACACCTTGATGATAATCAATCACCTCTTCGGTGGTGGGGTCGTAATACAGCGCGTTAATTGTGAAATCACGGCGTGCGGCATCTTGCGCGTGAGTGCCAAATTCGTTGTCACGCAAGATGCGACCATTTTCGTCTGTCGACTGAGACTCAGAGGCTGGTGCGCGAAAGGTTGAGGTCTCGATGATCTCTTGACCAAACACAACGTGTACCAGTTGAAAGCGTCGTCCGATGATGCGGGCGCGTCTAAACAACGGGCGAACTTGCTCGGGTGTGGCGTTGGTGGCGACGTCGAAGTCTTTAGGCTCAAGTCCTACGATGAGGTCGCGTACGGCACCGCCCACGATGTAGGCTTGGTAACCCTCATGTTGAAGCACCTCGCAGACTTTAATGGCGTGACGTGAGACGTTGCGACGGTCGATGCCGTGCTTGTCGAGGCCGATGCGTTGCAGGCCCGATGAACGTTGACCAAACAGTTTGCCAACAAAGCGTTTGAGAGTGTCTGTAATCATTAGGATTTATGATCGGCCAGCGAGGCGAAGATATTTAAGACCGGCCAATTGCGTTCTTGAGCAACTTTGAGCAGACTGGGACTTGGGTTGGTGACGATAGGGTGTGTCACGACTTCAAGAAGCGGAAGATCATTGATCGAATCACTGTAGAAATAGGATTCGTGAAAATCTTTCAGGCTGCGGTTTAAGGTCGCCAGCCAAGTATTGACGCGCAGCACTTTGCCGTGTTTAAAGCTGGGCGTGCCGTGGATTTTGCCGGTGTAGCGGCCTGCAAGGTATTCTGGTTCGGTGGCAATCAAGGTTGGTACGCCAAACGCACGCGCGATCGGAGCCGTGACAAAACTATTCGTTGCCGTGACGATCGCACAAAGATCGCCTGCAGCAAGATGCTGTTGTACGAGCGCGAGTGCTTGAGCGGTCATGGCTGGGCGAATCACACGTTGCATATATTCTTCGTGCCAGGCCGCCAGCAGATGAGGCGGGTGTGCCGCAAGCAAACCCAGCATAAATTCTGCGGCTTGCTCTGCCGTCAGATCGCCTGCGTTGTAGCGATTCATTAAATCTTCGTTGCGAGCCAGGGCTTGAACTGGGTCTCCGGCGCGGCCCGATTTGGCAAGAAATTCAGCCCATTGGTGATCGCTGTCGAGTGGCAGCAGTGTGTGATCCAGATCAAAGAGGGCTAGGCGTTGGCTAGTCATGAGTATGTGTCGGTAACAACGTAAAAGTCAGGCGAAAGGAATAGAAGATTGCAAAAAATCGCGATCTGCGAGCATTAAGCGCAAGAGCGGCACGGTGACGCTGCGGTGCTTCGACAAGGAATAGCGGTCAAGGGCATCGACAAGGGCAAACAGTTGACGAATGTCGCGTGAATAATGCGTCAACGTCCAGTCAAGCACCTCTGCAGACAGCGGTAAGCCCTGTCGTTGAGCATAAGTTTCTATGGCTTCGAATTTTTCTTGATCGGAAAGCGGGTCAAGGCGAAACACGAGATCCCAACCCAAGCGTGTACGCAAATCTTCGCGCAGCGACAGCATCATGGGTGCACGGTCACCCGTGACAGCTAGAGCAAAGGCGTCTTCTGTTGAAGCAAGCTCGCGCCAGCGATTGTACAGGGCAAACACGCTTGCCTGCTGCTCGAGAGTCATATCTTGGATGTCATCGACACAGACCAATTTGAGATCTGAGCCCGAAAGGGGTCGTGTCGCCCAGGCCATGATTTCAGCGGCCGAGATCGTTAAATCAAAGAAAATCGACGATTTTTCAGCGGCAATGGCCCGCAGAACATGGCTGCGCCCGGCGCCTGGTGGGCCCCAGAGGTAGAGGGCGCGACCCGGCGCGAGCCCGCTTGCAGCCTCAATTGCGGCCGCGTTTGACCCCACAACGGTGTTGTTTAAGGTTGGCCCCGGCGCGGGGATGATTTCTAGAAGTAACTGCCGACTCATCGACTCATCGTAAAATTAGGTATAAACACGGGGAAATCTCCGCAATTGTCACATAACCTTGGCTTTTTCTTATGACCCAACCACAAGCACCCCTCACTTACCGCGATGCGGGCGTTGATATTGATGCCGGAGACGCGCTCGTTGATCGCATCAAGCCGTTAGCGGCACGCACGATGCGCGAGGGTGTTCTAGCAGGGATTGGTGGCTTTGGTGCGCTGTTTGAAGTGCCTAAACGCTATAAAGAGCCCGTTTTAGTCTCTGGCACGGATGGTGTTGGCACTAAGCTCAAGCTGGCCTTCGACTGGCAGCGCCACGACACGGTGGGCATTGATTTGGTGGCCATGAGCGTCAACGATATTTTGGTGCAGGGCGCTGAGCCTCTGTTTTTTCTGGATTATTTTGCTTGCGGCAAGTTGTCGGTCGATGTGGCTGCTCAGGTTGTGGGCGGCATTGCGCTTGGTTGCGAACTATCGGGTTGTGCCTTGATTGGCGGTGAAACAGCTGAAATGCCAGGCATGTATCCCGACGGTGAATACGACTTGGCGGGCTTCGCAGTGGGCGCGGCTGAAAAATCCAAACTGATTGATGGCAAATCGATTCGACCAGGCGATGTCGTGTTGGGTTTGGCTTCAAGCGGCGCGCATTCGAACGGATTTTCGTTGTTGCGCAAGATTTTGCAACGCGCCGGCGCGCGACCTGACCAAGATTTTTACGGTCGTCCCTTGGGTGATGTTGTGATGGCCCCCACTCACTTGTACGTCAAGCCAGTGCTGGCGGTCTTGGCGCAGTTTGAAGGGCAGATCAAAGGCTTAGCCCACATCACCGGTGGCGGCTTGCTTGATAACGTACCGCGTATTTTGCAGCCAGGTCTGCAAGCACACTTACACCGCGATGCCTGGCAGATGCCGCAGCTCTTTTCTTGGCTGCAACAGCAGGGCGGCGTGGCGGATGCTGAAATGTATCGTGTGTTTAACTGCGGTATTGGAATGGTTGCCGTGGTGGCACCTGAACATGCGCAAGCGATTAGCGCTGCGTTGCGTGCACAAGGCGAAACGGTCTTTCAGTTAGGTGACATTCGTGAATGTGCAGAGGGTGCGGCACAAACTGTTGTTATCTGAAAAAGACTGTAGATCGTAGGCTGGTGTGGTGCTTAGTTCCTAAGCTTTAGTGTGGATTCAGCACATCGGCCATCGCCTGTACAAGCTGAGCCGTCGCAGTGGGCGAACACGCATCGATGATGTGGCGCTCGGGTTGGCTGCGCAGCCACGTGATCTGACGCTTTGCCAGCTGCCGGGTGGCCGAAATGGCTTGCTCTCTAGCCTGTTTTAAGTCTAGTTCGCCTTCGAGCATTGCCCAGAGTTGCCGGTACCCCACGCAGCGAACCGAAGGTAGTCCTGGGTGCAAATCACCCCGAGCATGCAGAGCTTGCACCTCTTGCAATAAACCGAGTTCAAGCATCTGATCAAAGCGCTCGGCGATACGCGTATGTAGCAGGCTGCGCTCGAGCGGTTCGAGGCTTAACGTGATGGTTGCGACGGGTTCGTCAGCGGGTTGTGTGGCGCCTAACAACGCAGACATCGGCTGACCGCTAATTTGCCATATCTCAAGGGCGCGACCAATACGCTGACTATCGTTGGGTGAGAGGCGTTGTGCCGTCACAGGGTCAATCGTTTTTAGCCTGGCATGCATAGCGGGCCAGCCCTCTGCTGCTGCACTGGCCTCGAGTGTCTTGCGAATCTCAGGATCTGCGGCGGGCAGGTCGTTTAAGCCATCACGCAAGGCTTTGAAATACATCATCGTGCCACCCACCAACACGGGGAGATGACCGCGTGATTGAATGTCACGCACACATTGCAAGGCGTCGCGTCGAAAGCTTGCAACAGAATAGCTGTTTGCTGGATCAAGAATGTCTAGCAAGTGATGGCTAACTTCACCGCGCTCGTGCGCAGTGGGCTTGGCAGTGCCAATATCCATGTCGCGATAGATGGTTGCAGAATCGACGTTGATAATTTCAACCGGCCAGCGTTGAGCAATGGCACGCGCCGCTGCGCTTTTGCCAGAAGCGGTCGGCCCAGCAATGCAAATCAGCGGTGCCTGCGTGAGCAAACTCATTGACCGCGCAAAAATAATTTATCGAGGTCTGACACGCTAAAGTGCACCCAGGTTGGGCGCCCGTGATTGCATTGATCCGCGCGCTCGGTGTGTTCCATCTGGCGCAACAGCGCGTTCATTTCTTCGAGGGTCAATTGCCGATTTGCACGCACCGCACCGTGGCACGCCATGGTCGCCAGCAAAGTGTTGCGTTGTTCGGTCAGTAAACGACTGGCACCCACTTGCTCAATATCACGCAGCACACCGCGCGCTAGCGCTTCAAGATCACCACGGGCAAGCATGGCCGGAACCGAACGCAAAGTCATCGATTGCGGGCCGGCCGCGGCCAACTCAAAGCCCAGTGCGTTGAGTTGCTCGGCAAACTCTTCGGCAAGCGCGAGCTCTTTGTCGGTAACGCGAAACACCACCGGCACTAAGAGTGTTTGTTGTGGCAGAGTTTGCGCGTCGATCGCTGTTTTGAGTTGCTCGTAGACCACACGCTCGTGCGCGGCATGCATGTCAATCAACGCTAGTCCCGAAGACGTTTGAGACAAGATATAAATGCCGTGCACCTGCGCCAAGGCGCGGCCTAAGGGCCAGGTTTCGTGGTTGTCAATTCTGGTGCTGTCAGTCTTGGGGCTGTCATCGAGCGGCTGATAAAGTGCTTTCCAAGCGCCGGGTTGTCCAAGGCCATTCGAGGCAGGCTCGCGCAGCGCGAAGGCTGCTTGTGCACCAGGGTTCCAGCGCGGTTGAAAGGCTTGAGCACCTCCAAGTGCTGCGAGCGCTGCACCTGCGCCCATTGCCTCGCCGCCTCGTGCAGCCAGGCCGTCTGCTGTCATGCCATTCGGCCAAGTGCCGCCAGGTATGGTGCCACCGTTGAGGGGCATCGCAAAGGCACCAAGTGTCGCGCCGTGTTCACCTTGCGACACTTGATGGGTGCCTGCGGTACCCGCTAAGGCTTGCGTGATGGTTTGTGCGACAAAGCGGTGCACAGCACCAGTGTCACGAAACCTGACTTCGTGTTTGGCGGGATGCACGTTGACATCCACGGCTAGCGGATCAATTTGCAAAAACAACACAAAGGCAGGTTGCCGATCGCCGTGCAAGACATCGGCGTAGGCGCTGCGAATGGCATGCGACACAGTGCGATCGCGCACGTGACGGCCATTGACAAACAAAAATTGCCGATCGGCACGGGCACGCGCTGCTGTGGGGCGCGTGGTGACACCCATGATCGACATTGGGCCGCCCTGTGCATTGACTTCAATGCCGTGCTCATTGAACTCAGAGCCAAGTACATCGCTGATGCGCTGCAAAGCAGAGGCGGGGAGCCATTGTCGTACAGCGCGTTCGTTATGAAACACTCGAAAGCCGATCTCAGGAAACGCTAACGCCACCCGTTCAATCGCATCGATGCAATGACCAAATTCAGTGGCCTCAGCGCGTAAAAACTTACGCCGTGCAGGCACGGCATCAAACAAATATTTGACCTCGACGGTGGTACCCAAGGCGCCCGCGGCGGCGACAGGTTCAGTCATGCCACTTTCAAAGCTGAAGGCATGCGCAGCGTCGCGGGTACGCGATGTGATGGTCAGTTGCGAGACCGCGGCAATGGACGCCAGGGCTTCGCCCCGAAAGCCCATCGAATCGACTGACTCGAGTTCGGCAAGAGAGGTGATTTTGCTGGTGGCGTGGCGCGTCAAGGCAAGGGAGAGTTCTTCGGCACGGATGCCACTGCCATCATCAATGACAGCGATTCGACGAATGCCGCCAGCTTCAAGTCGGACTTCAATTGACTGCGCGCCCGAGTCGACTGCATTTTCGACTAACTCTTTGAGGACAGAAGCCGGTCGCTCAATCACCTCGCCCGCCGCGATTTGGCTGACTAATAAATCGGGAAGGGGACAGATTGGGCGATGTGTCGACATGGCAGACGCTAGGATAAAGAAGTCTGCATTTTAGAGCTTTGTGCGCTTGCGTGGTGCGTTAGCTCTTGCTGCACGCTAACATCCCCAGAGCTCTCGGTGCGCCTTACCTTCGATCAGGCGGTCGAGAGCTTAACCGATCGAGGCCAAGTGAGGATTTGCAGAAAAGTAACGCGAGATGCCACCTAGCAAGGCCACAGCGAACTTGTCTTGATCGGCAGCGTTACGCAGCATACGTTCTTCGTCGGGGTTGCTGATGAAGGCGGTCTCAACCAAGATAGAGGGCATATCCGGAGCTTTTAGGACTGCAAACCCAGCGTATTCGACCTGAGGTTTATGCAAGCGGTAAACGTTTTTGAGTTCGCCCAACATCGTTTGAGCAACGGTCGTCGAGTCCTTAATCTGTGCACTGGTCGATAAATCTAACAAGACTTTGGCTAATCTTGGATCTTGAACGTTTAAGTTAATCCCACCAATCAAGTCAGCGGCATTTTCTTTGTCTGCCAGCCAACGCGCCGAGGTGCTTGAGGCACCGCCAGAGGATAAGACATATACCGAACTGCCGCCTGCTGTGGGTCGTACAAAGGCATCAGCATGAATCGATACGAACAAGTCCGCTTTAACGCGTCGAGCTTTTTCAACGCGCACGTGCAAAGGCACGAAATAATCACCGTCGCGCGTGAGGTAGGCGCGCATACCCGGTGTTGCATCAATCTTTGCTTTTAATCGCTGTGCAATCGCAAGCACAACGTCTTTTTCACGCGTACCACCTTTGCCGATTGCGCCAGGGTCTTCTCCGCCATGTCCCGGATCTAAGGCAATCGTTACGACTCGACGACCGCGTTCTTGTTTGTAAGGCGTGATGTTTCTGCTGGTGCTTGGCGGGGCAATCGAACTGGGCAGCATAGGCAAGCTTGCCATTGACGTGCCCTTAGGGTTACGACCGATATCGGCGAGAATCTGCGCGAGCGGATCTTCATCGATTTTTTGTGGATTATTTTTCAATAGCGCGGCAAGCGGGTCTTGCGCGACCTTTGGGTAAAAGTCGAGCACCAACCTGAATTTGTAGTCACCCGCCGGTTTGAGTGTGAAGACCTGTGGGGCAATAGCTTGCTTAAGGTCAAACACAATTCGTACAACATTCGGGCGATTTTGCGCGACACGCAAACTACTGATGTACGGATCGTCCGTCCGGACCTTGCGCACTAATTCATTGAGCCCGGGTGAGATGTCGATGCCTTGGATGTCTACCACCATGCGGTGTGGCGTCTCTAAGGTGAAGTGTTCAGCCTTGAGTTCGCTGTCTAGTTCTAGCGTGACGCGCGTGTACTCGTCTGCTGGCCAAGTGCGCACGGCGAGTAGGCGCGCGGCCATCGCGATGCGTGGAATGATGGGTAGCAATAAAAGGGTAGACGCTGCGCCTAAGAGGCGGCGTCGGCTGAGCGCTCGGGTGGGCGGCGATACATTGTCGCGGTCTGAGGCAAAGCGGTGAGCCATTGAATCCCTTTATCAGTGAAAGCCTTAAGCGTGACTTGGCGACCTGCACCCGCGTACGCCAACTGAATTAACAAGTCTGGCGCAGTCAGTAAGTCGCCGGCCCGCTCAGGCCATTCGATCAAAAGCAGTGCCTTGTTTTTAAACAGATCACGAAACCCTGCATCTAGCCATTCGGCAGGATCGCTAAATCTATAAAAATCAAGATGATACAAGTATAAGTTAGAAACTTCATAAGATTCAAGTAGCGCGTAACTTGGACTCTTAATTCGGCCTGAAATGTTGCAGTGCCGCAAAAAAGCGCGCACTAAGGCAGTTTTGCCTGCGCCGAGTTCGCCTTGAAGGTGAATTCTGCCCTGAACGTCAGGCCCCGGCATCAATACGCCAGCAGAAGTTGGGCTCAACTTTGCCGCCACCACAGCCAAGGCCTGACCAAGCGCCTCGGTGGCTATTTCGTCTGGTAGGTCAAGTGTCAAAGAGGTGTGAGCGGGCATCAGAGTTGTGTCTTCGAGTCAGGTCAAGGGGGAGGTTCATCACGCCTATTAGTCGAACTAGATGACGATCGCGACTCGCGCGCGAGACTAAGGCGCTGTCGACCATTGCGGTTAGCTCAGAGCGACTAGCCTCGGTATTGTCCATCATTCAGTGCGAACTGTAAAAAAGACAGGTCGTCGCGTTGTACAGTTCAGGCAGCAGACGCAGTGTTCGGTCACAATTGCTGTAATCAGGGGTAGTTTTTTTCTATGAGTCATACAGAATCGGCCTCTATCGGTGAGTTCATTGATGCGGTTTGGCTTGAGGATGGCTTGGCCGCCAATACATTGGCCGCTTATCGCTTGGATTTAATCGGCTTTGAAGAGTGGCTCAGAGAGCAGCGTGGTCTTGAGTTAGACGCAGCTGTGGGTGGCGATATCGAGGCTTGGTTCGCGGCTAAACATGCTCAAACCAAACCCAGCACCGCGAATCGGCGCTTGGCAACTTTGCGTCGCTACTACTTGTGGGCCTTGCGTCATCAGCGCGTGGTGGCTGACCCCTGCCTGCAACTGACTACGGCGCGTCAGCCCGTGCGAGTGCCTAAGACCTTGTCCGAGGCGCAGGTCGAGGCTTTGCTGCAGCAGCCTCCCGTGCACACGGCGCGGGGTCTGCGAGACCGCGCGATGCTAGAGGTGCTCTACGCGACTGGCTTAAGGGTCTCAGAGCTGGTCGGTGTTGGCGTGCTTGAAGTGAGTTTAAGTGATGGGGTGGTGCGAGTCGTGCAGGGCAAAGGTGGTAAAGATCGTTTGGTACCGTTAGGCGCCGAGGCGGCGCACTGGATTACGCGTTACCTGGCCGAGTCGCGTCCGCAGTTGCTCGGGCAACGCACGAGCTCTGCGTTATTTGTGACAGCGCGCGCCGCGCCGATGACGCGACAATCTTTTTGGTTGCTCATTAAAAAATACGCAGTCTTGGCTGGGGTCAATGCACCACTCTCGCCTCACGTTTTGAGACATGCTTTCGCTACACATTTGCTTAATCATGGAGCAGATCTGCGCGTGGTGCAGATGTTATTGGGACATTCTGATATTTCGACTACGCAAATTTATACTCACGTGGCGCGTGAGCGCCTAAAAAGCCTGCACGCGCAACATCACCCCAGAGGTTAATCGGTGTTTCAGTGGGTAAGTCTGGGCGCTTGTTACACTCACACTTGCAGTTTAAACAGAGAAGTTCTCGCCGTAGCACAGTGGATAGTGCACATGCCTCCTAAGCGTGGGACACTGGTTCGATTCCAGTCGGCGGGACCAATTTTCTGGCTGAATTTTGGTTTTTACCTGCGCTTTTCGTTATGATCAGCTTCAAGCAATCGTGATGCCAACTCGCGATCCAAAAAAATAGAACAGTTCACCTCGTAACATGACGCAGACGCCCACTTCCGCAACACCCAAACCACAATTACTTGACGATCCCCTTGCGTTACGCACGATTTTGATCGGCACGTTGATTGTGCTGCTTGCCATGGGTATTCGTGCAACGATTGGCTTGTTTATCCAGCCGATGGGGCTTGAGCGTGGCTGGGGTCGTGAAGTATTTTCGATGGCCTTCGCTATACAAAATTTGGCCTGGGGCTTTGGCGCGATCGGTGCGGGCATGATGGCAGATCGCCTGGGTGCAGGTCGAACCATCGCGCTGTGCGCAGCCTTGTATGCCTTAGGCCTCTTGGGAACACGTTACTCAAGCACCGAGTTCGAGCTATACATGACTGCTGGTTTGCTGATTGGCTTGGGTCAGGCCGGCACCACCTTTGCAGTCATTTTGCCTGTGATTGCGCGTACTGTGCCTGTAGCGTCGCGTAGCACCGCAATGGGTATCGCTAGCGCAGGTGGTTCGTTGGGTCAGTTTTTAGTGGTACCCACTGGGCAGTTCTTAATCGACTCACTAGACTGGACCGGTGCCTATTGGGTGCTGTCGCTAACGCTGGCCATGACCTTGCCGTTGGCTTGGTTTTTGCGCGGTACACCCGGCCCAAACACGGGTCCGCAGCAATCAATGTTGCAGGCGATTAGTCAGGCACTCAAGCACCCCACGTTTCATCTGATTTTTTGGGGGTACTTCGTCTGTGGGTTTCATACTGCGTTCATCACCTTGCACCTGCCCGCGTTTGTGGTCGATCAGGGTCTCAATGCCAGCACGGGTGCAATCGCGATCGGTTTGATTGGCCTGTTCAACGTGTTCGGCTCTTTCACCGCTGGCAAGTTGGGTGGAACGCATAGCAAAAAGAACCTGTTGGCCGGCTTATACGCGTTGCGCACGGTAGGTTTGATTTGGATTCTTGTGATGCCAACCTCACCGTGGGTGGTCTATGTCTTTGCTGGTTGGATGGGCATTTTCTGGCTAGGCACTGTTCCACTGACTCAAGGTTTGATTGGCCATATTTACGGCTTGCGTTTCGGTGCAACGTTGATGGGCATGACCTTTCTGGGGCATCAACTCGGCAGCTTCAGCGGTGTCTGGATTGGCGGAAGAGTGCAGGCCGTGACGGGGAGCTATGATCTGGTCTGGTGGCTTGGCATTGCCTTGTCTCTGATTGCCGCTGCTTTATATTTGCCGGTGCGCGAAACTCCCCTGAACCCATCAGTGCTCGCGAAAACGACTTAGGTGAATGGTCATGTTGACACGTCCGCTCAACCCTATGTGTCTGGTGCGACGTTGAAGCCGCCACGTTCGCGCAACGCTTCTCTGATGCTGCGTGCGGGCCTTTGGGCCTTGCTTGGTGGTGTGTTGTCTGTCGGGTTTTTAGCCTATCTATCGCCCTCAATGCGTTTGAACTGGGAAACCATCGCTTCTATGTGCGGCTTTTAGGCCGCCTCTTATGCAAAACTTTTCTGAATTACCGTTCATCGATTACGCCGAACTTCGTGAGAGAAGTGCGCGCGATACTGCGGTCATTACCGTCAATAATCGCCTCGCACGCCGAGTCATTCAAACTCTGGCTCGGCAGCAGGCGGGTCAGGCGCAACAAGTCTCTGAGGTTCCAACGGTTGCTCCTTGGTCGGGCTGGTTAGTGCAGCAATTGGGCCGTGCTGGCTTTCAAGACGGGCTCATCGAACACACCTTGTTACTCGATCACTTTGCGGCGCAAACTGTGTGGGCTGAAGTGATTGAAACGCTTGAAAAAGAGCGCGTGCTACTTGATGTGACACAAGCGGCTGCGGGGGCGATGCAAGCGGCCCAGTTGATCGACGAGTGGCGCATCTCGGTAGATGAGTCGGCTGTCACCGAAGAATATGCAAGTTTTTTGCGTTGGCGCGACGGCTACC
This sequence comes from Burkholderiaceae bacterium, assembly GCA_029866055.1. Lineage (GTDB taxonomy): Bacteria > Pseudomonadota > Gammaproteobacteria > Burkholderiales > Burkholderiaceae_B > Zwartia. Next base: position 13,883 of record JARXAG010000010.1, read on the forward strand.
ACAGTCGATTGCATGCTCTTGATGCCTTGGATCCGAACTTGGCTGTGGCAAGACTGATTCAGCATATCGAGGCAGGCCTTGAATTGCCAGGCAATATCGTCTTGGCGGGCTTTAGTGAAATTTCACCTCGCATGGGCGTCTTGTGTGCGGCGCTATTGGCGCGTGGGATTAACCTCTCGGTGTTGCGCGAACCTGCGGCGCAAACAGGGGCGTTGACTCGAGTGGTGAATGCGACTGCGCAATCTGAATGGCAGGCTGCTGCGCATTGGGCGCGCGCTCAGCTTCTGGCGCATCCTGAGGGTCGCTTTGCGATTGTGGCGGTCGCGCTCGACTCTCAAGTCCCTTTCGCCCGTCGTGTTCTGACGCGCGTCTTGAGTGACGAGCGGGGTGTTCCCGAGTACAGCTTTAACGTTGCAGTTGCGCGGCCGTTAGCGGACTGGGCGGCCGGGCGTGCTGCCTTAGCTTGGTTGCGTACGTTTGTTTTGCTGAAAGAACAACAACACGCGGCTCCTGTTGAGTTAAGTGCAGCATTGCTGTCCGGTCATTGCGTAGGGCACGTTGCTGAGATGGGAAGACGTGCCCAGATAGATGCTCGCTGGCGTCAGCAATATGTCAGCCAAGTGAACGTGGCTGGTTGGATGAGTGCTATCGCTAAGCTCGAGCAGCTGTCGCCCGCCTGGCAGCGTGCCTGGCAAGATTGGCAAAACAGTGCCTCGTCGGCGCAGGCATATTTTTGGGCTCGTTTTTTTCGGGCAACACTTGCGACGCTGGGCTTTCCCGGTACGGGTCAGCAAAGTTCGACCGCCTACCAAGTGCTCGAGGCGCTTGATGATTTATTTGAACGTTTTGAGGCACTCTCAGCAGTGCTAGGTACGCTGACCGCAGGTGAAGCGTTGAAGATTTTCAGCCGACTCGCGCGTAGCACCTTGTTTCAGCCGCAGCGTGCAGCCGATGCGCGTCTGGATGTCTTGGGACTACTCGAGGCAGAGGGCGGTCAGTGGGATGCGATCTGGATGTTGGGCTTGACTGACGAAGTGTTGCCTGCGATCGCCAAGCCCAATCCCTTTATTCCGGCACAGGCGTTGCGTCAGGCGCAAGCGCCGCGTGCCACCCCAGAGCGCGAGCGCCAATGGGCTGAAAAAATCTTTGAGGCACTTTGCCATACTGCCCCAACCATTGTGGTGAGCTCTGCCTTATTTGAAGGCGAGCGGGCATTGCGACCTTCACCGTTGATTGTGTCGCTTGAGCCGAGCCCAGACCTCTGGACCCCTGCGAGAACCGAGCATGTAGCGGCTTTGCTCGAACGCATACCAGACGAGCGCGGGCCCAAGGTCGCTGAGGGTGAAAAGATTTCTGGTGGGATTGGTTTGTTAGAAACTCAGGCGCGTAATCCTTTGTGGGCCTTTATCCGGTATCGCTTAGGGGTGCGTGGGTTGCCCGCCTACACAGAACTGGCCTACAAGATGCAGCGTGGCATGTTTTTACATGGTGTGTTGCAACGGATCTGGGAAGAGTTGCATGATCAAGAGACCTTGCACGAAGCCGTCATGCAACACACTCTCGACTCTCAACTTGAACGTATCGCGCACGAGGTTGGTCGTAAAGAACTGCACGCCTTTGATGAAACCTTGCAACGGCTTGAAATCGAGCGCGGTATTGCGGTGGTCAGACAATGGCTTGCGCTCGAAGAGGCTCGACTGCCGTTTGAGGTGATCGAAGTTGAACAAAAGCGAAAGCTTTCGGTGAAGGGGTTGACCCTTGAGGTGCGACTTGACCGCTTAGATGCGGTGGGTGAGACCAAAGACCGAGTCATTATTGATTATAAAACGGGCGCGGCCTTGCCCAAAGTCTTAAACGACTGGAAAACACCTCGTCCGTTAAATTTGCAGGTGCCCGCCTATGCCATGATGCTCGGCCAGACGGGTGCTGCCGACGACCAAACTTCAGTGAAAACCGCGGGATTAGTGCTGGTGCAGTTGCATTCAAAAGAGACCGTGGTGGCTGGGTTGGTTGAGCGCGATTGCCTCGGCTTGCAAGGGCCCAAGACCTTAGACGAAGCAAAGTTTAAAGACGAAAATTGGCAGGCACTCTTGCACAGACTTCAAACGGCCATTGAAACACTGGCAGACGAGTTCGTTGCGGGTCATGCCCTGAATCAAGCCTGGAATAAAACAGATTTAGAGCACTGCGATGTGTTGCCCTTGCTACGTCTGTACGAAGATGAGCCTAGTGATGAGTGAAAAGCAACCTAGCGATGCCGCGATCCGACTGCAGGCAACCGACCCAAGACATTCGTTTTTGGTGCAGGCTCCGGCAGGCTCAGGCAAGACAGAGCTCTTGACTGACCGCATTCTTGCTTTGTTAGGCACAGTCAAACGACCTGAAGACATCATTGCCATCACCTTCACACGCAAGGCTGCGGCCGAGATGCACGAGCGAGTGCTCGAGAAGTTGTCTAAAGGATTAAGCGATACCCCGCCTGTCGCCGAGCACGAACGACGCAGTTGGGACATGGCGCGTCAGGCGCTCGAGCGTGATCGAGAATTTCAATGGAATATTTTGCAATATCCGGCGCGGTTGGCGATACGCACCATTGATTCGTTTTGCGCCTCGTTGGTGCGGGCGATGCCGTGGATGTCATCGATGGGCGGCTTGCCTGGTATTGCTGAAGATGCCCGACCGCATTACCTCGCTGCCGCGAGTGCCACGATAGATTTGGCCGGTGAGTGCCCTGAGGTTGAGCGTTTATTGACGCATATGGATCTTGATGTATCCGCCACGCGCGACGCGCTGGCTGATATGTTGAGCCAGCGCGATCAGTGGTTGCCACATCTTGAGCGCAGTGATGACCACAGTGCGCTCGAAGATAATTTACTAGAGGCGGTTGAGCAAGACCTGACAAAGTTGCTAGCAGTCATGCCTGAGCGCTGGGCAGAACAACTTGCGCCGCTCGCACACTTCGCTGCGGGCAATCTTCTGCAGACTAAGGCTGATAGCCCGATTGTTGCGTTGCTGGATTGGGACGGCAGTCCCTTTGAGGCGAGTGTGGACGAGCTTGAGCGTTGGCGAGGTTTGGCTGCCTTGTTGTTGACGGGCGACGGGTTGGTGCGAAAGGCGGTGAACGTTGGGCAAGGGTTCCCGGCCGGCGCTGAAGGTAAGGCTGCCAAGACGCAGATGTTGCAGTGGTTGACCGATCATCGCCCAAACGAGCTCCCAGGAGCCGAGTCACCAGAGTGGCTCAGCCGTTTGCACGGCACGACCACTTTGCCAGATTATGAATTTACGTCTGAACAATGGGAAATCATTCAGGCGCAGATGCAGTGTTTAAAACTGGCAGCCGGGCAGCTGACGCTGCAGTTTATTCAGACAGGCGAGGTCGATTTTATCGAGATTGCCCGTCGTGCTGATTTAGCGTTGGGGCACACCGATGATCCAAGCGAACTGTTGCTTAAACTCGACGCCAGTATCCAGCACCTGTTGATTGATGAATTTCAAGACACTAGTCTTTCGCAGATCTCGTTGATCACAAAATTGACCTCGGGTTGGCAGCAGGGCGATGGACGAAGTTTGTTTTTGGTCGGCGATCCGATGCAGTCGATCTATCGGTTTCGCAAGGCTGACGTGAGCTTGTTTATCAAGGTGCGCGATCAAGGCTTGGCAGGGTTGAAGCTGACTTGTTTACAGCTGACCGATAATTTTCGCTCGCAAAGAAAAATCGTGGATTGGGTCAATGCAACCTTCAAACCCATGTTTCCTGAAGGCGACGATCCGGCGGTGGGGGCGATATCGTATGCGGCCTCAATCGCCTTTAAGGCTGAGACGGTCATTGACGCAGTGCAGTGCCATTCTTTCTTACCAGATGAACCGCAGACATCTGGGCAGCGCGTTGTCGAGTTGGTGCGTCAGGCGCTTGAAGACTTTAGTCAGCCCGAGCACAAACATCCGGTCGCGATTTTGGTGCGCGCGCGTGCGCATTTGCTTGACCTGACGCAACTGTTGCAGCGCGAAGGGATTGCTTGTCGTGCCGTTGAGTTGGTGCCCTTGCATCAGCGCCCGTATGTGGTCGATCTGGTTCAGATCGCGCGTGCTCTGACACATCCCGCTGATCGCTTGGCTTGGCTATCGGTGTTGCGCTCGCCGTATTGTGGTTTAACGCTCGCGAGTTTGCATGCTCTGTTTGGCCAGAATCACCAGTCAGTGCCAGATATTTTACGCGCTGCACTGAAGCAAACCGATTCGGCCGGCCTGTGTCAGGCGCAACAAACTCTCGCACCAGCAGAGTTTGCACGCTTGCGCGGCGTGGCATCGATTTTGCTCGAGGCTTTAACGCAAGATGATCTGCAGCCGTTTGCTGCGCGTCTTGAGTCGGTATGGCGTGCGTTGGCTGGGCCGACGCTGGCTGAGTCAGAAGCCGATCTGCAAGACGCCGAAAGTGTGTTTGAGTTGATTGAACGTTTGGCACCTTATGGCGCGCTTCAGATCGACGAATTACAAGAGCGTCTTCAAAAGCTGTATGCCTCGCCCGACCCGCACGAAAGAGCGGTTGAGATTATGACGATGCACAAGTGTAAAGGCCTGCAGTTTGAAACCGTCATTCTGTATGGTTTGCAGCGTGGTCCGGCGCCAGACCAGGCGCCCTTGTTACGATTTGAGCAAGTCGGTTCGAAGTTACTGTTAGGTCCGATCAAAGCGCGCGCAAGCAAAGAGCAAGATCCGATCGCGAAATATCTCGCACAGCGAGAAAAGCGTCGAGGAGAGTTTGAAATCGATCGCCTGCTGTATGTGGCTGCAACGCGCGCTAAACAGGTTTTGCACCTTGTTGCTGATTTGAGTGTGTCAACCAAAGACCTGACCATCGCTGAGCCGACCAAAGGCAGTTTGCTTGAGCGTTTGTGGTCGGGTTGGCACAGAGATTCGATTGCGCCTGTGGTCGCGCATCCAGAAGAGCCATCCGCTGCGGTGCCCTGTCATCGCGGTGGTGCGCTAGTTCGCCGTCTAGAGACTGCCGCTCTAGCCACCCCTTCGGATATGACGTCGGGGGCGGTCGTATCGCCGGCAGTTGTACCGTTCGCCTTCAACGCGGCGTACGTCTGGCCCGCCGTAAAATCCTACGAGCGCGTACTGGGTACGCTGATCCATGCATGGCTTGATCACTTGGGTCAACACGGTATTGCGCACTGGTCCGAGCAAGCCTTGCAGGCGCAACGCAAACGGATTGAGCGCCAGTGTATCCAAGCGGGTGTGCCTGCGCCCGAGGTGTCCGCTGCTGCCAGCGAGGTGCTCGAGACACTCGGCGCGATGCTTAAGCATGAGCGCGGCCAAACGTTGCTTTCACAGTTAGGGGCACGCCGCGAATGGGCCCTGCTTGACGAAACTGGCAAAGTCTCAGTCTTGGATCTCGCTCTACAGGATGAGCGAGGTTGGCTGGTGGTCGATTACAAAACCGGCCGCCCGCTTGAGGGTGAAACGACTGAGGCGTTTGGTCAGCGAATGCTGGTTCGCTATGCAAAGCAGTTGCAAGGTTACTGCGAGCGGGTCACTGGGTTCGACGGCCAAGCCGCGCGCGCTGCGCTTTATTTTCCCAGAGATGACCTGTGGTTTGAGTTTGAGCCGCTAGCGAGCGACAAGCCCTGCTAGAATGGAGTTTGGCGGGCCCCTTCGCATGGTTCGGCGGCAAATCTGGTCAGGTCGGGAACGAAGCAGCCATAGTCGTGCAGAAACAGTGCCGAAGTCAGGCTCGCCTCTTTCGCCTTGTCAGTGGATGTATGAGTGGCTGTTGTTAGCGATTCGATGATTTCGTTGGTAATTTTTGTCAGTAATCCACATATTTCATGACTTATCTGGTCCTTGCGCGCAAATGGCGTCCACGTTCGTTTGACACTCTGGTCGGTCAAGATCACGTTGTCCGCGCACTGACGCACGCCCTCACCACGCAACGCTTGCACCATGCCTGGTTGTTTACTGGCACACGTGGTGTCGGTAAAACAACCTTGTCGCGCATTTTGGCTAAAGCCCTGAATTGCGAAACTGGCATTACCGCCACGCCCTGCGGGGTATGTCAGGCGTGTACGCAAATCGATGAAGGTCGTTTTGTTGACTATTTAGAACTCGATGCCGCTTCAAATCGTGGCGTCGAAGAGATGACACAGTTGCTTGAGCAAGCTGTCTATTCACCAAGCGTCGGTCGCTTTAAGGTCTACATGATCGACGAGGTACACATGTTGACTGGGCACGCCTTTAACGCGATGCTCAAAACGCTCGAAGAGCCACCGGCGCACGTCAAGTTTATTTTGGCAACGACCGACCCACAAAAAATACCTGTCACTGTTCTGTCGCGTTGTCTACAGTTCAATCTCAAACAGATGCCGGGTGATGCAATTGTTGGTCATCTTGAGCAAGTGTTAGAAGCAGAAGAGATCCCGTTTGAAGTGCCTGCCTTACGCTTACTCGGGCAGGCAGCCTCGGGCTCGATGCGCGACGCCTTATCGCTGACTGATCAGGCTATTGCATATAGCGCTGGCAACCTGACCGAAGAGTCTGTGCGGGGCATGCTCGGTACGATTGATCAGCGCCATTTAGTGCGCTTGCTCGACGCGTTGCAGGCCGGCGAGGCGAGTGCAGTCCTTGAAATTGCTGACGAACTCGCGACGCGAGGCTTGTCTTATCGTGCAGCGCTCGCCGATCTTGCAATTTTGTTATCGCGTGTGGCGATCGTGCAAAGGGTTGCACAAGCGATTGACGATGCAGATCCTTTGGCCGTTGATATCAAACGCCTGGCAAGCTCGTTGCAGCCCGATGCGGTGCAATTGTTTTATACGGTGGCAGTGCATAGTCGTTCTGAGTTAGCGATTGCACCTGATGAATACGCCGGCTTTGTGATGGCATGCCTGCGTATGCTGTCGCTGTCGGGCGCGGCGGGCGGTGCGAAACAGCAGGCCACGCCGGCAATTGCTCAGGCTGCAAACACGCCTTCAACCGCCGCGCAGGCGCAACCAAGCGCTGCAAAGCCAAGCTCAGCACACGCACAGTCAAGCACGAGATCGCCTAGCGCTGCGCCGTCGAGCACCTTACAGCTAAACGCTGTTGCGACGGTGGCGCCTTCAGTCAATCAACAGTCTGAAGATTCAGACGTCGATTCAGAACCCTCTTATCTAGACCACGAGCCAGAGTATTTTTCAGGCAACGACATTGATTACGGTTCAGAACCTGTCTTTGATCAAGCCGATGATGCGCAGTTTGCCCAGGCGTCGACCGCTCCGGTGTCTGACACGATTATTTTGCCGGAACCTTGGGCCGCGTTTTCAGCCAAACTACCTCTGTCTGGTATGGCCGCACAGTTGGCTCGGCAATCCGAATGGGTGGCTGTGTCTGGGCGTGCGATGACGTTACGGGTGGCCTCAAAGGCGTTGGCTGTTGGCGCGCACGCTGATAGGTTGCGTGCCGTGCTAACCGAATACTTTGGCTTCGTGGTGCAGGTGAATTTTGAGATCGGGGCCGCTCAAGGGCAGTCGGCGCACGCCGTCGATCTGGCCGCGCAAGCCGCGCGTCAACAGGCGGCAGAACACTCGGTCACAATCGATCCCTTTGTGCAGGCGCTTGTCAAAGATTTTGGTGCCCATGTTGTGCCTGGTTCGATTCGTCCGGGCCACGCAGCGCTTTAAGTCCCCAGGGCCGCATGACATACTGAGTTGAATTTCAAATACGACTTTTCTAATTCATTTAATTATTTCAGGACATCTCATTATGATGAAAGGACAGATTGCAGGTTTGATGCGCCAGGCGCAACAGATGCAAGAAAATATGAAAAAGGCGCAAGACGCTTTGGCCGAAATTTTGGTTGAAGGTGCTGCGGGTGGTAACCTCGTTAAAGTCACGATGACTTGCCGCCATGATGTTAAGCGGGTCACGATTGATCCGAGCTTGCTTGCCGATGATAAAGATATGCTCGAAGACTTGGTGGCGGCTGCGTTCAATGACGCCCTGCGTAAAGCTGAGTCGACCTCTTCAGAAAAAATGGCTGGCGTCACTGCCGGTATGCCGTTGCCCCCAGGGATGAAGCTACCCTTCTAATGAGCTCGTCTTCTGAACCACAGCCGCTCTTAGCCTTAGTCGAGGCCTTGCGCCGTTTACCCAGCGTGGGTGAGCGTACAGCACGTCGCATGGCCTATCATTTATTGCAGCACGACTTAAAAGCGGCGCAGCAACTTGGCCAGGCTCTCACTGACGCGGTGCAACGCTTACAACACTGTCAGTTGTGCAATGGCTTCACAGAAACGCCAGTATGCGCGACCTGCGATCACACTGAGCGCGAGGCGAGCCTGCTGTGTATCGTTGAAACGCCAGCAGATCAAAATTCGATTGAAGCCACTCGTGGTTATCAGGGCTTGTATTACGTTTTGATGGGCAGCCTGGCGCCGCTTGAGGGTAGGGGGCCAGACGAACTCGACTTCGACAGAGTCCTTGAGCGCGCAACAAATGGGGTCGTGCAAGAGGTGATCTTGGCGACTAACTTCACCGCAGAAGGTGAAACCACCGCGCATTATCTTGGCGAAGCTCTGCGTGTCAAAGGCATCAAAGTCACAAGGCTCGCCCGTGGTGTGCCTGCTGGCAGTGAAATTGAATACGTTGATGCTGGCACCGTTGCATGGGCGCTGCTTGAGCGTAAACCTACTTAAGCCTAGACCGAAAGCTGAATCCCTTGCGGGTAAACGCCGAGTCGCGCTTGGTAAGTGCTGTGCTTAAATAGATTATCAAAAATTCTTACGAGAGACACTCATGTCGATTTCACGCCGTCAGTTGCTTCAGTTCGCCGGTACAGCCGGCCTTTTATCGGCTGCGCCATCTTTGGTGCTTGCCCAGAAACTTGAAAAAGCCAGTGTGCACATCGCGGTGGGTGGCAAGGTGGGTACCTATTACCAAGCTCTCACGATCGCCGAGCAGTTGGGCTTTTTTAAAGACGAGGGCCTCGATATAAAAATCTCGGATTTTGCCGGCGGCTCAAAATCTTTGCAGGCAGTAGTGGGCGGCAGTGCTGACGTGGTGTCGGGCGCCTACGAGCACACGATCAATTTGCAGTCTAAGGGTCAGTTTTTTCGTTGCATCGTCTTGCAGGGGCGCTGCCCCATGATTACGTTGGGCGTTTCAAAAAAGACTCTGCCAAACTTTAAGACGGCGGCCGATCTACGTGGTAAAAAAATCGGCGTGACAGCACCTGGCTCGTCGACTAGCATGATTGCGAGTTTTTATTTAGCCAAACACGGTTTGAGGCCGACTGATGTCTCTTTTATTGGTGTGGGCGCAGGTGCCGGTGCGATCTCGGCAATTCGCGAAGGTCAGATTGATGCGCTGGCAAATATTGATCCAGTGATTACCACGCTCGAAGAAGCGAACGAAATCCTGACGATTGTTGACACCCGTCGCCTAAAAGATACGCAAGATATTTTTGGTGGCAACATGCCTGCCGGTAGCCTGTATTTGCCGCAAGCGTATATCGACGCAAACCCAAGAACAGTGCAAGCGCTGACCAATGCGATTGTGCGAGCCGATAAGTGGATTATCAAAGCAGGCCCTGCGGGGGTTACAAAGGCAGTACCCGCTAGCTATTTGCAAGGCAGGCCAGAGATTTACACCAAGGCTGTTGAAAAATGCTTTGAGGCGATTTCACCTGACGGCATGATCCCAGAAGACGGGCCGCCTACAGCCTTGAGAGCGCTGGCTGCTTACAATGCAGACATACGCAATGCGAAAATTGATTTGGCTAAAACTTGGACCAACGACTTCACTCGCCGTGCGAATGAAAAATATCCCGAGGTGAAGGTCTAAGCTGTCGCGTGAACTCATGCACTTAGGTGTTAACGTCTCGGTGCATGCGTCAACAAAATAGATCTTTTGAAGTTAAAGCTTAAATTGAGTATGGTTGATGGTATCTACTGAAGCAGTCGCGGTCACGGGTCAGTCGCAGGCGCAAACACCGGCGCTCTTGTTAAAAGACATCACCTGTACGTTTGTGTCGCGCGATGATCCTAGTCAACGCTATACGGCGGTGGCCAACAGTACGCTCTCAGTTGCACCCGGCGAGTTTGTGTCGGTCGTCGGCCCGACTGGTTGTGGAAAATCGACCTTGTTGAATATTGCAGCAGGTTTGCTCGCGCCCTCCAGTGGTGTGGTTGAGTCTTTTGGCGAAACCGTAAACGGAGTCAATAAGCGCTCGGGTTATATGTTTCAGGGTGAAGCCTTGCTGCCCTGGCGTTGCGCATTGGATAACGTGGTGGCGGGTCTTGAGTTTGCCGGCGTTGAACGTGCGCAAGCTTGTGAACAGGGTCGCGAATGGATGAAGCGTGTTGGCCTGAGTGGTTTTGAAGATCGCTTCCCACATCAGATGTCAGGCGGCATGCGTAAGCGCACGATGCTGGCGCAGACCCTGATCCGCGATCCCGATCTGATCTTGATGGATGAACCATTCTCGGCGCTTGATATTCAAACGCGTCAGTTGATGGAAAACGAAGTGCTTGAGTTATGGATGGCCAAGCGCAAAGCGGTGCTGTTTATTACGCATGACCTAGACGAGGCGATTGCGATGAGCGATCGTGTCGTAGTGTTGTCTGCAGGGCCTGGTACACACCCGATTGGTGAGTTTGT
>JARXAG010000023.1 GCA_029866055.1 Burkholderiaceae bacterium
ATCGAGAGCAGACTCCTGCCTGAGCAGCTTTTTAAGCGGTATCGAGTACTGAGATGTGCGATCGTTTTTAGCAGGTTGACTTCGGTCGTCGCTTGTCGCGTGAAGGATGACGCGTTTGAGCGCTGGTAGCTCTGTGAGATCGAGTAAGTTATGAGTCGCTTGCTTCAAACTCGGTGCAATTTGTTCAAGCATGTCGAGATAGTTCAACCCATACAGCTCTGTAGAAAGCACGAGCGCTTTGGCATCAGATTGCGTCAGAATATAGCCCGCCTCAGCGGCCGTATAACGCGTGTTAATTGGCACCACCACAGCGCCAATTCTTGCGCACGCACAGAAGCAAAGCGTCCACTCAAGTGAATTGCCTAACCAAACCGCGATGTGATCGTGGCGTGTGAGGCCGAGTGCCAACAGGGATTGCGCCAACTGATCGACTTGACGATCGAATTGTGCAAACGTCAGAGAGGCCTCGTGTGACTTAAAAAATTCTTGTTCTGGCCACTTTGCAGCCGAGCGCCTAAGCGCACGACCCACAGTGAGACCTTCTAGTTCTGATAGGAGAGTCGTGTTCATGATGTTCTTTGCGAAGCTAGGCGCGTCGTGCAACTTTGCTGAATACCTTTAACTCGTGGTCAAACCGAGTATCCGCCATCTACGCAAAGGTGTTGGCCGGTCACATAGGCGGCGGCAGGCGTTGTCAGAAAAGCCGCAACGGCTGCGACCTCTTCGATTGTTCCAAAACGCTTAAGTGCTGTATTGCGCTTCATCGCTTCAATAAATTCAGGCTTGACTTGTGGCTTGAGGCGCTCAAACAAGCCCCCATCGATGACGCCAGGTGCAACGCAGTTAGCTCGAATGTTGTAGCGGCCCTCTTCGCGTGCGATGCCTCTCACGAGTGCTTCGATTCCGGCTTTTGGCGCGGTTGAGAGAATATCCAAGGGGGGGTGACGATCTAACCCTGCGGTTGTAATGGCAACGATAGAACCACCACCCGTTTTTCTCATCAGAGGCAGGGCGGTTTTGATCACATGAAAAAAACCATCGAGCTCGCCATGGATCGTCTGCTGCCACTCAAGGGGATCAATGTCACCCACGAAGGTCATAGTGATATCAGCGCCAGCTGCGAAGACGAGTGTGTGAATGCGTTGATGACGGTTCTGGATCTCGGTGAATGCAGCGCTGACCTGCGCAAGCGATGAGAGCTCAAGCGCGAACGCTTCTGCGCTGACACCAAGTTGTTGGAGATCATCGACGGTCTGTTGCGCGGCGGTGACGTTTGAGCGATAGCTAAGCGCGACGCTGGCGCCCCGCTTAGCCAGGGCCAAGCAGATACCCTTTCCGATCCCGCCACTGCCGCCGATGACAACGGCAACACCCTCGGGGTAGTTGCCGTCAAACTGCTGCGTCGCTGGTTTCATAGATGGTTGTGCGCGCTTGGGTGAGATCGCATCTATTACTCAGCTTTTACGCCGACAGTCTTAATCAGGTTGCCCCACTTGGCGATTTCAGCTTTTAAAAACGCGTCTGCCTGGGCGGGTGTGTTGCCAACCGTGAGAATCCCTTGATCCTCAAAGCGTTTGATGAGCTCTTCGGATTTCAGCGCTTCTCTGACTGTTGCCGATAACTTATCGACGATCGCCATTGAGGTGCCGGCAGGTGCAAAGAACATGACCCAGCTAGAAGACTCAATCTTTGGACCGCCAGATTCAACAACCGTGGGCACGTCAGGGTAGCTGGTCAAGCGCTTGTCAGAGAAAAACGCCAGCGCTTTGATCTTTCCGGCACGGATATTTGCTCCGACACCGCTTGGCGCATCTATCAGAACCTGAATGCTGTTTGACATTAAGTCCGTCATGGCAGGCGCGGTGCCCTTGTAGGGGACGTGCACCATGTTGATGCCGGCGGTGTACTTCAGCAACTCAGATGTCAGATGAGCTGCTGCGCCAACGCCCGACGAGCCAAACGAGAGTTTGCCTGGATTGGCTTTGGCATAAGCAATTAACTCGCCGATTGAGTTAACGGGCAAATCCTTGTTCACTGACAGCACCAAAGGTGTGATCGCCACCAAAGAGATCGGTATCAACGATTTGTATGGGTCAAACGGCAACTTACCTTCGTATAACGTGACGTTAGCGGCATGTGCAGTGATCGTCGTGAGCATGGTGTAACCATCTGGCGCGGCTTTGGCGGCCTGATCGACACCGATAATCGAATTGGCGCCAGGCTTGTTTTCGATAATGATCGACTGCCCCAAGATTGTCGCCATGCGAGACGTCACAATGCGAGTGACGTTGTCGGTATAGCCACCTGGGGTGTAAGGAACAATCCATTTAATGGATTTGTTTGGGTAGTCTTGCGCGAAGGCCGCCCCTGACGAAAAAATCAACGCTGTCGCAGCGAGCGCGTGTATCAAGTTTTTCAAGATAGTCTCCGGAGATTCAAGTTCAGTGGGTGCAAGGATAACCGCGAAAGTGGGAGACTCGGCGTTGCGCGTATTGGGTATAACCCTTGTATCGAGTGGTTCATATTGCCGCCGCTCGATTCTAGACTTACCATTGGTCACTTCTGTTTACACTGAAAGGGTTCACGATGACAGCTCGCCGCGATTTTCTACTTTCTACGACTGCGTTAGCCGCCAGCGCGCTGGTGCCTGGCTTGGCCCACTCAGCGACGTTTCCGACACGAACCATTAAATATATCTGTCCGTGGCCTGCTGGCGGAGCGACTGATGTGGTGATGCGAGTGCTCGCCGAAAGCGCAGGCAAAATACTGAATACCAGCGTCATTATTGAAAACAAGCCCGGTGCAGCAGGGGTGTTAGGCGGGGCAGAGCTTGTGAACGCGAAGCCTGACGGTTATACGCTTGCTCAGTTACCGATTTCGGTTTTTCGTGTTCCACACATGCAAAAAACCACCTTCGACACACTGACTGACTTTACGTGGATCATCTGTCTGACCGGCTACACCTTTGGGTTGGTCGTACCAATCGACTCCCCGGTGAAGTCAATTAAAGAGTTGGTGGCCTGGGCGAAGGCGAATCCAAACAAGTTTACTTACGGCACGCCCGGGACGGGGTCGAGCCCACACCTAGCGATTGAAGAGTTTGCGCAAAAAGCAGGCATTCAGCTTTCGCACATTCCGTTCAAGGGTGGTGCGCAAAATCTTCAAGCAGTGCTTGGCGGGCACACCATGGCGATGAGTGACTCGACAAGTTGGGGACAACTCGTTGATGCCGGTAAGTTGCGCTTGTTAGCCACCTATGGCAGCAAGCGTACAACGCGGTGGTCAAGCGTTGCGACCTTGAATGAGCTTGGTTACGACACCGTCTCTGACTCTCCCTTTGGCGTGTGCGGCCCGAAAAATATGGATCCAGCCGTTGTCAAAATTTTGCATGACGCCTTTCAAAAGACGCTAAAAGACCCAGCGGTTATTGCGATTTTTGCTCAGTTCGATCAGCCAATCATTGAAATGAATACTGAGCAGTACACCAAGTATGCGAAAGAAACCTTTGTGGCTGAGCGCAAAACTATTGAAAGATTGGGGATGTTGAATAAAGATTAAGCTCAACTTCAACGCCTGCCTGGTGATTGAGTCGGGTTAAGTCGTTGCAGCCTTCAGCACCAGATCGCGGCGGCAATTGTCGCGATCTATGGTGTGGGAATCCATTGTTGGCGCGTAAACGCTAGGCGCCAAGCGGTTCGAGTTGCGGGTGTGACCCATCGAGCAGTTTGTGGTGAGCAAGCACCATCTTGCTGACTGCCTTGCGGCTGATCTTGCCTTGCGGGTTGCGTGGCAACGCCTGAACCGAAACATATAGCCTTGGACGTTTGTGGCGCGACATGCCTTGGAGCAGGGTTTCGCATTGCTGTTGCCAGTCGGGCTGCGTGCCTTCAGCGACGGCTACGATAATCTCGCCCCAGTAGTCTGAGGCGAGCGATGTCACACAGATCTGGGCGCATAAGGTGTTGGCCGCCAACTGAACCTCAATCTCGTCTGGATTCACTCGATAGCCGCCTGTTTTGATGACGTCAGCGATACGGCCCGTCAGAACCACGCGTCCGGCTTGATCGACATAACCTAAGTCGCCCGTGTGATGCCAACCCTCAGGTTCGTGAGGTCTAAAGCCATTGCTATCGATCAGGCCTGACGACATGTGTGGTGAGCGCAATAAAACTTCACCATCGCTACGTTCTTCATTTTGTGCGGTCAGCGCATCGGGGGCCTCGATTTTGATTTCGACACCCGGTGCAGGCCAGCCCACACAGGCACCCGCTGGGACCTCAGCTTGTGAAAAATAGTGATGCGTGTCTTGTGGGCTTAAAACCGTGATTGGGTTGACGCACTCAGACTTACCAAACGTGATGCGAACTTTAGGGCCAAACATGGCATGCGCGCGGTGGTAAAGGGCTGGGGTCAGTGGTTGGGTTCCGGTAAAGACGCACCGCACGTGATCGTAGCGTTTGCCTGCTAACGCCGAAGTGATTTTAGCGAGCACCGTGGGCGGCGCAAAAATTGCATCGAGCGAATCACTGTCGAGCAGGGGGGCGATTTTTTCGATATTGACGCCGTCATGCAGAATGATCGTTGCACCGTGATCCAACCAAGCATAGGTCAGCAGCGAAGCGCCGTGCACAAAAGGCGTCATGAGTAAGACTGTGACGCCAGGCTCGGGTACAAAGGGTAGGGTCGCTTTGAGCAGTTGCTCGCCCATCCAGCGCGCGCCGTTGGTGTACACAACGCCTTTCGGTTTGCCGGTGGTGCCCGAGGTAAAAAGAATGCGTGCTGATTGATTAAACGCGATTGGTGCGAGTGGTTCTATCGCAGCATTCGGCAAAGACGGTTCGGCAGCGATACTTTCTGCTAATAATGTGCTGAAGCCAGCGCCCGCCAGCTCGGGCGCGCGTTTTTCAAGGGTCAGAATTGTTGTGAATTTGGCGAGCTCGGCGCACCACTGGATTTCATCTAGGGTATACCCCCAACTAAGCGGAATTTCAGTTGCACCTGCAAGTCGGATACCGTACGATGCCCACACTGCTTCGATTGAGTTGGGTAGCAGCGATGCAACTGCCTGACCGGGCTTGAGCCCATTTTGCTTTAATTGTTTAGCGAATGCATGGGCGAAGTGATTGAGCTGTCCGTAAGTCAGAGAATGGCCTGCGCCATCAGAGACGGCGACATTCTCACAGAAGCGCTGGGCAAGGCGATTTAGGGCTTCAGACCAGGCGATGGGTGGCTGTGCATGTTGGTTCATGTTTCGTTGACTGTG
>JARXAG010000062.1 GCA_029866055.1 Burkholderiaceae bacterium
GACTTTGTTTGCAAGCCTGCCTTGAGAATGATTCATACGAACTCTTTACAAATAGTTTTAAGGGGTCGTTGAAGTGAGGCCGCCATCGACCACAATCGTTTGACCTGTGATGTAGCGTGCTTCGTCGCTAGCTAAGAACACGACGGTATTGGCAACGTCCCAAGCGTCACCCATGTAACCCGCGGGCACCTGTTTATGGCGATGTGCCACAAAGCCTTCAAAATCGCCTTTGGCATATTTGTCAGCCAAGCGCTTGACCAAAGGCGTGAACACCAAGCCAGGTGCGACGCAGTTCAGACGCACGCCACGGTCGGCATACAACACACCAGTGGTTTTGGTCAGCTGCATCAGCGCGGCCTTACCTGCTGCATAGCCCACTTGAGGTTTGCCCACATAACGTAAACCTGCCACAGACGAAATGCTCACGATCGAGCCCTTGCCTTGTGCCTCCATAATGGGCAGAACATAATTACACGCCAAGAACGCAGCCTTGACGTAGATGTCCATCTTATCATCCCAGATCTGCTCACTCATGCTTACCGGATCACCGGGTTCAGAGCGCCCGACATTGTTAATCAAAATATCGATGCGTCCGTACTGCGCCATACAGGCGTCGACTAATTTTTTAACCTCGTCCGCTTGCGTCGCATCCGCCGTGATCACGTGTGCAACACCGCCCTCATCTTCAATAATTTTTTTAGTTTGTTGAGCCGCTTCGAGGTTGAGGTCAGAACCGAAGATGCTAGCGCCCTGTCTAGCCAACGCCACAGAAATCGCCTTGCCGTTACCCCAGCCTTCGCCAAGCGTGCCGCAACCGGTCACCAAGGCGACTTTGCCATCTAATCTAAACACAGTGATTCCTTATTGATCTTGAGAGGGTTTTAGCTATATTACCTGCCCAACATCAGCGCGGCAAAAGCACGCTGCACATCGGGATGAGCCGTATAGAAAACGGTCATGATCGGCCCAGTGCGTACAACCAAGCGCGGGGCGATTAGCCAACTCAATGCGGGTAAATAAATGAACTTTGCCTGCCGTATGTCGGCTATGTTCACTTGTTTTTTCCAAACCCACGTCTGTGTGATCACTCCGTTCTTGATCGAAGTGCGGCTTTTCAGGATCCAGTAGTACACCACCAGAACAATCGCTAAGGCGGCACCCCACAATAATCCCGCCGATAGCGAAAAGGACTGCCAATCCATCAGGCGTGAGGCGCGGGCACCCCAAACAATCAGTGCGCCGACCAACACAGAGGCCAGCAACTTGATTAAAGCGGTAAAGGCAGGGCCCTCTGCCTCGAGGGGTACCTGTTGCCCCAAAGCGTCAGGGGTGTTAAGTGGTACCGAGGAACTGGTTTGGTTTGTCGAGCCCGCTTCAGGGTTGGCGACAGGCTGAGTCGTCGCATCAGTCATTTTTCATTTATTGCCTTTCATCAGGCCACGCATCAAATCATTAACCGTATCTTGCTCGCTTTGCGCATCGTTCTGTTGCAAATCATTTTCAGGGATTTCGATACGAATCGTACTGAGATCCACCTGTACCGGCTTGTCCAAAAATACCGTCACCGTCTGCGGAAAGACGATCACAATCGCAACAAGAAGAAGTTGCAAGGCAACCCAAGGAATCGCACCTAAATAGATGTCGCGTGAGAGCACCTTGCCTGGCAACGACCCCGCCTTGAACAGGCTATCTGCAGTACTACGCAAATAAAATAAGGCGAAGCCAAAAGGTGGGTGCATAAAGCTTGTTTGCATATTGACGCACAGCAGCACGCCAAACCAAATCATATCGATGCCAAGCTTGTTAGCGACTGGCGCAAGCATGGGCAAAATAATAAAAGCGATTTCAAAGAAGTCTAAAAAGAAGGCTAAAAAGAAAACGAATACGTTCACGACGACCAAGAAACCGATCTGCCCACCCGGCAATCCAGACAGCAGGTGCTCAATCCATATGGCACCATCAACGCCTTGAAAGACGAGAGAAAACACCCGCGAGCCGATCAAGATAAAGACCACCATGGCCGTGATGCGCATCGTGCCTGTCATCCCGTCTCGAATAATTGACCAATTCAAACGGCCGTGTACGGCAGCCAAGATAATGGCCCCCATTGCGCCCATCGCACCGGCCTCAGTCGGTGTTGCGATGGCATAACTCATCCCGGGCAAGCCCCCCATACTGCCAAGCACGGCAAAAATCAAAAGCGCTGAAGGGATGATGCCTCGCAGGCATTTCTTCCAGAGCGTCCAACCATGCAGCGTGCGGGCCGTCGCAGGCAGGCCGGGTACATGCCCAGGCGCTACCTTTGAGAGCACAAAGGTGTAAATCAGAAAGATCAATACTTGCAAAATCGAGGGGCCCCAGGCACCTTTGTACATGTCACCCACTGACCGCCCCAACTGATCGGCCATCACCACCAGCACGAGTGATGGCGGTACAAGTTGTGTAATCGTGCCCGAGGCTGCAAGCACCCCTGTGGCATAGCGCATGTTGTAGCCATACCGCATCATGACGGGCAGCGAAATCATCGCCATCGCGATCACTTGGCCAGCGACCGTACCGGTAATCGCACCTAGGATGAAACCAACCAGAATGACTGAATAGCCCAAGCCGCCGCGAATCGGTCCGAATAACTGGCCCATTGAATCGAGCATGTCTTCAGCCAAACCGCACTTTTCGAGAACCGCGCCCATCAACGTAAAGAAGGGGATCGCTAGCAATAAGTCATTGGACAAGATGCCAAAGATATTGAGCGGCAAGTTGTACATAAAGGCGGCGGGAAACCAACCCATCTGTATGGCAATGAACCCGCTGAGCAAGCCTAGCGCTGATAAGGAAAAAGCAACCGGAAACCCGATCAACATGATCAGGATCAACCCCGCAAACATCAGGGGTGCGAATTCTTGCATCGTCATTGCAGTGGCCTCTCGTAGTGCATATCCATCTGATAGGCGTTATTCAACCAGGCCACGCGTTTAATCATTTCGGCCAAGCCTTGCAACACCATCAAGGCAAACCCAAGTGGCAACATCATCATCGCTGGCCAACGGATGAGGCCACCCGCATTGGGCGAGCCCTCGCCTGACAACAACATTTGCACGAAAAGGGGCCATGACAAGTAGCAGAAGAGCGTCATGGCAGGCATCAAAAAGAAAATCAAACCGAATAAATCGATATAGGCACGGCTACGAACCTTGAGCGTGCCGTAAATTACATCTACACGGACATGCTCGTTGACGCGCAGCACTTGCGCCGCGCCGAGCATGACACAGGCGGCAAACAGATACCATTGAATCTCGAGCCAGCCGTTCGAGCTGTAAGAGAACGCGTATCGCGTAAACGCGTTACCAGCGCTGATGACCGCGCACAGTAGAACTGCCCATTTTGCAATGACTGCAAAAAAGTCTGTTACCCGGTCAACCAAGCCGGCGGCGACAAGCAACTGTTTCATTTGAACTCCGAAGGGTGCGCGGCAAAGAGGCTCAGGGCCCAGACCACCACCACGCTAGCCCGTCATCATAACGAAATGTCAGCGTTAAAGTCGAAAAATCAAATGCTGTTGTATGGGCAAATACCCTTAGTACATGGTTGCACCAACGTTTCGCCCGACCACTTGGGGTCGGGCGAAACAGTCAGCTAAATCGAAGCGCCGACCATCAATTCAAATCTTGCACCAAAGACGCCAACACTGCATCGGGCAGCGCTTCGACATGCATCGGGTACTCTGGATGGTCGCAACCAACCATCAGCTGAGCACCCGCCTGCAACGATTTTTTAGCCGCTGCGGGCAACTCAAAGCGTAAAAAATGTACCGCTGAGGTTTTGGTATCGGTTGAGCGCTCGAGATCTTCGTTCGCGATCGCATACACCCTTGGTTGCCCCTCGACCTCTACAAAAATCTTGTGTTCGACACCCATCAGCTTGCCCAAGGCGATTTTGCGGTCCGCCTCGTTAGGATATTCAAGCATCATGGTGGCTTTAAAGTTCGAGCCATCTGGGACTAAGGGGTTATAGGCGTGCAGTTCGTCTTGAATACCTTCTTCTTCAAAAATCTTTTCAACGCGCAACATCTCTTGAATCTGGTAGCGCATCAAAAATTCATTTTCAAAAATGATATTTAAATGTTCGCCTAAGGCGATCGTACGCAAACGGCGTTGTTCAATCGCTTGCTTTCGCATTTCGGGGCGAGCCTTGTGGTAAGCCTCGAGGGTCATCAAGCTTTCGCGTGTGATTTTGGTCATGCTGATCTCGTCATTATTGTGCAACTGGATGATTAAAGGCCGTAAGCCTTGGCAATTAAGGTCAACGGATGCGCCATCTCAACGCTGGCCAAACCGTTTTCTTTCATACCTTGTTCAATGTGGTGGCCGGCGAGTTGGCAATCTGAGCTGATGTAATCAGGCTCGTTGTTTGCCATGGCTTTAAATACGGGCTTGCCGATCTTCATCGCGGTATCGTGAAACTCTTTTTTCACGCCCCATGTCCCCGAGTGGCCAGAGCAACGCTCGACCACATTGACTTCAGTGCCCGGCACCAACTTCAACATCTCGGCTGTTTTCTTGCCCACGTTTTGTACCCGCGAATGACACGGAACGTGATAGCTCACATGACCGAGAGCCTCTGTGAAATCGTTTTTGAGAAGCCCATCTCTATTGCGAGCAATGAAGTACTCGAACGGATCCCACATCGCGTCTTTCACGAGCTGCACATCTGCCTCGTCTGGAAACATCAGGGGAAGCTCTTGCTTGAACATCAGGGTGCAAGAGGGAATCGGCGTCAAAATCGCATAACCCTCGCGCGCAAGCTTAGCAAGCTTCGGAATATTTTTATCTTTGTTTGCGGCGACAGCGTCAAGGTCACCCAGCTCAAGTTTGGGCATCCCGCAACAGGCTTCTTTATTGACTAACTCGTAAGGAATCTTGTTGTGAGTCAAAATTTTAATCAGATCCTGGCCAATGCCAGGCTCGTTATAGTTGATATAACAGGTGGCATAAATCGCCACTTTTCCTGGCGTTTTTTCACCATTCATCACCGGCAAATCAGCCGACGGCTTTGCCACTTGCGCAAAGGTCTTCGGTGCATATTCTGGAATCCAAGCTTTTTTATCTACCCCCAGAGTGCTCTCCATGAGCGAACGCATCACACCGGTTTTATTCACGGCGTTCACGGCTTCGGTCACGATTGGGATGCCTGCGAACATCCCGAGCTTATCGGTCGATGACAGCACGGCATCACGCATCGTGGTCTCGCCCTTCTTAAAACTCACCGCCTTGGCGCGCAACATCAGATGCGGAAAGTCTAGGTTCCAGGGGTGGGGCGGCACATAGGGGCACTTCGTGACATAGCAAACATCGCACAAAAAACACTGGTCGACGACTGCCTTGTAATCTTTTTTATCAACACCGTGCACTTCGCCGTCTTCGGTCGCATCAATCAGGTCAAACATGGTCGGAAACGAGCCGCACAAGTTTACGCAGCGGCGGCAGCCATGACACAGGTCAAACACGCGTTCCATTTCGGTGTGCAGCTTACCTTCGTCGTAAAAGTCTGGATTCGTCCAGTCTAGGGGGTGACGGGTAGGCGCGTCGAGGTTACCTTCGCGATTTGACATAAAAATCCTCAGCTATTACAAAAAAACGGGTATTAGAAAAACGGGCGCTTCAAAAACCGCAGCAAGTGCGTGAAAGAATGAAGACTGACTAAACGAGCGCCTAAAAAAACTGTGACCAGCAAAGCCGGCCACAGTTCTAGCATCGGTGCGTGGCGGAAAGGATAACCTTTACGCCAACTCCGAACGCGCTGGCTGACTTAGTCGACCAAGGCGTCTAACGCTTTCTGGTAGCGATTGGCGTGTGAACGCTCGGCTTTCGCGAGTGTTTCAAACCAATCAGCAATTTCGTCAAAGCCTTCAGCGCGAGCTGTTTTGGCCATGCCGGGGTACATATCGGTGTACTCATGGGTCTCGCCATGAACAGCCGAAGCCAAGTTGTTACGGCTTGAACCCATTGGCAAACCTGTTGCTGGATCACCAGACGCCTCTAAAAACTCGAGGTGGCCATGGGCATGACCGGTCTCGCCTTCGGCGGTTGAGCGGAACAATGCAGCAACGTCGGGTTGACCTTCAACGTCAGCCTTGTTTGCGAAATACAAATAACGGCGGTTTGCCTGTGATTCGCCTGCGAATGCGTCTTTCAGGCACTGTTCTGTTTTTGAACCTTTGAGCTGGGCCATATAGCCTCCTGACTATTTAAACTAAGGAAATTGGAGCATCAGCTGCACAGATCGCTTTCAAACTGCGTCTGCACTCGACCTCTGTAACAAGTGTAAGCGGGCTTTATGACGATGTGAAGTAAATTTTGTAACATTTGGAACCAAGGATCCTCGGTGACTGTAAGGTCTTTACCTGATTGCGCGGAAAGCCTTTGCCTTAAGGCTAGGGAGGAGATGTCAAGATTCAGCTGCCTTTTTATGCGCCGCCAAAGCCATCAATCTACGGTCTCGCCAAAGTCGACGCGCCAGAAGCTGGTCTTTTGGCAAAATCGCCCGCCGAGCGGCTTCTAGTTTGGCAATAATTTCTTCAGACCAGTGGTCCGTTGAAGTTTGCTCGGTTGACATCGCCTGGTACATCTCGTCAAACCGATGTGCATAGTCTGCCAAACCATCGGGGGCATTTAAATCAATGGTCTCAAAGGGGCCCATAAACGACCAACGCAAGCCTAAGCCTTCACGGATCGTGACATCTAAGCCGTCCGCATCCACATAACCCTGCTCAACCAACTTGAACGCCTCGCGCAACAAAGCACCTTGCAGGCGATTCAGGATAAAACCACGCAGTTCGCGATGAATTTTGACGGGTTTTTGGCCGACGCTTTCCATCACATCCCAGGTTTTTTGCACGATTGCCGCGTCAGTCCACGGTGCCCCGCAGATCTCAACCACTGGGATCAAGTACGGGGGGTTCACCGGGTGTGCGATCAAACAGCGCGAGCGGCCGGGTAGGTTTTCAGTAAAGGCCGAGGCGGGGATACTTGAGGTCGAGCTCGCCAAAACGGTTGTCGGCGCAGCGAGCTTATCCATTTTGGCAAAAATTTCGATCTTCATCTCAACGCGCTCGGGCAAATTCTCTTGCACGTAGTCGACGTCTTGTAAAACCTCTTCAAGCGTGGCGCTTGCGCTGATGCGTGCGATCAAGCCCTTTGGGTCTGTGATCAACCCTGCCGCCTCGAGATCAGCAACCTGCTCTTCAATCAGCCTGAACGCCAAGGTGACCGCCTTTGGGTCGCCGTCCCACATTTTGACCTCATGACCGCCACGTGCAAAAACAATGGCCCATGCCTGACCAATCAACCCTGAACCCACGACTGCGATTTTCATTTTTTCTCCTTTGAAACCTCGCCACTGATGAAGAGATGCTACAGGCCCTCGACAGCTAGCGCGATTATTTTTAGTGGAAATAGTGTAGTGCCGAATTGGTTGTTAGACAGATGGCCAAGTTAAGCGTTGGGCCTAGTGCTAAGTTAAGCGTTGGGTACGTTGCCGAGGCAAGCGTTGCGCATGTTGCCAACTAGGTTATCAAATTAACTTGCGCTGCGCGGCGGCCAAGCGAACCGTTTGCAAATGAATCTCGACGATCTGGTTCACGTCGGTGCTGTACCCGCCAGCCATCATGATTGCCATTGGGCAGCGTTGGCTCTGCGCATACTGCATCACCATCAGATCACGAGTGGCCATGCCCGCCTTTGTTACCTTTAGGCGTCCTAACCGATCTGATTCGTGGGGGTCAGCGCCTGCAAGATAGAGTATGAACTGAGGCTCAAACCGTGCTTTTACCTGCTCAAGCGCCGCGTCCAAAGCCTCAAGGTACGCCGCATCCTCGCAAGCATCGGGCAAGGGCACATCTAACGAGCTCTGTTGTTTATTAAATGGGTAATTGCGCGCGCCATGCAGCGACAACGTAAAGATAGTCGGGTCGTCTTGAAAGATCGACGCGGTGCCATCACCCTGATGCACATCCAGATCAATAATGGCAATCTTTGCTTTTGGATTGCTGCTTTTCTGCAAAACCTTCGCCGCAATCGCGGCATCATTAAATACACAAAAGCCGCTGCCACGCTCGCGATACGCGTGGTGCGTGCCACCGGCAAGATTCACCGAAATTCCGTCAACACTTGCAGCCGCACAGGCCGCGAGTGTGGCCCCGACCGAGCGGCGTGAGCGCTCGACCATTTCGAGGCTCCAGGGGAAACCAATCTCGCGTTGCTCTTTGGGTGTGAGTTCGCCTCGGATGACGGCTTGTAGATAGCGAGGGGCATGGGCCAATAAGATTTGGGTATCGGTCGCGGCCGGCGCTTCGCTCAACTCGATGTCGGCCTCAACGCTCACTGCGTCGCGCAAGAGTCGGTACTTGGACATTGGAAAGCGGTGCCCAGCTGGCAACGGCAGAACGAAATGATCGGAGTAAAAGGCTTTCACGGTTGCCAAGGTCGCTAAAGAACAGGAGTCACCACTATTTAACCACTCGAGCAATTCGACATACCGAAATAAGTATCACCACGATTTGCAAATTTCAGGCAGAATACAAGAAATACTAAAAATTAGGTCGCCATTGATGTGACTTAAACACGAGACCAAAAGGAGACCTTCATGATTAGTGCTAAAAGTTATAGCAGTTTGACCCTGATCGCAGCAGCGCTATTGTTAGCGAGCCCAGTCGCCAGTGCTCAACAAACCATCAAGCTTGGCATGACAACCGCACTCACTGGCCCGTTCAACGAGTTTGGTGAAGGCAATCGCCGTGGCGTCATGCTTGCCATTGACGAATGGAATAAAAAAGGTGGTATCAACGGCAGAAAAATTGAACTCGCCGAAGCCATGGATGATCAGTTAGTGCCAGACAAAGCCGTGCAAAACATGCGCCGCATTCTGGATAATAAAGACATCGTCGCCATCATCGCGCCAGCCGGTAGTGGTCCCTCACTGGCCACCATGGACATGCTCGAAGCCGACGGTCGCCCAACTTGTAATCCCCTCGCGCAATCACCTTCTGTGATTTATCCAAAAGGTAAAGAAAATCCCCCACGTAAAAACGTCGTGTCGATGGCGATCACCAACGAAGCTGAAGCGACTCGCCTAGGGCAGATCTTAGGCAAACAGTACAAAAATATCGGTGTCATTCATGAAAGCACCGCTTACGGGGTCACGGGTGCCGAGCTCGTCAAAAAATCAATCGCGGCCACCAATCCTGCTGCGAAGGTTCAGATCGAATCCTATAACCAACGCAGCCAAGACATGACCTCGCAGGTCGCACGTTTGCAACGCAGCCAGGTCGACGCAATCTTAGTCGTGGGCTTAGGTGCTGACTTTGCTGTGATCCGCAAAAATATGAGTCGCGCAAACGTTAAAGTGCCACTGTTTGGCTCAACCGGTGCGGTCACTGCCCCATATCTTGAAGGCGCGGGTGATCTGGCAATTGGTACCCGTTCGGTCAGCCCTGATGCCTTTGGCAAAAGACCTTTATCTGCCTATGCTCAAAACTTTGTCGACCAGTACCGCGCCGCGCATGGAACAGATCGCTGGTATGGTTCTGACGCTGCAAACCCACAAATCTCAATGGCAGCCATCGTCGGTAATGCCTATGACTGTGCGGTCGTGCTACTTGATGCAATCAGACGCGCAGGATCGACAGAGCCAGCCGCGGTGATTGCAGCCCTCAATCAAACCAAAGGGCTTGCTGGCATAGCAGTTCCATCCATCACCCTAACCGCCCAGATACACGAAGCCTTTAAGCCTGAAGATCTAGGCTTATTCGAGATCAACAAGTCTGCCGCCGGGGCTCTGTACCTCAAGCCTGTTGTTGAGTAAATACGCGCCCCAAAGTCATTGAGTCAACACGCACCCCCACGGGGGTGATCTCAACGTTTGCAGGGTATGCCTCAGCATGGATTTTTTTCTCTCGTTAGTGATTGCAGGGGCGTGCGTCGGCTCAGTCTACGCACTCGTTGCCGTCGGCCTAAATTTAACGTTCTGGACAACCAAAACGCTTAATTTTGGACAAGGTGCAGTCATGATGTTGTGCGCGATATCCACTGCACTGTTGACGGCTCAAGGGATCAGCAATGGCGTTGGCGTCATTGCAGGTGTGGCAATCGTTGCCTTGGTTGGCGTCATCGTTGAACGCATCGCAGTGCGCCCGGCACTCAAGACTGCGGGCAGCATGGGTTGGGTGATTGCCACGCTGGGTTTTGGAATTTTGCTTCAAGGCATCACTTCAAAGTTTTTTGGCTCGCAAGCCATTCCGTTTCCTGAAGTGCTATTCACCGTTCAAGACGTGATCGATATTGGTGGCCAAAATATTTCTTTGCAGTACGTATCGATCTTTGTTGTCTCAATCTTGATTATTGTGGTGTTAGAGGGCCTCACCCGCTATACCGTTTTAGGCACCGCGATTCGAGGCACCGCTCAGGATATGGAGCTTGCCATTGTGCAAGGCCTGCCCGTCAATCTGATCGTCTCTGGCTCGTTCGTTTTATCCAGCATCTTGGCAGGTATCGCTGGCATCCTCACCGCACAAATTAGTGGCACCGTAGACCCCGCCTTTGGGTTTGAGTTAGTACTCATGGGCTTTGTCGCTGCGGTGCTCGGCGGAATGGGTAGCTCAGCCGGCGCCCTGATAGGCGGCATTATCGTTGGGATTATTGGCAAGCTTGTTGGAGGCTATATTTCAACAGCAGCCGAACATGGCATCGCCTTCGCGCTCTTAATCGCTATGTTGGCCCTGCGACCCGAGGGCTTTTTTGGCCGTGCCGAGGTCTCGAAAGCATGAACTCAATGCGTACATTGTTAACCAAACTGGCGACTCATCCCCTCGCGCTGCTTGTGCTGTTTGTGGTCGTCTTTTTTGGCGCGCCCTACTTGCGCGGCGCGACGTTGCAAATTCTGAGCTTTGCGCTCGTATCGATTCTGTTTACTCAAAGCATCAACGTCTTGACTGGGATGGCGGGGCAGATCTCCTTAGGGCACGCAGCGTTTTTTGGGATTGGCGCATATGGCAGTGCGATTATCGCCAAGACCTTTGGGTTGAATCTGTTTTTAACGATACCCGTTGCCGCAGTCGTTTCGAGTCTTATCGCCTACTTGCTGTCTTACCCTGCCGGACGCGTCAAAGAAGTGTATTTGGCAATGATGACGCTAGGTTTTGGTCAAATATTCCTAGAGGTTGCTCGCGAATGGACGGACCTGACTGGAGGCGTGATGGGGTTAAGCGGCGTGCCCTCTGCAGGCTTAGGCACGTTGATTATCTTGGGCCACAAATTTAGTACGATCGATTACTTTCGCGTGCTGCTACTGATCACAGCCTGCTCGATGATCTTTATCAGAAACTTTTCACAGAGCCGGCTGGGGCGTTCGCTCTTCGTCATGCACTACAGTGAACTCGCAGCTGGAAGCGTCGGGATCGCGCGGCGGCAAACCAAACAACTCGCTTATGCGCTGAGTGGCTTGCTGGCCGGGATTTCTGGTGGCTTTTACGCGCATCTTGTTGGTTACTTAGGCCCCGAAAGTTTTGCTATTTCACGTTCGATTGAAGTTTTGGTGGTGGCGATTGTCGGCGGCCTTTGGTCAAGTGCCGGTCAAGTCATCAGCGCGATTTTCTTCACCTTTTTACCCGAACAATTACAACTATTCGCTGAATATCAATTCATCGCTTATGGTCTGATTCTAACGTTCACCTTGATTCTTTTTCGGCAAGGAATCGGAGGCTTGCTGTTTTTGCCCCCTCGCTTTATCCGACAAGCTTGGCTGACGACGGCCGTTGAACAACAGCGTCAGGCTACCGCAGCAAACAGCCAAACGAACGAGCCCCAATTTTTAAAAATTCAAACGGTATCCGCCGACATTAAGGTGCAGGAGATCACCATGCGGTTCGGTGGCCTCGTCGCGCTCAACTCTGTATCGCTCGATATTCAGGCTGGTCACATTACGGCGCTCGTGGGCCCAAACGGCTCTGGTAAAAGCACTCTGGTCAATATCATCGCAGGCGTGTTTCCACCGACCTCTGGTCAGGTGTTCTTGCAGGGCTCAGATGTCACGGCTCAGGCCGATGTGGAGATGGCCAAGAAGGGTGTCGTGCGAACGTTTCAAGACCCGCGTCTCGTGCCTCATTTCACTGTCCGCGAAAACATTATGTTGGGCGCCCACGCCATGATGCACTACACCTGGCTTGAAGCGGGCTTATCAATGCCGCGTGTGCGTCTGCAAGAGGCCCAAGCGCTAGAGCAATGCAACGAGATTTTGCAGTTGCTGGATATCGAGGCGGTTGCAGATCAAGCGGTTGAAAGCCTGCCTTACGGCTACCGACGGATGACTGAGCTTGGCAGAGCGCTCTTGGCTCGACCAAAAATTATCTTGCTCGATGAGCCCGCAGCTGGCTTGTCGGATGTTGAGATGACCCGGCTTGCCGAAATTCTCGTCAAACTCAAACATCTGGGCATCACGGTTTTATTGATTGAGCATCACATGGACTTTTTAACCGGCCTAGTCGACGAAGTTGTTGTGCTCGATAGTGGCTCGATTATCTTTAAAGGTGACATGCTCGGGATGCGCCAAGACCCAAAGGTAATCGCGGCCTATCTCGGGGACGATGAGGTGCAGCATGCTTGAGATCACTGATTTATCCGTCAGCTACGGCGCCATCAAAGCCGTTAAGAACTTTTCGGGTGGTGCGAAGGACGGTTTGATTACGGCGATTCTTGGTGCGAATGGTGCAGGTAAGTCTTCGTTGCTTCGGGCGATTTCGGGCTTAAACCTCATCACCTCAGGCTCGATCAAGCTCGACGGCACAGACATCACGCGCTTAGGAGCACACGAGCGCTCTCGTTTGGGCATTGCCCATGCAATGGAAGGTCGCCGCCTGTTTCGTCATTTAACCGTTGAAGAAAATTTACGACTGGCCTGGCGCTTTGGAACAAGACGAGTGCTACTTAAACCCGCCCTCGATGATGTGTACGCTCGCTTTCCGATCTTGGCAGAAAAAGCAAAAATACACGCTGGCTTATTAAGCGGCGGTCAGCAACAAATGATGATCTTGTCATGTGCCACGATTCGCTCGCCAAGCGTCTTGTTGTTAGATGAGCCGTCGCTTGGCCTTGCGCCCTTAATCACGACTCAAATTTATCAATTCATCAGCGACTTTGCCAAGAGTTCAAACGTCGCCATTATGCTGAGCGAGCAAATGGCGGCCATTGCACTCAAGGTATCCACTGACGTGTGCGTGTTGCGCCAAGGCGCCTCGGTATTTTCGGGCAGTAAGCAAAGCTTGATCGAACAAGGTCGCGCAGGCAACCTGTCATCGATGTATCTTTGACGTCCTCGCCGCGCTAATCGCCCTTGATATTATTCGCGCGAATAATTTCACCGAAACGTTTGTAGTCCGACTCGATACGATTTTTAAGCACCTCGGGCTTGCCTCCGACTGGCACATAGCCCAGCGCTTTAAACCGCTCCATCACTGCCGGGGTGTGCAAAATTTTATCGGACTCTTGGCTAATACGATCAATCGCCGCCTGAGGTGTGCCGGCTGGATATGTCAGCCCTAGCCAAACGCCTATATCAAATCCTGTAATAGTCTCAGCAAGGGCGGGCACCTCTGACAAACCCGAAAACCGACTCGAGGTCGACACCGCAAGCGGTATCAAGCGCCCACTTTTAAAGTGCTGCGTGGCGGGGCCAATTGAGCTGAAGGTCACGTCGACATGACCACTGATCATGTCTGTGTTGGCTGGCGCTTGCCCTTTGTAAGGAACATGCACGAGATTGATTCCCGCCTCGAGCTTGAAAAGCTCTGCCGCCAAATGCCCTGACGAGCCATTCCCGGAAGAGGCAATCGTGAATTTACCCGGATTCGCCTTAGCCAAGGCAATCAATTCAGCCACGTTTTTAACTGGCATTTTTTGGGGGTTCACCACTAATACCAACGGCAGGTTTGCCACCAAACTCACGTGCGCAAAACTTTTTAACGCATCGTATGGCACGCTATGCAAATGGGGGTTAATTGTGAAAGGCGGATCTGAGCCAAAGCTGATGGTATAGCCATCTGGTACCGCTTTAGCCAACAGGTCTGCGCCAATCACGCCTCCGCCACCCGCCCGATTCTCAACAATGAAGGGTTGGCCTACGGCAAGCGCGAGTTGTTCAGCCATGAGTCGGGCTGTTAAATCAGCAGCACCGCCAGGTGCGTAGGGCACAATCATTTTGATCGGTTTGATTGGTACCCACTGCGCGTGGGCTGGCGCCATCGTGCCAGCGATCAAACAAAATAAAGCCGCCAGCCTAGCGCTCAGGCGTGTCATGCGGCGATACCCTTTTCTTTTGACTCTCCGTAGGGCGGCGAATAAATCACCAATACACGCACAGGTTCTTCGCTAATGCGCGTAAACGCATGCACTTCGTTCGCTGGAAAAAAACACGAATCCCCTGGGCCTAGTTCACACGTTTCACCTCCCACTTCAGCGCGCGCGCGACCCGACAGCATGTAGCAAACCTGCTCAATTCCGGGATGACGATGCGGCAACGCGCCGCCGCCATCACCGGCAAGCTTGCCGCCCACCACGCCTAACAACACCTCGAGATGCTTAGCCCCCACGGTCTCAGGCCCGATTAAACGACGGTTGACAGTGTCACCATGGTTAGCAGGGCTATAGGGGGTGACATCTGCTTCTTTAACGAAATATCGACTCTTAGTCATACTGATCTCTCTCAAAAAAATTAAAAATGAGTCTTTGACTTTGCCTGCAAATTTGGGCTTCAGCGCTTCAAAAATCCCGCATAGTTTTGGGCCGCCACCTCGTCACATTTTTTTCTGTACACATCCAAACCAGCTACATACGGCGTAAATACTCGAGGCTTGCCTGGCACATTTGCGCCAACATACCAAGAGTTTGCTAAAGGATAGAGTGTCGAGTCTCCCACGTCGTTGACATGCTGAGTCCAATGCGCTTGAGCACTTGGATCTGCATCGATCTCATGTAGCCGCTGCGCTCGTATCTGTTCGACACAATCCGCGATCCAATCGACATGCTGTTCAATCGCACACACCATATTCGTTTTTACAGAGGGGCTTCCTGGTCCGGTCACAATAAACATATTGGGAAATCCGGCAGTCATGAGACCCAGATAGGTTGCTGGGCCGTCTGCCCACTTTGTTTTGAGCTCTGCACCTTGCTTGCCTCGAATATCAATCTCAAAGAGCGCGCCGGTCATCGCATCGAATCCCGTTGCAAAAACGATCGCATCCAAGGCGAAACTCTCGTTTTCAGTTTTCAGCCCCTCAGGTTCAATCTGCTGTATTGGTGCTTTCTGGACATTCACAAGCCGAACGTTATTGCGGTTGTAGGTTTCAAAATATCCTGTGTCCACACACAAACGCTTTGTCCCAATGTAGTGATCATTTGGACATAAGTCTTCGGCCGTTTGCGGATCTTTTACAATTTGTCGAATTTTTTGTCGAACAAATTCGCCGGCAGTTTCATTTGCCTCTTTACTGACCAAAAGATCGGTGTAGGTATAAAGAAAGCTGATCGCTCCACCCTTCGCCCATTTGGTCTCATACGTTGCCTGACGCTCCTGCGCTGAAACCTCAAAAGCCTTCTTGGTTGGTTTAGGGTGACCCCCAATACAAAATGGCGTCAGCTGCGCCTCTGCCCGGTGTTCAACGTAATTCTCCTGATGAGCTTGATGCACAGCGGCGTCAAGAGGCCTGTTATGTGCAGGAACCACAAAATTGGCATGCCGTTGAAACACATACAGCTGCTTAGCCTCTTTAGCGATCAGCGGGATCATTTGCACCGCTGAAGAGCCAGTACCAATCACACCAACCCTTTGCCCCGTAAAGTCAACACCTTGCTCCGGCCATAATCCGCTGTGGTACCACTTACCTTTGAAGCGATCGATTCCCGGAATCTCGGGTAGCTTTGCCGTTGAGAGGCATCCGGTTGCCATGACACAAAAAGGCGCCTCGACAACATCACCACGCTGCGTCGACAGTGTCCATAAGCAGCCCTCGCTATCGTAATGTGCAGACGATACCCTCTGATTCAGCTCAATATCTTTACGCAAGTCAAACCGATCCGCCACGTGGTTCAGATACTTCAAAATAACGGGTTGCTCAGCGTAACGCTCTGGCCAAACCCAATCTTGCTGAAGGTCTTCGTCAAACGAATACGAGTATTCAAGGCTCTCAACATCGCATCGCGCACCTGGATATTTATTCCAAAACCAAGTGCCTCCGACGTTTGAGCCCGCTTCAAACACCCGAACACGCAGGCCGAGCGCGCGCAACCGCTTAAGCATGTAGAGTCCCGCGAAGCCCGCTCCAACCACAACCGCGTCATAGCGCTGCGTATTTGTTACTGCGGTTGGAACATCCTTCATTTGTGTAGCATTCGACATGACTTTATTTTCCATCCAGAACAAAAGGGTTGATTTTTACTGTGGCGCAATATTTGCCTTTTTAACAACACGGCCCCACTTTTCAATATCCTGTGCAAGTAGCGTCTTAAACTGCTCAGGCGTCGTAGCTAAAGGCTCCATACCAATAGAGAGAATTCTCGCAATCACAGCAGGCTCTTTTAAAATCACAGCGATGTCCGCACTAATTTTGGCGACAATCTCCATCGGCATATTGGCGGGCCCAAGCAAACCAACCCAAGGACTAACGCCAAACTGCGGGTAACCTAACTCAGAGATCGTCGGTAAATTAGGCAAGCGTTGAGACCGTGCAGCACTCGTTACAGCCAACGCTTTTAAACTGCCATTGTCAACCTGCTGCGCAATCGAAGGAACACTTGCGACAACGGTCGACACGTGATTACCAAGCAAATCTGTCAGAGCAGGTGCGGCGCCCTTGTACGGGACATGCTCCAACTTCATGTCCGTGGCCTGGTTGATCATTTCGCCAATCAAATGATTCAAAGAGCCCGTTCCGGCTGAGCCAAACGTCAGCCCAGGTTTAGATTGAGCCAGCTTCACCAGCGCCGGAAAATCAGATACTCCCAACTGATTATTTGTTGCGATTAAAAAGGCCACCGAGCCGATCGTTGCGATTGGCGTAAAGTCTTTAATTGGGTCGTAAGGCAAAGACTTGTACAGGCTAGCGTTGATCGCTTGAGGACCATCACTTGACATCAAAAGGGTGTACCCATCATTCGGGGCCGTCGCAACAAATTGCGCGCCGATGATGCCGCCCGCGCCTGCTTTGTTTTCAACAAAGACTGAACGACCCCAGCGTTGCGACAGTTTTTCAGCAAACAATCGCGCCAACAAATCTGTGGCGCCTCCTGTCGTTTGCGGCACAATCATTCTCACGTCTCTTTGTGGATATTGTTGAGCAACCGATACTGAAGCGACACAAAACAACGCGGCGGCAGCGAAGCCGACCTTAAGCATCTTCATTGAATTCCCCTTGTTTGGTACCACGCCGCCCTGTTTTGAGATTTTTAATGGCGCGCTTCGATCAGCGTCTAAGCACTAACCTTAGCGCTATGCTACAAGTATTTATTAGAAATTTCTAGCTTATGTGGGGTTATCATGAGCAGAATAATACAAAGCATCCATACAAGCGGTGCGTCAATCTGGAGATCCACATGAAAGTCTATGAAGCCGTCACGGTTGGTTTGGTTGCTGAAGGTTGCAAAACACTCTTTGGCCTAATGGGCGATGGCAATATGTCGCTGTGGGGCGCTTTAGGGCGTCAGGGCAAAATCGATATCGTCTCTTCTTTTAATGAGGCTGGTGCCGTCTCGATGGCGGATGGCTACTCGCGCACGACGGGCCAAGTCGGCTTGTGCACCATCACCTGTGGCCCTGGCCTGACTCAAGTTGGCACCTCGCTGAGCATCGCCGTGCGCAATCGCTCGCAGATGGTCTTAATTACTGGGCAAATTGCTGCAGGTGCAAAAAACAATATTCAATCCATGGATCAACGGCGCTTTGTTGAGGCCTGTGGTGCTCGGTTTCACGATATCAGCAGCGCCGATAACTTAGCCGACGAAATGGCCGAGGCGTTTTATGCCGCGCGCGTGCATCGCATCCCTGTTGTGCTCAACCTGGATATGGCGCTGCAAGAACAGTCTTTTGACTGGGATTTTGACTACCGGCCCTCGACCAATTTCTTGCCTGCTCCGATTGGTGCGCCAAGTGACGAGTCTCTGCAACCGTTGTTAGACAAGCTGATCGCTGCCGAACGGCCTGTGATCATCGCAGGCCTTGGCGCGCAACGTGCGAATGCGAAGCCAGAGATTCTTAAGCTCGCAGCGCAACTCGGTGCCTTAGTCGGTACCTCGCTTCAAGCAAAAGATTTATTTTTGGGTGAAGAGTACAACCTAGGGATTTCAGGGACGTTTGCGTCGGCACCTGCCGAGCACCTCTTTGCCGAATCAGACTTTGTATTGGCGCTGGGCGCTGAGTTAGGCTACTACACCGCTGAGGGCGGCTTGATGTTTCCGTCGGCCGAAGTCGCACGTATCGATATCAAGGCAGCCCCAGACGAGATTGGCGTCATCCCCGGTCTGTACGTTTGCGGTGATGCAAAGAAGACTGCAGCCGCCCTGAGCAGGCTGCTTGAAGCCCACAATGTGCAAAAAGAAGGTTTTCGCACTGCAGCAACTCGCGAAATTTTAAACAGCCCCGCCGCCGTCTTTACCAAGCCAACCGATGGTCTGGATCCACGTCTACTCGCAAAGAATCTATCGCAAGGTTTGCCTAAAGATGTTGTGCTCACCATCGGTGCGGCGCATTATTTTTCGTTTCCGGCGATGTACACCGCATTACCTGAGGGTGCTTTGGTTCACTTCTCGCACCACTTTGGTGCGGTCGGCCAAGCGCTGCCGCTTTCAATTGGCGTGAGTGTTGGGCATCCCGGACGTGCGCACGTTGCGATGGAAGGCGACGGCAGTGTCATGATGAACTTGCAAGAACTCTACACTGTTACACGGCACAAGATTCAACTGGTACTGATCATCTGGAACGATGCAGGCTACGGCGCTGAGGTTCACAAGCTCAAAGCAAAAGGTTTCGATCCGTCGCTTGCGCAATGGCAGTCGGCAGACTTTGCTGCGATCGGAAAAGCCTTCGGTGGCGATGGCGTACGACTCACCTCTGAAGCCGAACTCGCGCCCTCCATCGAGCGTGGCATCAAAGCCGGTGGCTTATTCATCATCGATGCTCGCGTGTCACCCTCCGAAATGAGCGACCCCTACGGCAAGCTTCATTTTGGCCGCGAAAATCGCGCGCCGCTCTTGCGTCGACTCAACAAAGGCGCCTAAGCATGCGCTTCGAAGGAGAATTTCGCGTTCCGGGGCAACCCCGCGCAGTGCTTGAGCGTTTTGCTGAAGTCGAGCGAATGGTCAAGTGCATGCCGGGCGCCAGCATTGATGGGCGCGACGACGAAGGTCACTATCTCGGCGGCATGCTAGTTGCCTTTGGGCCCAAGAAAATTAAGTTCAAAGGTAAAGTGACCGCCTCAGTCGACTTTGAGTCTTTAACAGGCAAACTTCACGTGCGCGGTGCAGCAGACATGCGGGCTGGCGCACGCGCAGAGGTCAACGTGGTGTACACCGTGCGCGACGATGCCTCTGCGAGCAAGCC
>JARXAG010000083.1 GCA_029866055.1 Burkholderiaceae bacterium
GCAACTCGAGACAGCAAACATGAAAAATCAACACGTCATTTTGGTCAGCCGCCCAACGGGTTGGGTGACCCCTGAAAACTTCAAACTCGTTGATGCAGACATGCCTGTGCCAACCAACAACCAAGTTCTGATTCGTAACCAATGGTTATCGCTTGACCCCTATATGCGCGGTCGCATTTCTGATGCAAAGTCTTACGCACAGGGCGTCAACCCAGGCGAAGTCATGGTGGGTGGTGCGATCGGTGAGGTGATTGAATCAAACTCGCCAGACTTTAAGGTAGGTGAAACTGTTTTGGCGGCTACCGGCTGGCGGCTCTATGGCGCGATCAACGCCAAAGGTGTCACAAAAATTGATACCAGCAAAGTCAGCCCCACTGCCTATTTGGGGATTCTTGGTATGCCTGGCATCACCGCCTGGACCGGACTGATCGATATTTGCCAACCTAAGGCGGGCGAGACCGTCGTGGTCGACGCTGCCTCGGGCGCAGTGGGCAGTGTGGTGGGGCAACTTGCCAAACACGTTGGCTGTCGAGTTGTTGGTATCGCAGGTGGCGCTAAAAAGTGTCAGTATGTTGTAGACGAGCTAGGCTTTGACGCCTGCATTGACCACCGTGCCAGTGACTTTGCCGAACAGCTTGCAGCAGCCCTACCCCAAGGTATCGACTGCCTATTCGAGAACGTTGGTGGCGAAATTTTTGAACGCTTACTCACCCACATGAACACCTTTGGTCGTATCGCGCTGTGCGGCATGGTGTCTGAGTTCAATCGCGATCCTCATGCTTATCATACGTTGCGCGCCATTTTGGTCAGCCGCTTACGCGTGCAAGGTTTTATCGTGTCAGACAAACTCGACACCTGGCCAGCGATTCGTTCGCAGCTTTACGACCTAGTGGTCGCAGGCAAACTGAAGTTTCGCGAATCGGTTGCGGTCGGCCTTGGCAGCGCGCCTGAGGCACTTGTCGGCATGCTCAAGGGCGAGAATTTTGGTAAGCAACTTGTGAAGTTGGTGTAACGCACTGCCTTTGACTGCCATGACGCCCTAGCGCCGTTTGGCTCGCAGCGCGCATGGCGTTTACCTAGGGCGAGCTGTGCTACAACACGCCACCCACATTAAATAGTGCCATCAAGCCGAGTACGACAAACAACCCGGCTGCGATCAAATGCACAGTGCGCATGGGCACGATGCGTGTCACGCGCTCGCCCAAGAGCACGGCCGGCACGTTGGCCAGCATCATGCCAAAGGTGGTGCCAATGACCACTGCAACGAGTGACGAATACTGGGCCGCCAAAGCAACCGTCGCAAATTGCGTTTTGTCGCCCATCTCGGCTAAAAAGAAAGCGATCAACGTTGTGAGAAAGACCCCGCCCTTTTGTACCGCTTGCGTGTCATCGAGTTTGTCAGGGATCAGGATCCAACCCGCCATCGCCAAAAACGAAACACCTAAAATCCAACGCATCACCTGTGGCCCAACCCAGTGCATCAGCCATGAACCCAAGGCACCCGCGACACCATGATTGAGTAGCGTTGCCACCAAAATACCCAAGATAATCGGCATAGGCTTACGAAAGCGTGCCGCTAGCACCAACGCCAGTAACTGCGTTTTGTCGCCCATCTCTGCGAGCGCGACGATACCAGTGGACATCAAAAAAGCTTCAATCATTTTTTACCCAGGTGGCGACTTGAGTCGAAAGACTCGTTGAACACTTAAGTCGGAAGACTCGCTGACTGCTTGAGTCGAAAGACCCGTCGAACGAATGAGACGAAAAACGCGTTGAACGCTTGCGTCGAAAGACCCGTTGAACGAATGAGACGTCGATCAGCAGACGCAGTTGCTTTATAAAAATCGATCGAGGATACGGCGGCTATTCTTATCAAGTGCCTGCATATCAGGCAACATAAACCTGAGGCCATGGCTATCAGTAATGATCAGCGTCGAACCAGTTAAACGTCGGATATCTTCTTCGCCCTTAAGGATCAGTTTTGTTGCACCCCGATCAGTCACGATATCCCAAGTACTAGGGGTTGAAAGCGTCGACACGCTGACAATGCGTTGAATCGTCGGCATCATCTCGCGCAAAGCGATTTCTTCGGTGATCAACTCACGCATGTCTTGGGGTAATGCACTGAGCTCATCTACCCAAGCGATTTCTTTGCCTTCTGTACTCATGAACGCCACAAACTGCTCGGGTGCTTGCAACGGAAACGCACGCACCGGCACGACCCCTTCAAAGACACGTCCGTCTTGCAGCGTGACCAACAGGCGACCCGCTTGATTGCGCGTTAACAAAAAATCAGACATCGGCGGCCCCTTGTCGATGATCGGGCGTAGCGACTGGCAAAGAGGCGGGCTTTGCGTCTGCAACAACCTTGCTAGCAGAGGTTTCGAGCGGGCTCGGGATCACAACACCGTCAACCCCGGTCAGGCGCGACTGAGCCTGGTACAAATCGTGGTACGCGCCGCCGCGGGCCAGTAAGTCGTCATGGTTACCAATCTCGACAATCTCGCCACGATCAAGCACGACCAAACGATCGGCCTTACGCAAAGTACTCAAGCGATGTGCGATCGCAATTGTGGTGCGACCTTGAATCAGGTTATCAAGAGCTTCTTGGATCTCCATCTCGGTGGTGGTGTCAACCGATGAGGTCGCTTCATCCAAAATGAGAATCCGTGGATCAATCAGTAGCGCGCGCGCGATTGAGATACGTTGACGCTCGCCGCCCGACAGCGCTTGACCTCGCTCGCCGACGAGTGAATCGTATCCTTGAGGCAATCGCAAAATAAATTCGTGCGCACGCGCAGCACGCGCTGCGGCCACAATCTCTGAACGCGTTGCCTCGGGTTTGCCGTAGGCAATGTTTTCAGCAATGGTGCCGAAAAACAAGAACGGCTCTTGCAGCACCAAACCAATGTTTCGCCTGAACGAGGCAAGCGAGTAGGCTCGGATATCAACGCCGTCCACTTTGATCCCACCCTCGGTGACATCATAAAAACGGCAAATCATATTCACCAGCGAACTCTTGCCCGAACCGCTGTGACCCACTAAGCCGATCATCTCGCCCGCGCCGATACTTAAATTGACGTTTCGCAGGACCGTTCTGCTGCCGTAGCGAAAACCAACATTGCTCAACTCAATACGCCCTTCTACACGCTCAAGCGGCACGGGGCGTTGCGCATCGGGCACGCTCGACACATGATCCAAAATATCAAAAATACGCTTGGCGCCGGCAGCCGCTTGCTGAGTGTGCGACACAATGCGGCTCATTGAATCTAGTCGCGTGTAGAACCGGCCGATATAAGCCAAAAAGGCTGCCAGTACGCCAACCGTGATGGTGCTACTTGCCACCTGTGAAATACCGAAAATCCAAACCACCAACAAGCCAATTTCGGTTAAAAAAGTCACAGAGGGCGCAAAGAGTGCCCACACTTTATTGATACGATCGTTGACCGCTAGATAACGGTCATTCGCTTCGCGAAACCGCGCGACTTCACGGTGCTCTTGCGCAAACGCTTTGACCACCCGAATACCCGGAATCGTGTCAGCCAGCACGTTGGTCAGTTCGCTCCAAGAGCGATCAACCTTTTCAAAACCAAACCGCAAACGGTGGCGCACCAAGTGAATCATCCAGATGATCACTGGCAACGGGATTAACGTGGTTAGCGCTAGCCAAGGATCAATCGAGATCAAGATACATGCTGTCATCACGATCATCAGCACGTCGTTGGCAAAATCAAGCAAATGCAACGACAAAAAGATATTAATGCGATCGGTTTCACTACCAATGCGCGCCATCAAGTCACCGGTGCGCTTACCGCCAAAGTATTGCAAGGACAGCGTTTGCAGGTGACTGAAGGTGGCGGTGCGCAGATCAGCGCCGATTCGTTCGCTCACCCAAGCAAGCAAGTAGGTACGCGCCCACCCAAGCAGCCAAGCCAATAACCCCGCGACCACCAGCCCCGTTAAGTACAACGCCACCAAATCGTAGTTAATCGGCTTGCCATTTTGAAACGGAATCAAAATGTCATCCATCAACGGCATGGTCAGATACGGTGGCACCAGTGTTGCCGCTGTTGAAAGCAAGGTCAGAATAAAGCCGACGATCAGAGGTATTTTGTAAGGCCGGGCAAAACGCGCCAAACGCAACAGCGCCCAAGTATCACTCGGCCCCGCCTGCTCAGTGTCACAAACAGCACACTCATCCTGATCAAGCGCGAAGGGCGTACCGCAGGTTGGGCATGAGGCAGCGGTACTCTGCTGTGTGTGCAGAGGGTCTGCGAGTTTTTGTTGAAGTTGAGTAAAGAGCTCGACCAGGCGACCCACCGCAGGTGCCATGCCGAGCGTGTGGCGCCAGACACTTAAGCGCTGAGCCCCGTCAAAGAGCTCGATGGTGCCAACCCCAGCGTGGTCGCGATGTTGCAATAGTTGCGTGGTGGTAAGCGGGAAAACAGCCCAGTCATGCGCCATCGACTCGCGCGACACCAATCGACTGGGCGTCAAAAACAAGATACCCGCTGCGAAAAACAAATTTGAATCGAGATCAGGCTCGAGCCAGGCTAAGACTTTTTCGCCGGGTTCTAGCAAAGACTTGATCTCAACGGCCCAAGCCGTCGGCAGCGTTGACTCAAACGCAGGGTCGGCGGTTGGAAGGGGTGTCATCTAGGCGGCACGCGTTGCCCATCAGTCGGCACGAACAACTGCAGCGGGAAGCGCTTCATTAGGGGCCAACAAGTTCGATTGAAAAATTCGATTGAAGTGAATCTTGCAAGTATAACGACCAACGCCCACTGAAACTACTCTTAGCCTCGTAAGTTGCTCTTGTTTGACGATTTTGCTGCGATAATGATGGATTCAAGGCATTGTTGCAACGCAACAAATGATGTAATGACAACTAAAAGCAAGATCGTGTTCGAGCAAATCGTCAATTTGCTAGGCCCCAACAGTTGGACCTATCGCCCAGTGCTCGAGGCATGGGTAGATTTTGCTGCGATTGAAAACCACCCGCCAACGCACAAGACCGCCGCTTTAGCGCGATTGCTCGCCTGGGTGCCCGAACTAGCACAGTCGCATCTCAACCCCGAAGCCTCGCCCAGTACGCAAGGCACGCTAGCTGCGGGGCTCTGGTCGCCTCAGATACTCGAGCATCTGACCCTCACCTTGCAGTCGCTAGCAAATATGCCTGGTGGCTTTGGTGATACGCATCAAACCTCTGAACCAACCCTGTATAAAGTCGTCGTACGCGCGTGGCACCCAAGCGTGACCACCTACGCACTGCACGCCGCTCGCGACTTGCTTGAAGCAGCTTTTAACGATGCTCAGGCTAACGTCGACGCCACGATCGCGCGTCTGCAAGACCTGCGCCACAAGCATTGCCTGGGCCCCAGCACCGCCTGCATCGTCGACGCCGCCGATGACCGCGATATCCCGGCCATCAGACTCAATACTGGCAACCTATTACAACTTGGCTATGGCATCAATCAACGGCGCATCTGGACAGCCGAAACTGATCGCACCGGAGCCATCGCCGAAACCATCTCGCGCGATAAAGATCTCACGAAATCTTTGCTGCAAGCCTGCGGCGTACCTGTCCCCACCGGTCAAGCTGTCGACTCGGCCGCTGAGGCTTGGGAGGCGGCGCAAGATCTCGGCGTTCCGGTTGTCGTCAAACCGAGCGACGGCAATCATGGGCGCGGAGTCTTTACCAATCTCAGTACGCAGCAAGAAATCGAACAAGCCTACAACGTTGCCGTTCAAGAAGGCTCGGGCGTGTTGGTTGAACGTTTTATTTTGGGACAAGAGCATCGCCTGCTGGTGGTGGGTGGCAAGCTGATTGCCGCGGCCAAAGGTGAATACGCACAAGTGACCGGCGACGGCGTCAGTTC
Organism: Burkholderiaceae bacterium; assembly: GCA_029866055.1. Taxonomy (GTDB): domain Bacteria; phylum Pseudomonadota; class Gammaproteobacteria; order Burkholderiales; family Burkholderiaceae_B; genus Zwartia. Next base: position 5,880 of record JARXAG010000083.1, read on the forward strand.
GATCGAAACGCTGATTGATACCCAACTCAACGCCGATCCACGTCGCGGCCATGAAGAAGACCAACCATTAAATTATGTGCGACTCGACTCGGCGGCCCAACTAGAAATTGCCCGACAAGGCCATACACCGCAAACGATTTTGTCACTAGGACAACAGGCTGTCATTCAACGCAACGGTAACGTTGCGGTTGACTGCACCGAACTGGTGCATCCCGATGTCGCCGCCCTCGCCTGCACGGCAGCACGCATCGTGGGGTTAGATATCGCCGGGATCGATCTCGTGGCACTCGATATTTCAAAGCCTTTACAACAACAGGGCGGTGCAATTGTTGAAGTCAATGCGGGCCCCGGCTTGCTGATGCACTTAAAACCCGCCACTGGCACACCGCGTCAAGTTGGGCGCGATATCGTCGCGCACAGTTTTGCGCTCGGTGACATGGCGCGCGTGCCAGTGATCGGCATCACAGGCTCGCAAGGCAAAACCATGACAGGTAAGCTACTGTTTCGCCTGTTGACACTACATGGCTGGCGCTGTGGCCTCGCGAGCAGTGCCGGGCTATTTGTAGACAAGCGGCTCTTGCACAGCGGTGACTGTGCCAATTTTGAAAATGCGCGACGGGTTCTGATGAACCGTGAAGTTCAAACCGCAATTATTGAAAATGGTGCACACCAGTTACTCAGCGAAGGCCTGGCCTACGAGCGCTGCGAGGTCGGCATCATCACCCAGATTGACTGGGCAGAAGACCTAGACGCCTACAAAATTCACAGTCATACCGAACGCGTCAAGGTGTACCGCACCCAGATGGACGTCATCTTGCCCAAAGGCATGGCGGTGCTCAATGCAGACGACCCACACATTGTTGAGCTTGCGCGCCATTGCGATGGCCAAATCACTTGGCTCTGTCTAGCGGGCAACGCTCCACTGATCCAAGCGCACCTTGCGCAAGGTCAACGTGTCGTGTCGCTGATCGACGGCAAGCTGGCCTTGCTTGAGGGCACGCGCCAATATGTGCTTTGCTCAATCGAAGCGATCGGCATCACCAAACTCGGGACGGATATGACGCAAACCTATAACGCGCTAGCCGCCGCTGCGGCGGCCTGGGCGCTTGGGCTGACCCCTGATTTAATTCACGCTGGCTTACTCAGTTTTGATCCGAATACTGCAGTGCCTCAATAATCACAGGAAATTGTTATGGATGTCTCTCGTATTCGTGCCCTCCGCGGGCCAAATTTATGGACATGTTTAACTGCCATTGAGGCAGTCGTGACCTGCACCGATCGCGAGGCCGACTTAGACCAGTTGCCAGAATTTTTGACGCAGCTGCGTGCCCGCTTTCCAGACGTCAAGCCTTTGCGCCCCTTTGGTCATAAAGACCCAATCACGATGGCGCATGCACTCGAAGCAGTGAGTTTAGGTCTGCAAGCCGCTGCAGGCTGCCCAGTCGCCTTTGGCCAAACGATGTCTACGCCCGAACACGGCGTCTTTCAAATCGTCTTTCAATACACCGAAGAACCCGTCGGCAGACTGGCACTGGATCTGGCCCAGGCTTTATGCGTGGCGGCCTTGAACGACGAGCCGTTTGACATTGCTCAGGCGCTGTCGCGTTTGCGCGAACTCGACGAAGACGTTCGACTCGGACCCAGCACAGGCTCAATCGTCAACGCTGCGACCGCGCGCGGGATTCCCTATCGTCGACTCACTGAAGGCAGTTTGGTGCAGTTTGGTTGGGGCAGTAAACAACAGCGTATTCAAGCCGCAGAAACCGGCAATACAAGCGCCATCGCTGAAGCGATTGCACAAGATAAAGATCTGACCAAAATGTTGCTCGAGGCAGCTGGCGTTCCGGTGCCACGCGGTTTTGTCGTCGAAGACGAAAATGAAGGGTGGGACATCGCCAATAAAATTGGCTTACCCGTGGTGGTCAAGCCGCGCGACGGCAATCAAGGCAAAGGGGTCGCCGTCAATATCGAAACCCGCGAGCAATTAAACGCAGCGTTCAAGGTCGCCTCAGAGATCAGCCGAGATGTGATTGTTGAGCAATATATTCCTGGTCACGACTTTAGAATGTTGGTGATTGGCAATCAACTTGTAGCCGCGGCACGACGCGATCCCCCTACCGTCATTGGTGATGGCAAACACACCGTGGCGCAACTCGTCGATCAGGTCAACGCAGACCCACTGCGCGGAGACGGCCACGCCACTGCATTAACCAAAATCCGTTTTGATGAGATTGCTTTGGCCACACTTGCCACGCAAGGCCTCGACGCTCAATCCATTCCTGAAAAAGGCAAGCGCGTCTTACTGCGAAATAATGCCAACTTAAGCACTGGCGGAAGCGCAACCGATGTCACCGACGAGGTGCATCCCGAACTTGCGGCTCGCATGGTCACTGCTGCCCAAATGGTCGGCTTAGATATCGCGGGTGTCGATCTCGTTGCCGAAACCATCTTAAAACCCATGGAAGAACAGCGTGCCGGCATTGTCGAAATCAACGCGGCACCGGGCTTGCGTATGCATTTAAGCCCCTCGTTTGGCAAACCGCGCCAAGTCGGCGAAGCGATTATTTCAAGCATGTTTGCTGCTGGCGACAACGCGCGCATACCCGTTGTCGCAGTCACTGGCACCAATGGCAAAACAACTACCGTACGTCTAACGTCGCATCTGCTGCGTACCAGCGGAAAACGCGTTGGCATGACCAATTCAGATGGCGTCTATATCGAACAACGCTGCATCGACACGGGCGACTGTAGCGGGCCACGCAGTGCGCGCAACGTACTGCTACACCCTGATGTTGACGCCGCTGTGTTTGAAACGGCCAGAGGCGGAATTTTGCGCGAGGGCTTAGCCTTTGACCGCTGCGATGTCGCGATTGTCACCAATATCGGCGTGGGTGACCATCTCGGTATGAACTTTATCAATACCGTTGATTCACTTGCCCTGCTCAAGCGAGTTATCGTTCAAAACGTGGCACCCCACGGTACAGCGGTGCTTAACGCCGCCGATCCCATGGTTGCAAAAATGGCAGAGGTCTGCCCTGGCACAGTCATCTTTTTTAGCCTTGACCGCCTTCATCCGGTTCTGAACACTCATCGAGCTCAAGGTAAACGTGTGGTGTTTTGCGATAACGGCCAACTCGTTTGCAGCGAGGCAGGGCAAGACCATTCAATCGCGTTAAGTGCCATCCCCCTGACGCGCAACGGCACGATTAGTTTTCAAATCGAAAATGCCATGGCTTCAGTCGCGGCGGCCTGGGCGCTGGGGCTCAGCTGGAAAACCATCGAAGCCGGCATGGCCACCTTCGTCAACGACGCTCAGACCGCCCCCGGGCGCTTTAACGTCTTTGACTATCGGGGCGGCACAATCATTGCCGACTACGGTCATAACCCCGATGCTGTTCAAGCGCTTGTGCAGGCGATTGAAAGCATGCCCGCCACCAAGCGCACTGTCGTCATCAGTGGAGCGGGCGATCGACGCGACGAAGATATCTCTCGCCAAACCGAGATTTTGGGCGAAATTTTTGATGAAGCCATTTTGTATCAAGATCAGTGC
>JARXAG010000129.1 GCA_029866055.1 Burkholderiaceae bacterium
TTTTGTTCAAGCAGATATTCATTATGAACGCCGTGCTTGGTCGCCAACTGCAAAAATAGGCCCGACTGGTGCATATCTGCAGAGGTCAACTCCAGCCACCGACCCAAAGACGCGCCAGCCTGCTTGGTTACAGCGATTCCCCAGGGGATTTCAAAAAAAGATACTTTTTCGTCAAAGCGCGCCAAAGTTTCTGCTGGCGCGTGAGGTCCCGTCAAATATGCTCGTACAAAGGTCTGATCATGCGCGATCAACGAACACGCACCGAACAAAAGTGCTTGAGTTAGCCTTGTGGGATCGCTGTAAATCATCACCCGCTGGCCTTTGCGTTTAGCAAACTCTATGTTAGAAAAGTTTGCCATTGGAACGCAAATAACGCTACCGGTCAGATCATCCCAACTTCGAATAATTTTTGCTTTATCGCCAACAATCGTTGTTGGCGCCGCGTAGTATTGAGGCCGTACAAAGTAGACGATCCCGTCGCGATCCACGGTATGTCCCATCGTAGCCAACACCATATCGATCTCGCCAGCCAAGAGACGGCGTATGCGGTCTGCACCCGTCACCTGTACAAGCTTAGCTCGGACCCCTAGTCGCTCAGCAATGACCTTAGCGACATCGATCTCGTATCCTGCGTAAGTACCAGCATTTAACTCGCCAAAAAAACGATAATCACCCTTCACACCGACTTCAATTTCACCCTTACACAAAATAGCTTCTAAAGCAGTTAAACCTGAGGCCGCCGAGCAATTCACCTTTTTAGCTTGCTCAACTTGCTGTTGTGCCAACGTACCCTGAACACCGGCTTGAACGTTTACGCCGAGCAAGATGCCCACAATGCCACAAAGCACCAGAAGCTTATGAAGGAGAACCATCCGCTTGTATCCTTGTTAAATTAAGGCTGTCTCGGGCAGCTATTTCTCGAAAACTTGGCTCCAAGTCTGAGTTAGCAACCACTTCGGTATCACGCGCAGTTTAAATTCGAGTTTGGCGCTATACGATACGCTTTGATCATAAAACACAGAGCACCGGAAAGGTAAAAACCGTCGTAAAAATGCAAACTAGCCCTTAAAGGGCTAGTTTACCTGCAACTACGCTAAATGATGCTTATTTAATCAAGACCGCAGGAGACACAGGAATTGAGCCAGGTACCTTAGTGAGGGTCAACATTTGTGACAACAGCACTAGGACTTGGTTTGTGTAGCTCGCATCGCCATCCTCTTTAGGTACGTAGTAATTTGTACCTTGATACTTAACTGACATCAACGCGTTGCCAGAGTCGACACCTTTCTTTACGAGGAACAAGGGCTTCGCCTGTGCCATGATCTCTGACATGCTGCTGTTAGCAGTGACTCTTGACGAATCAACAATCTTGACGACACGCGGCTCTGCGCTGTTTTGAATGTTAACAAGCGCACCCAAAAATTCAAATACATTGCGCACTGAACGTAATTTAATGATCAAGGTGACCTCTTGTTTGCCGCCAGCAGCTTGGGCACCCGAAGCAGAAGAGCTTTTGCAATAGGCTGCGCTCGAAACTCTGAATGACAAGGCATCATCCGCAGCCTTTTCTTGCAGACAGATTCGTGCCTCAGGTGGCATCATTCTCATGACTTGAAAGCCATTCCCCCCGCCTGGCAACTTAACAGGCATGAGTCCAGTCATGGGAACGGCAGTGGCAGTGGCAATCCCCTGCAGATTACGATTGACAGCCTCAGCATCCATCGGTGCCGAAATTGGCATCATTTTCTCGACTTGCTCGACCGTGATACCGGCACGAACTAAGTTGAACAGCGTTTTTTGGAAATCTGTGAACTTAGGCGTGTAAGGATCGTTGACAACTTTCATCAACGTTACACCTTTCGCATCTTGCACTTCGACCGACTCGATGGCCAAGGAGTACAACACATCTCGTGTAGCCAGTTGGCTATTACTTAAACTCGCGATCACACTTGGCTTCATGTCAGACAGAAATGACACCATAAAACTCGAGTTATCAAGCGAAGACTGTGTGAAGTTAAAGCTATTGTTGACGCCAAGCGTAACGCCGGCGGCGTAACTCGATTGTGCAGCGGGGGTAAAGAAGCCGGCCACCGATGAGCCAGGTGCTACGCCATAAATTGTTGGGCCAAACTGCACCTGATTCGAAACCGCACCCGAGCCCATCACAGAAGGCATATCCAAGAAACTCACGGGCATGGATTGCGAAGACCGAACGATATTCAAAAGAATATTGTCATTTGAATACTGCTCTAACACATCGCGATACGCCGAAGACATTTCGCGAAAACTTGTTGAGTTTGTCAGGCCACCACAGCCCGCTAACAACGAAACCAGTAATAGTGGAACTGCTCTTAAAAGACGTTGCATAGATACCTCATCAAAAGATTGAAAGTTTATTAATTATTAGAAACTCAAAAGCAGACTACTAAAACAAATGATTAGAACGACCTCAGCTCGGTGCTCAGCTTTGTACATTCTTGGTTACCCACCAACGCTTTTTGGGCGCATCGGGTGCCTTCACTGAAACCTCAGCGGGTCGCAGGCTCATCAAACCGTAAAAAAGTAGCACTGGTGTCAATACTACCGAAAATAAAAGGACCCCCCAAAAACCAATCCGACAATTTCTTCCGTAAATGGCGACAATCAAACAGGCACTAAGGTATGCAATCGTAAATTCCACAAAGATCTCCTAAACCGTTATTCGCGAGCAATCAATATAGCCAGTCAAGTCTCTATTTCTGTGCAGGGGCTTGTCCGTTACCACTATTCGAAGGGCCGCCAGTCGCTGAGCCTCCTCCAGACGGAGCAGCGTTAGGTGGACCAGCGTTAGGTGGACCTGCGTTCGGTGGACCAGCGTTGGGCGGTCCAGCGTTGGGTGGGCCGGCGTTAGGCGGGCCACCATTAGGTGGTGGTCTGGCTCCGGGAGGCGGACCACCGTTAGGCGGGCCTCCATTTGGCGGTCTGGCTCCGGGAGGTGGCCCGCCGTTTGGTGGACCTCCGGGTGGTCTGGCACCAGGAGGCGGCCCACCCGCCGACGATGCAGAGGCTTGTGGAGTGGTAGGACTGGTGCTGTCACCACTCAAGACGATTGGCAATCCATTCGGCGAAGAGCCAAAAATAACGACTTTCGAGTTATTAGACTCAGCCAACTTGAGGGTCGCCTCGATCCCACGAATCTTCAAGTAGTTATCCGTTAAACCCACGTTCACAATGTCTTGATATTTTTTAATACCACCTGCCTCGACCTCTTTGCGCTCTGCCTCAAGGCGCGCAGCCTGCACTTTAAACACATAGGCTTCGGCAGCTTGGGACTCTGCAATTTTGCTACGAATCGCTGCCTGAATTTCTTCAGGAAACTCCATTGACTCAAGCTGTACTGCCGTAATTCGCACTAGCCTGACGTAATCCAAACCCGGGGGTCCGAGTTTTTCTAGGATCACCTGATCAGACATGATCGCAATTTCGCTCACAACCCGTTCGAGTTGTTTCGTGAACGCCTCTTGTGACGTTAACTCTGCAAACATTATTCGTGTCTTACCTGTCACTTCGGGCAAGATAACTTTTGCTATGTAATCAGGCCCAACAAACTTGTGAAGCAAGGGCAACGCAAACTTGTTCACTTGAAATTGAAACGAGACTTTAATATCCGACCTTAGTTGATCCTTGGTCAGAACCTCCATCTGAATTTGCTTCATTTGCACTCGAGCATCATACTCAGTCACCGAATTCAGCGGGAACACAAAGTTGACCCCTTCGCCCAAAATCTGATTCATATCAACACCGCCAAGCATCGGTCGATAGATCACACCCGTAAAACCCGCCGGGATCACGATGACGACACGCTTCCACAACACGATAACGGAAAGCACAAGCAGAACCGAGAAAAACGTCAGGACGATATAGTTACTCGACACCCAATTGGCGACGACACGCACGGGCCAAATCACTGGAAAAAACAGAAAGCCCAATATTCGCTTGAATATGTTTAGTAATCGACTCAGCATAATGTAATCTTAATGTTTTGCATGAATGGGTTGGCCGTTTTCCAAGTAGATGACCTGATCCGCTAACTCGTAGTACTGATCATCATGTGTAATCGCGATAACTGTCTTGCCGAGCGCGCGCAACTTCGGAATAATCTGCTGATAAAACTCTTGTCTAAATTCTGGATCTTGGTCAGCAGCCCATTCATCCAGAACAATAAATTTCTTCTTCTCTAACAGGGCCACAAGAAGTGCCAACCGCTTGCGCTGGCCAGTAGAAAAATTTAAATCCGAAAAAACACCATCAGACACAGAAACTTTGTTCTGCATCTGAAACAGAGCAAGCAAGTCGTCAAGCTCTGCCTCGTCGATCGAACCCACGCCGTACAACTTCTTAAATAGAAAGAAGTCGCTAAACACCACAGCAAACAAATCTCTATACGCAGCGTTCACTGGCTCTGCGACTGGCTCGCCATTGATGAGTAGCCGACCCGATTGAGCCTGGTACAACCCAAGCATCACGCGCATCAAGGTCGTTTTACCCGAACCGTTGTTACCCCGAATAAAATAGACCTTCCCCGCCTCAAACTCATAGCTGATCGGCCCTAACTTGAACGGAAGTTTCCCACCGTCATTACTGTGAACATAGGAAATGTCTTCTAAAGTCAGCGTTCGAACCTCGGGGTATGTTGTTATCCCAGGTGCATCTCTTGCACTCGTTTCAACTGACAGTTTTTCACCGAGTTCGCGTAAGTTTCGTGCTGCCACGTTTGCAATGGATAGGTTCGGTATGTTGACAATCGTTGCAGACACTGAGCTCGCTAAAAATAAGGCAGTGGTCGATGCAACCATCACATGGGTAGAAAAATCGGAGGAAAATAGTGGCACAATAAAAATCATTAGGCCAACCACTACGTACATCAACATCTGTAAATACGTAAAAAATAGAGTGATATTTTGAATCAATTCTGTTTTTTCTGCGTTGACCGCTTTGGCATCAGCAATCATCTCGCGCGTCAAATCAAGGGCGCGTCGCGAATTCATCTTGATTTCTTTATAGCCGCTTAAAAACGATCCATAAAGTGCGTTGACCTCTGCCTCTTTGACCGACACTGATCTCATCGAATCGGTTAGCTTGACGAGCTCGAGGCACCCGACCACAAATACCGCCACGGCCGCACACAAAATAATCAAACAGGCCGTCATCGAAACAGTGGCCATGTAAATCGTCAAGAAAAACACGGTTGAAAAGGATTGAAACACGGCCAACAATGAGTTCACCGACTGCGACACCAACTGCGTGTCTCGGCTTAACACCTCAAGGATATAGTCGCGACCCACCCTGTCGACCCTTAGCAAATTCGATCTAAACGCATCACTCATAATGCGAATCTTGAAGCGATAGATAAACTCGTTGGCGTTTTTAATATTCTCTTCGTTAGCCCGTCTGGTGCACAGTAAAAAGATAACCAATAAGATCACATAGCCAAAAAACTCTAAGGTCACTGTTTCATTTTTTGCGACATCCGCTGCCGCAATATTAATCACACCAATCAATAGCGTATTAATAATGCCAACGAGCCCCGACAAAGCGCCCATTTTCCTCAATTGCTGCGGGCTTGAATTCGTCAAGAAGTTTACAAGCTCGGTTTTAATAGGATTTTGCATCTTAAGGTTTATGAGTGAAAAGGGTAAAAGTCCGCTCGCGCCGAGCGATCTCAGACGGGCGCTGGCTTGGCTTTCGTGTCAAACATTGATTTACGTTTATTTATTTGTTCCGCCAGGTACTGATTAATTGTTGCTGGATTGAAATCATGTAGCCGTCCGTCGGCCTCAAAATGACTGATAAATGCTAAGCCCAACGCATAGGTGGTCGCATACGAAATGACAGGCTCTATCGCAAACATAAAGAACGTTCCGACGCCGGGCATTGTGCGCAATATTTGCTTAGCTAATACACTCGCGATCGTTTGAACTGCGGCACCACCCGTGACACCGGAGGCAATTGCAATGGCTGTTTTATGCTCAAAATCGACCTCGTAGTGCTTGCATAAGGCGAAGATCATCTTGACTTGCACGCCCGAGATCGCCGCCATGTCAACAAACGGCGCAGGGATGACACTTGCTGCGACTGACCATCTGGACCACCGCGTGACAATTTTCACCGCCGCGACCCGAGTCCGACTCATTTCTTGCTTGATCTCGACTCGAGCGCGCGTCAATTCAGTTTGAAAAACATCCTCGGCGGTCAAGAACTGGGAGTCGATCGCTCCACCTCCTGCATTTGAGTGCCTCTGTGCTGTGCCCGGTTGATCTAGCACTTTGACCGGCGTGCAGGGATGCCCGACGAGTTCTTCTTCTCTGTTGATGACCTGAGCCCCTGTCTGGGCAAGCTCGTTTGCCATCAATTGTTCGGCTGTTAGTTCCGCTACCGACTCGTTGGCTGTCTTGCCAGCATCGGTTAGCACCGTGTCTTTCACTGAAACCCGAGTTAAGTCGTCTTGCACGGGCGGCACAGAGGGACTAACGTCTGGCTTAATTTTTCGGGTCTCAGTCTTGGTCTTTGCAGTCGCTGTTGGAGCTGAACTGCTCTCGACTTGTGTCGCCTTCTTAGACGCAGATGGACTTTGGGTGTTTGCCGCCTTTTTAAGCGCAGAGGGTTTCTCGGTCTTAACCGCTTTCTTAGCCGCAGACGGACTCTCGGTCTTCACCGTCTTCTTAGGCGCAGAGAGACTCTCGGTCTTTGCCAAGTTTTTAGACTCGGCAGCAACTGACTTTGCCTTTGACACACGCGCAGCTTTCTTGGCAGCTGGACTCTTCGCAACAGGCTTTGCCTTAGTCGAAATTTCGTCTAAGGGGTTCTTTAACATTGTTTTGCGGGATCGTGTAACCATTGCTGTTTACCTTGCCTGATGTGAAATCACTTCTCGCGCGAGTTCGCGAAAATCTTGTGCAACGGACGAACTGGGTTGGTACTGCAGTATACTTTTCCTGAATGAAGGAGCCTCTGCGAGGCGAATATTTTCTCTGATGCGAGCCACCAACACTTTCTCGGCAAAGCGATCGATCAAGGCCTCAATAATATCTTTCGAGTGGCGGGTTCTTTGGTCAACTCGACAAGGCAATAAACCTAACAGCGACAACTCAGGGTTCAGTACCTCTTTCACATCCTCAAACGTCTGCATCAACTGAGCAACACCTGACAAAGTCATCACGTGCGTTGTGACGGGTATCAAAACCTGCTGTGCCATACACAGCGCATTTAAGGTCATGAGCCCCAGGGTAGGCGGCGTGTCGATCAAAATGTAATCAAACGCCAACGCACTAAGCGAAGCCATTCTCCTTTTTAAACGGGTCTCTACGGCCAACTCACCGGCTAACGACTTTTCAATACTTGCCAAACTTCTGCTACCAGCTAGCAAACTCAACCCTGGTGTGTTCGTATCTAACAGCAAACCAGAGGCTGCGATTTTTGTCGTAAACAACTCAAAAACCCCGGGCGCGTCAGTCTCAGCGCCCAGCCACGCACTGGCATTGGCCTGAGGGTCAAGATCCACCAGCAGAACCTTTTGCTCAAGTTCTGCTAAGGCCGCCGCCAAATTAACTGAGGTCGTTGTTTTGGCGCAACCACCCTTTTGGTTAGCGATCGCGATTGTTATCGTCATTGTGCCAGCTTCGTAGTTTTTTTAATCTTCAATATTCTGGAATGAAGGAAGTGGTAACCACCATAGGATCGTAACGACGACACCTCATGCCTGACCCAATTATCTTGCAGGGAACGCATTCGCTCTTGAGTCTCGGCCGCCGTCCAAGTAAATACAGTTTCACACTCAAGGTTCAATTTTTCTATCCGGCTAAAAATATTTTGCGCGCCGACGATAT
>JARXAG010000131.1 GCA_029866055.1 Burkholderiaceae bacterium
GTGCGTCATCGCCGAGATCTGAATGGTACCTGGGGCAGCAGTAGATTCCATCCTGCTCGCGGTATTGACCGTGCTGCCCCACAAGTCGTACGAGAACTTTGTAAAGCCAATCACGCCAGCCACCACAGGGCCCGAGTTCAAGCCAACACGCATCTTCAACTCTTTACCGCGCTCACGATTAAAGGCGTTCAGATCTTCGAACATGCCAAGCGCCATCTCGGCCGTAATTTCGGCATGATCACCGCGCGGGATGGGGATGCCGCCCGCCAGCATGTACGCATCACCAATCGTCTTAATCTTTTCAACGCCTAACTCTTCTGCACGCCGATCAAAGCGAGTAAACAGATCGTTGAGCAAACTCACGAGCTCAGCCGCACGCAGTTGACTCGACATCGCAGTGAACCCCACCAGATCAGCAAATAAAATTGTGACCTCAGGGTACGCTCCAGAGATATTTTTTTCGCCTCGCTTTAAGCGATCGGCAATGGGCTTAGGCAAAATATTGAGCATCAACTTTTCAGTTTTAAGCTGCTCAATCTCTAAAAGCTTTTTTTCATCTTCAAGAATTTTTCGATTGCCCTCGATCGCATCCTTTGCGGCCTTCAGGATCAAATGATTTTTCACCCGCGCCAACACAACGGGCGGACTAATCGGTTTGGTGATGTAATCCACAGCCCCGAGCTCTAAGCCTTTTGCCTCATCTTCGATATCTGTTTTTGCGGTCAAAAAAATCACCGGTATGTCGCGCGTTGCGCTATCGGCCTTTAAACGACCGATCACCTCGTAGCCATCCATGTTTGGCATCATCACATCGAGCAAGATCAACGCCGGTTTGCTCTCACTTTGCGCAATCTTTAAGGCTTTTTCACCGCTATTTGCAATTTTGACCGTATAAAACTCTTTGAATAGGCCCGCAATCAAAGATAAGTTATCAGGCGTGTCGTCAACCACCAAAATGATCGGTTTGGCTGCGACTTCGGCGGGGCTTGTCATGGGGATTCTGGCTCTTAGGCAATCGCTTGCCCGTTGCCATGCACCTGCATGGCAGCTTGTGGCTAAGCGTTCACAGAGTAGGCGGTTTGACGGCGCCTGATGAGACCAACAATCGCAAAGATATATTTATTTTTGCAATTTTGATTATTCGAAGGAAGCAGGCAATCTTAACGCTGAGTGGCGAGTACCGGATCGTCGGTTGCTCTATCAAAGGACGAGAATCCCATTGATTGACCACACATCTTTGATGTAGCAGGTTGAATAACAAAAATGTACTAGTTCAAGGGCTCGGATTACGGACAATGTGAGCGGCGGTTGGTTCCTGTGGAGTGGAAACATATTAACTCCATGCGTACACCCATCGCGGTGATTGTGGAGAGCCGTTGCATTCAAACCCGGGGCTGAGACCTAGCACCAGCAACAGAGCGACTGCCCGAAAGCTCCATCCGCCTTAACAAAGAAAAAGGGTTACAGACCAAAATCTGTAACCCTTTAATAATGCTGGTGCGCCCGGCAGGATTCGAACCTACGACCCCCTGGTTCGTAGCCAGGTACTCTATCCATCTGAGCTACGGGCGCCTTTAAGACAAGACCAAGAGTATAGCAGTTTTTAGCCCGAAATGCGCGGGATCTTGGCCGCCTTAATTGCACGACCCATCTCGATGTACCCCTTCTCTAAAATCTCTAGGTATTGCTTGGCTGACAAGGAGGCTGGGTCAACCCCCATTTGCGTCATCCGGGCGCTTAATGCGGGGTCGCTCATCGACTTGAGCGTGGCATCTTCAAGCACCTTCACAATCGCAGCCGGTGTGCCTTTAGGCACAGCTAAGCCCAGCCACGAATCAATTTCGATGTCAAAGCCTTGCTCTTTAATCGTCTTGATCTCAGGAAATTCAGGCCAGCGCATCGGGCTTGCCGATGCCAACATGCGCAATTTACCTGCCTTGATGTGAGGAATGAGATCAGGCGGATTTTGCACAATCACCTGCACGTTTTTGCTTAACAGTGCAGTCACCGCTTCGCCACCAGACTTGTACGAAATATGTTCAAACTTTGCACCCGCTAAACGCGTCAACTCAAAGATTGCAAGATTGTTAGGCGCCGAGGTGGTGCCAAAAAATAAACCCTTACCCTCTTTTGCAGCCGCAATCAGATCATCAAGCGTCTGGTAGGGCGAATCGGCATTCACCGCAATCCCATAACGAAAGCGACCAAACCCGGCCACAAATTCAAAATCTTTCATGGTGTAGGTCAAGTCCATCAAGTGCGGCATGATCGCAACAGTTGAATAGGTGACGACACCGACTTGATAGCCATCAGGCTTTTGACGTGCGATATAGGCGGGGGTCAAGGTACCCAAGGCGCCAGGTTTGTTTTGCACAACGATCGATTTACCTAAAATCTTTTCCATCGTTTGTGCCAACGCCCGAGTGGCCACATCAGTCGTACCACCGGCGCCATAATTCACGATCATGTTCACTTCATGCGCCGGAAAACTTTGCGCAACCACCGACGACGTTAACACTGAGCAGCCTAATAAGGCGGCAAAACCAAACCATTTACGACTGATGATATTTTTCATTTTTGTCTCCCGCTGTTTGAAAAAAGTGAGGCATATTTAAGCTCACACACCTCGCCAACCAATCACTCACTTCACCGCGACTGAATTGCCAACCACACTCGGCAATCACGAGATCACGACATAAAGAAGCCACCATTAATATCTATGGTCGCTCCGTTAATAAAGCCGCTACTGTCTGCACACAAAAAGGCAATTGAGGCGCCGACTTCGTCTGCTGTACCTAAGCGTCTGACTGGGATTTGCTCTGCGTAGCGTTGGTTTACTGCTTCGCCCGCCTGCATTGCCATCTCAGTCAAGATACGGCCAGGTGCCACGCAGTTGGCAGTGATACCAAAGGGGCCCATCTCTGAAGCGATTGCACGCATCAAGCCAAGAATGCCAGCCTTTGAAGCCATGTAACTTGGGCCCGCCACCACAGATTTACTGCGGCCAGCTAAAGACGACACACTGACGATACGGCCAAAGCCTTGCGCTTTCATATCGGGTAAAAACAACTGCGTGATCTGCATGACTGTCGTCAGATTCACGAGCAGCACCTTCGACCATTCTTGTATGGTGACGTCAAGGATACCGTTAGATAGGCCATCGGCACGCTTAGGCGAAATCCCCGCATTATTGACCAGAATAGACACGGTACCAAAGCGCTGCTTGATCTGCCCGTGCAAACGCGTCATAAAGGCCATGTCAGTCACGTCAGCCTGAAAGGCAATCGCTTGCTCATCGGTAATACCCAGTTGTTCAAGATCGATCGGCAAGCGATCAACCATCACGACAAACCGACCTTCAGCAATCAATGCTTGGCTAGTGCCCAACCCAATGCCTTTTGCGGCACCTGTGACTAACGCTATTTTCTTGTTCATGCTTCTAAGGCCGCCGTATAAGCTGTGATGGGGGGGAAGGCGTTTTCATCGGTCATCACTTCAATGAGCGTGGTGACATCGCTTGCACGCGCAGCGTCAAGCGCTTGGTTCAATTGCTCGGGGTCTGTGACACGGATACCGTTACAACCGCAGTTGCGTGCGATCGCAGCGTGATCCACGGGATAAAAATCGACTGCACTGGTGTGAGTGCCAAACTTCACGTTTTCGGCGTGTTTTTGGTATCCCAAAATCCCATTATTTAAAACAATGAGCGTCACCTTCAAGCCCATGCGGCGTGCAGTCTCTAGCTCTGACCAGACGTGTCCAAACCCACCATCACCCGCCAGGCAATACACCTCTGATTGCGGACGTGCAACTTTAGCACCCAACGCCATCGGAAAGCCCCAGCCCAGCCCGGCCAACCCGCGCGGCGTAATAAAGCGCATACCGCTTTTGACTGAGGTTAAACAGTTTGAAATCCAGATTGAGGAGTAGCTAGCATCTGCCACCATCACCGTGTCGCCGGTCAGGCGTTTTTGTAGCTCGTGCATGACACGTTCTGGGCGGATAGGTGCCTGTGCAGACAAACGCATAGGCGCTGATTCTTTTAAATAGGCGTCACGCGCGGCTTGAATATTTGCCTCGAGCGCAGGTCGCTGGGCGCGACGCTTTGCTAAATCAAGTTTGCCAAGAGCCTCAGCTAAAGCATCGAGTGTGAGCCCCGCATCACCTACCAAACGGGTTGCCTCGTAGTTGCGACCCACTTCAGTACCATCAATATCCAAGTGAATGTAATGTGCATTTTTTGGATATAGCTGCCACGAATCAGTACCGTTCTGATTGGTACGGTTACCCACCAACAGAATCACATCGGCTTCGGTGACTAGCTTGCGTTGATAGCGCGTGGCACCGTTTGGCCCCATAAAATAGCCAACCACGCCTACGGCAAGTGCATGTCGCTCATCAACCGTACCCTTGCCCATCACGGTGGTAGCCACCGGCAAGTGTCCTTCGTCCATTAGGCGTGTCAGCGCAGCGTGCCCATGAGACAGATGTACACCGCCCCCGGCGATGACTAGCGGACGCTCGGCTTTTGCTAACAATTCAGCAGCATGACGCACCGCATCGGGCGAGGCAACCGTTGGGTCTAAGGGATACTGCCCCAGACACGCCGTACGAGTTGAAGGCACTAAAGGCTCAGTCAGCAGATCACTCGGAAACAACAACACCACAGGCCCAGGACGCCCTGAACAAGCCATCGTAAAGGCCTGATCAATGTAGTCGTCGACGCGGCTGGGTTCATTGACGCGACGCACCCATTTTGAAACTGCGCTGAACATGCCAATGTGATCTAAATCTTGAAACGCATTTTTATCGGTTTGTAAACGACTCACATCCTGCACCAAAGCAATCACAGGGATTGAGGCCTTTAACGCCTCGGCAAGAGGGGCCACCAACAACGCTGCTGCTGGACCATTTTGAGCGGTGACAATACCTGGCTTGCCGGTCAGCCTGGCATACGCATCAGCCATATAACCGCCGGCGTTTTCGGTGCGATACACAATCTGCTTGATGCCGCCTGCCTCAGCAGATAACTGAAACATGGTGGGCAGACTTTGGCCAAAGGTGCATTCAACACCATGCCGCTTGAGGGCGCGCACGATCGCGTGCCCCA
Organism: Burkholderiaceae bacterium; assembly: GCA_029866055.1. Lineage (GTDB taxonomy): Bacteria > Pseudomonadota > Gammaproteobacteria > Burkholderiales > Burkholderiaceae_B > Zwartia. Next base: position 5,111 of record JARXAG010000131.1, read on the forward strand.
CTGACTCGTGCACATTGAGCCCCGTGACAGTCAAAGGGGTAGGAATGGGTTTAGGCGTATTCATGGGGTTCCTGACAAAGATCAAGTCTTTGAGCGTGCGTTGTCTCGTGATTCGTTTTTACGTCTTATATTGACTACCTGCCCTTTATACGACACTTTGCATCGTTTGGCATCTGTTCTGCGCAACCAAACACTAGAGCCTACTGACTTTTTCTTAGGGGCGTTGTGCCCATGCGACTACGAGGCTGCATCAGCTCTCGGAGCGGTTATGCGTGTCGTTTGAGATGGCAAAATTCAGCACCTGCTGACAAGCATCAAGCACCTGCTCAGGCATCACGTTTTTAATCTCGCAGGTGCCATCTTGCGGCAAAACGTCGGCGCTGGTTTCACGCGCCCAAAACCATTCGCGATTACTTTCATGAAAAACTCCCACGTAAGGCACACCCGCAAATTGCGCTAAATGCGACGGGCCACAATCATTTGCCACCACCAGTGCGGCACCCATCACGGCTTTGGCAATTTCGGCTAAGGGCCGAGTCATGAGATACACAAAATCGCTACGCTCGAGGCTTTGTAACCAGCGATATTGCTCAGCTTCGTCTGGCCCCAGCACAAAGCAAAAACTGGCTTGAGGCATCAGCGTCGACTTCAGTAAGTCAGCCAACGCAACATAATGTTCGATTGGCCAGCGTTTGTAATCACCGGCACCACCGCCTGGCATTAAGACAATCTGCTGTGCTTTTGTGTCACCAGCGCTAGGCGGCTCAGCGCTTGAGTCGCTAAGTCGTGAGTGCCTATCAAACGCATCGTTCGCATGTGCGAGTTCAGCCGAACCAACGATTGATGCCTGGCCTTCAATAGCTGCCAACGCTTGTACGCACTGTCGCGCCGCTTGAGCAGGGTCAAAGTCTTTTAAGGCGGCCAACACACGCAGATTGGCGAGCCCCATGTATTCAGAAAAGTCTTTACGGTGTGAGTGAGTCCAGACAAAATCAGTGACGCGTTTGTTTTTAAAACCAAGCCGAAACTTAGGCCGTTTAAGTAAAGCCGCGATCCCGTATTTTTCACTGGCAAAGTGCAAGGCGATGACCAAGTCTGCGCTGCCGTCTATCGCTCGATACACTTCAGGCAACTTGTCTGCCTGCGTAAACGCGTCGACCCACGGCAAGGTCAGATAGTGCTGACCCACGGCGTCTTGTGCGACAACCCGCAGATGGCACGCGGGCCAAAACTGTTTAATTTGATAGAGCAGCGGATAAGACACGATTTGTGTGCCTAAAAACTGCATACTGCGGATAAAAACAATGACGTTTTTCAAAATAAGGCTAACGCAACCCGATAGGTGATGAATGCGGCAAGATACGCGCGAACGCTGGCCATTAAATGAGAATTGTTATTATTTCAAATGATACCAGTAGTTCTTTAGTGAAGGCTCTGCCGTCAACACCGTTTACATACATCTCGCCTTTCTCAACCTTGATCCAGATCAGGCACCACACACTATGCAGAGCACCGCGAACT
>JARXAG010000028.1 GCA_029866055.1 Burkholderiaceae bacterium
GAATGCGATGGTGGTGGCGTCACAAGCTCTGACTATTCGCGGTTTCCGTACAGCAAGCTTGATCGCCCTGTGTATCCGTTTGATTTGGATACGACCTGGGAAAGTCGGATGTAAGACACGTTGTCTGTCTTGAGCGACAAAAAGCAAAGAGCCTCGCAACGATATGTTGCGGGGCTCTTTGCTTTTGAGTCTAGGCTCGGCGAGTCGTTTGCCGTGTCTGAACTGGTACTTAACCTAAGCGACTCTCAAAGCCCGCTTTGATCTCAAGCAAACTTGGCGGCAAGCCATGTGCCAATTTTTCAAACAGTTCAGCGTGCAGCTCAAACTCTTTGCGCCAGGCCGCTTTGTCGATTGAGGTGATCGTGGTGAATTTTTCGAGAGAAAAATCCATGCCAGACCAGTCAAGATCTTCATAGCTTGGCGTTATCCCAAACACGTGCTCATTACCTTTCGCCTCGCCTTCAATGCGACCCAACATCCACTTCAGGACACGGGTGTTTTCGCTAAAGCCGGGCCACACAAACTTACCGTCAGCATCGGTGCGAAACCAGTTCACGCAGAAAATACGCGGCAACTTGGCGCCCGAGGCTTGCAAGTGCTCGCCTAAAGACAGCCAGTGCTGAAAGTACTCGGCCATGTTGTAACCACAGAAAGGCAACATCGCAAATGGATCACGACGCACCACGCCCTGCTCGCCAACCGCCGCAGCAGTCGTTTCAGAACCCATGGTGGCTGCCATGTAAACGCCTTCTGACCAATCACGCGCCTCTGTCACCAAAGGCACTGTGGTCGAACGGCGACCGCCAAAAATGAAGGCGTCAATGACAACACCCTCAGGATTATCCCACTCGGGATCCAACACAGGGTTTTGCGTGGCAGAGACCGTGAAGCGTGCATTGGGATGCGCCGCCTTAATCCCCTTTTCTTTTGCCTGCTCGGGTGTCCAGTCACGCCCTTGCCAATCGATGCAATGTGCGGGTGGAACCTTGCTCATGCCTTCCCACCAGACGTCGCCGTCATCGGTCAACGCCACGTTAGTGAAAATGGTGTCTTGAGCCAGGGTGGCCATGCAATTAAAGTTTGATTGCTCGTTGGTGCCGGGCGCCACGCCAAAATAACCTGCTTCTGGGTTGATCGCGCGCAAGTTACCTTTGGCGTCGGGCTTAATCCAGGCGATATCGTCACCAATGGTAGTGATCTTCCAGCCCTGCTGACCTAAGCCCTTAGGAGGGATCAACATCGCAAAGTTGGTTTTTCCACAGGCTGACGGAAATGCCGCAGCCACGTGATATTTTTTACCCCAAGGTGCTGTCACACCCAAAATCAACATGTGCTCAGCTAACCAACCCGGCGAGGTTGCGCTTGCTTCAGCGCGGCCCATATTTGACGCAATTCGCAAGGCAAAACATTTTTTGCCAAGCAGCGCGTTGCCACCGTAGCCAGAGCCATACGACCAGATTTCGCGTGTTTCAGGAAAATGCACAATGTACTTAGTCGTATTGCAAGGCCACACCACATCGGCTTGACCTGCAACCAGGGGGGCACCGACCGTATGCACACAGGGCACAAATTCACCTGTCGAGCCAAGCACGTCGTACACCTTTTTGCCCATGCGCGTCATCATGCGCATGTTGACCACCACATAGGGCGAGTCAGATAACTCAACACCAATTTGCGCAATCGGTGAACCCAAAGGGCCCATCGAAAAAGGAATCACATACATCGTACGGCCGGCCATCGCACCCTCGAATAACTCATCGAGTTTGGTACGCATTTCTGCGGGCTCGATCCAGTTATTCGTCGGGCCTGCCTCGGCCTTGTTTTTGCTGCAGATGAAGGTGCGGTCCTCGACGCGTGCCACATCATCGGGCGACGAGCGAGCTAAAAACGAATTGGGTCGTTTCGCGGGATTAAGCTTATGCAGCATGCCCGATTGCACCATTTGGGCGCAAAGTCGGTCGTATTCTTCTTGCGAGCCGTCACACCACACAATGTTGGCGGGCTTGGCTTTTGCTGCAATATCAGCCACCCATTTTTTTAAACCATCGTGGCGAACATAATCAGGTGCGTTTAAGGTCAGATTCATTGGCATGTTTCAATTGGATTGCAATGGTCATACTTCGGTAACCCGAAATAGTAGCACCGCGCGTGCATTGACGAAAACCCGAGTCATTTTGGTAGCAAACAAGTGCATCTTTTGCTCAAGGATTGCGCATTTCGTCGAATATTTGGCAACGGCCGCGATAATTCGCGGTGATTGTATGCAATTTCGCTTGATCACCGAGTGAATACCCTACTCGCTTAATCACTATCGTATTCGCTAATTTTTACAGGACTGCGCGGAAAACCTCGGCCTTTAGGCCGGAGATGAATAGCGCGGACAGCAGTGCTGTCCTAGCTGTTTGTATGTTGAATCAATAAGATAGGCTGTATAAAATTTTTGAATCAATAGGTGGGCTGTATACAATTTTTGAATCAATAGATAGGCTGTATATAGTGACAGTGTTCGGCGACTGTAAGCCTACAAATTCGAGCTACGTCAAAAAAATTGCGCCCAGACCGTATTCAGCGTTATGTTTAGCCTATTCCTGCAACTTTCACCAAGAGGCTTGGCCATGCTGGCACTGAACCAATCCCACTCTCCGATCCGTAGCAAACAAATCTCACTAGCGGCCTGGCTGCTTGCTGTGGTCTTTGCACTCGTTAGCGCGCCCGGCTTCGCTCAAGCGCCAGCGGCACAACCGTTGGCCAAACAAGGATCGTGCCCCAGCGGCTATCACAGCAGTGGCAATTACTGCACTCCTTCGTCATCGAGCGCACGTGCGGCCCTACCCCATGTCGGCTCATGCCCCTCGGGATATCACACGAGCGGAGGCTATTGCCTAGCGAGCAGCAACTCGTCAAAAGCAGCAATCGTCAAAAGCGGAAGCTGCCCATCCGGGTATCACACCAGTGGCGCCTACTGTTTACGCAATTGAGAATGATGACTTGGGCGAAGCGGGCTGATCGCGGACTTAGCACAGGCCTACGACTTGCCTGATTGACGCGCGAGGTGCTGCTGCACCTGGCTAGCTGACTCATGATTCACTAAGTGGTCGGGTAATTGGCCACCTAGGATTTGCCGGGCTTGGCGTGCCACTGAGCTGCCCATCGCCCTCAAGCTATCGTCCGTGACTCCGGCCATGTGCGGCGAGAGCAGCACATTTTCCATCGCATAGAGGGGCGAATCTGTCGGCAGGGGCTGTTGTGTAAACACATCGAGTGCCGCACCGGCCAAGCGCTTTTCAGTTAACGCTTCGATCAAAGCCTGTTGATCCACAACCGCGCCGCGCGCCACGTTGATCAAGTAAGCCGACGCTTTCATTTTGCCCAACAAGGCGCGGCTAATGAGCCCTTTGGTCGATTCGTTCAGCGGGCACGCCAGCACCACAAAATCCGCTTGCGCCAGCACCTGCTCAAGCGATGTCACTTCAATAAAATCAAGCGAAGCACGGCCGCTTGGTCGATAGCCGCAGACACTCATCCCAAAGCCAAAATGACACATTTTTGCAACAGCTTGCCCAATCGCGCCCAAGCCCACTAACCCGACTTTTTTACCGGCTAACTCTATCCCGTCGTCGGCCAACGCACGGGCGCTAGCCCAACCACTTGCCCGCATACGTTGATTGGCCGCAGCGCTGCGATGGGCAAGCGACAACATTTGACCCACCGCGAACTCAGCCACGGTAACTGCGTTGGTGCCTGGCGCGTTAGCCACCGCGATCCCGCGCGCAGTGGCCTCAGGAATCGGGATCATGTCGACCCCAGCCCCATGGCGAATCACGCCCAGCAAATTGGGCGCCTGGTCATATAACGCAGCGGGGATAGGCGTACGCACCACCACAATAGAAGCCTCACGCGCACCTGCAATCAGGTCTTCATCGCGAGTTGACTTCGCCACCGACACCCGCGCGAACGTTTCCATTTCAGCGTGCACCAACGGGTGGATCGGATTCGTTAAAAAAATCAGTTTTGAGGTCATGGTTTTTGGTCTTAAAGGAGTATATTTATTCTAGTGAGATCACAGCACACAGGGCGCCAGGTGCTCAGCGTACTGAAAATAACGAGAGAGACACAAGCATGACCATAACATTCAAAAAGCTTCACCCTACTTTTATGGCAGAAGTCAGTGCGCTTGATTTGCGCCAGGTCAGCGACGAAGCAAGCCTTGAGCGCCTGCGCGAGGGGATGACTGAATTTGGTGTCTTGGTGTTTAAAGGGCAACAGTTTTCTAATCAAGACCAACTTGACTTTGCGCAACGCCTCGATGGCGTGCTGCATGCAAAAACGTCTTCGTCGGTATTAGTCAAAAATCGCTTTGGCAACGAAGCGCTGACAGACATCTCAAACGTTGGCCACGATGGGGACATCTTAGCCGCCGAAGACCGTCGCCGGGTAAACGGCATCAGTAATCGCATCTGGCACACCGATGCCTCGTTTGAAGACCCCGCAGGGCGTTACTCGATGCTCTACGCACGCAATATCCCTCCGGTGCGCGCCGATACCGAGTTTGCTGATATGCGTGCGGCCTACGAAGCGCTTGACGACGCCACCAAGGCGACGATTGCCGATCTGCGCGTGCATCATTCAATTGCCTATTCGCGCCACACGATGGGTTTTGATTTTTCACCAGAAGAAAAAGCCAAGTTACTTGGGGCGACGCACCCCTTGGTGCGTGTGATTGAAGGCTCACCGCGCAAGTCGCTTTATCTCGCCTCGCACGCCGAGCGCGTGATCGGGTGGCAAGTTCCTGAGGGGCGTTTGCTGTTGCGCGACTTAATCGAGCACGCAACCCGCCCTCAGTTTTTAGGCCACCATGAATGGGCGCTAGGCGACCTGGTCATCTGGGATAACCGCACGACCATGCATCGCGCACGTCCGTTTGACGACAGAACATACAAACGCGAACTCACCCGTGTGACCACGTTAGATTTGCCGCGCAAAGCGGCGGTTGCACACGCGGCCTAATTCGACGGTTAGGTTCCAACTTTAAAGCTGGCCTGCATTTTACGCAGCAGAGCGATTACGCTTTGCGCCACAATTCGGCCAGTTTTGGGGTTTTCAGACGGAATGTTTTCCATGGTCATGGTGAACTTCGCTGAGTCTGAATCGACCACAACGATATGAGTATTGCGCACGACCGTTGGGTCAGCCCAAATTTCAAGCAAGGTATTTTCAGGCCCAACGCCGGCTAATGCCAACGCCACCACCACATTTAAATTTGCCGGAAACCCTTTGGCCGCGGCGCGCGCATTACCTTCGAATACTTTTTTGGGCTCGGTCAGGCCTTCAACACTAATGTTGTTCTCGATTAAATGAGGCGCACCCGATAGGCCGTTAGGCGGCTTGCGCGTGACCATCCGCACCGAATGAATCTTGCCCTCGGCCGCTGCGATCATCGCGTCTAAGCCAATCAGTGCGCCGGTTGGTACGTGAATGACGCCACCCTCTTGCTGCGCCATATCAATCAAATTCTGATTAAACAGCAACGCCCCGACCGACAACACAATCGCTTGTTTTTGTGCCTTTAAAAAGGGCGTCACAATTTCGGACAAGAGCGCCGCCGGTGCGCACTCAATCACTAAGTCGGCCACAGGCTCAAGCTCAGCCAGCGTCAGCACCTTCACCGGCACCCCTAAGCTTGCAACGAACGCTTGCGACTTGTCGTGATGCTTAGCCGAAACAGCCGTCAATACCACGCCAGGTACTGAGCCCTTCGCTAACGAACTGGCGATGGATTTTCCGATCGCGCCCAAGCCAGCAATGGCAATACGTAACGGTTGTTTGTTGGTAGTGTTAGTCATGAGTGTGCTCAGTCAATTTTCATATTGGCGGCTTTTACGATGTCAGCAGCATCACGCGCACGGGCATTATCCACCAAAGCCGCTCGGCAGGTGAAACGTCCAGAACGTCGCATTCAGGACCCCATAGCAGCCGGCACTCACAGCCAACGCCCCGACACCTAGCAAGAGCGCCTGCCTCTCAGTTTGTGGTGGGTATTTACGCAGAATCACTCGCCCGCCCAGCGCCGAAAACGCAACGCCATACAAGAGGCTCGCGACGCTAACCAAGTCAGCATTCTCAGTTGAGAAACCCAACATAAACAATGCCGTGCCAACAATAAAGCAAGGTAGACCAACAATAAACCCTAACGCTAAAAACAACGCAACCCCATCAAAATCGACGTTTGAAGGGCGTTTTTTCTCGTTTTTAGGCACTTTTTAGTCCTGTGGCTTAGAACTGATCGATTGCAAATTGTGTTTCTGTCTGAGCAGTCTAAAATAGACTCAGTGTGAAGTCGCGTTGACTGACATGGGTTACCCCTGCAATCTGAAGGAAGAATAATGAACAAAAAACTGGCTGTATTTTTAATGCTCGCGGCGTTTGGTTTTGCTCAAGTTGCACCTGTTGCCGCACAAACAAATCCACCTAAGTCTGCGCAAACTAGCCCCAAAAAGAAGACCGCGACAGCAAAAAAGAAGACACCGCTTAAAAAAAGCACAGCACCCAAAAAGAAAACCGCTAAACCTAAAACAACTTTCTATACCCAGCCCCAAGCGATTGGCTAGCCCGAGGGCTGGGCTCACGGATCACTCAAACCGGATGCCGGCCTTTTGAATCAAACTCCCCCAGCGCGCATAGTCTCGATTGATCTGCTCTGAAAACTCGGCTGGGGTGCTTGGCGACGCATTCAAACCCAAGGCACTGATCCGTTTTTGCACCGACGCCTCAGCTAGGACTGCGTTGACATCTTTATTGAGTTGAGCGATTACAGCAGTTGGGGTCAAAGCAGGCACCGCCAACCCGTACCACTCAGGTATATCGCCCAGCGCGGGATAGCCGGCGTCGATTGCAGTGGGTGCGCTTGGTAAGACTCCTACCCCTTGCGCGCCGAACAACACAAGGGCACGCAGTCTACCTGCCTGAACATGTTGCGCTACAGAGGTCGGATTTGCGACCAACAAGTTGATATTGCCAGCCAAGACGTCAATCACCGCGGGGCCTGCGCCCTTGTAGGCAACATGCAATAAATCGGCCCCAGTGATGAACTTGAATAGCTCAACAGCAAGTTGAGGGCCAGCAGCACTCGAGCCATACGACAGCTTGCCAGGCTGGCTTTTTGCTAGCGCTTCAAGCTCTTTGAGTGTGTTTGCCGGCACCGAGGGGTGCGCCACAAGCACAAACGGCTGTTGAGTGAGTCGCCCCACCGGGACAATATCCTTTCTGACATCAAAACCCATATCTTTATAGAGGTGCGGATTGACCGTCATCACACCCTGATGCGCGATCATTAACGTTTGACCATCAGGCGATGCTTTCGAAGCATAGGCTGTGCCAATATTGCCCTGCGCTCCAGCCTTATTTTCGATGATCACCTGTTGCTGCCATAAGTCAGTCAATCGTTCGCCCACGATTCGGGCCACCGCGTCGGTGCCACCACCCGGCGGAAACATGACCACAATTTTGACGGGCCCAGTTGGTTTAAAAGCAGACTGGGCAAACGCTTGCGCTCCCATCAAGCTAGTAACCGACATGCCTATGACACCTACATTCACCGCCAGTCGAGTCAACCAGCGTTGCGGGAACTTCAACCTACGACTCACGTTAAGCATCGTTGACCTCTTCTCATCACAAGTTAAGACTTCACGTGTCCGGCAACCCGTTGCATCAGTTGCCCGACGTCTTCTGCACGTTCGATTGACCAGACCGCCTCGATCAACGGTTCTGGATCACAGCCTGAGCCACCATACTCGCATAAGGTGCGAACTTTGTTTTCAATATCCTGATCTGAAAGTGGCTTGGCCCGAGCCCCGCGTGCGATGTCGATGGCAACTTCAAGTCTCTGCCCGCGCTGCAAATGTAATCTGACAGTCGCAGCTTCGACTGCAAAAGAGGCATCGTCAATGAAAGAAATTTTTTGACCCAAAGCGCGCAAACTCGTATCTGCAACAGCCTGATCGCTGAACTCGGCCAAACCCGCCTTGCCTCGCGTTAAGGCAACGGCTACTGCGTGCTGTGCACTCACCTGCGACTCTCTGCCCGTCGCCACATTGGGTCGGTCGGTACGCTGGCGCAACAGGGGATGGCCAATCAATTCGATTCGTTCAATCGCACCTAAGCCTTGTTGCAACAGTTCGGGGTGGGTAGACAAACCTAAACAGGCCTCAAGCACTGGATTCAAGACCACCCCGCACGGAAACGGCTTATAGGTGTTGTTGAGGATTTCCCAACGTTCACCTAGCCCATCGACGATACTCTGGCAGTCTGGTGCGTCAGCAGTCACATTTAAAAAACCACGCACGCCTTCAAGTGGGTGAGCAGGCCCATCAAAATCTTGTTGCGCCAAGAGCGCAGACAACATACCGTTACGTGCGGCATTACCCATACTCACACTTTTTGACATAGTGCCAAGCGTCTCGACTAAACCCGAGGCTTGGGCAGAGGCCGACCCCAACGCCCAAACCAGCTGCCGCGCACTCAGCCCCAGCAACTTACCGGTGGCCAGCGCAGAACCAAAGACCCCGCAGGTCGAGGTGATGTGCCAGCCGCGAGCGTAGTGGCCTGGCGACACAGCATTACCAATGCGACACTCAGCCTCGACACCTAAAATAAAACTCAGTAACAAATCGATGCCGCTCGTGCGTTGCGTTTCAGACCAGGCAAACACCGCGGGCGCCACCGGCGCTGTGGGATGAATGATCGTAGGAATATGCGTGTCGTCAAAGTCGAACACGTTGGCAGCCATGGTATTGAGTGCGGCCGCCGTCAGCATGTCGAGCCGTTGCCCACGCCCGATCACCGTGGCCTGCTGACCAACTGAAAAGCGTCCGTACACTTGGGCAGCGCGCTCAATCGTTGGGTCAAAACAGGCCGACAAGGCCGTTGAAAAATAATTCAATAACGAGCGTTTCGCTTCGTGTCGCACCACCTCTGGAATATCGCTCCAGCGACAGTGTTGAATAAATTGTGCCAAAGGAAGCGACACATCTACTGCAGAGTGGTTAGCTGTGTTTATCATTGAAAGCTTGAATCGAAAATAGGTATTGAAAATAGGATCAATATGAAAGCTTTTGGTGTCAACTCACCTTAGCACGCAACCCACTACCGCGCCTCATTGAATCGTAAAACTGGTGATGTTGAGCGGCGTTTTCGTACGACAGCGATCGGGGGTGCAGACCATATCGTTCACATTGATGACCCCCTCAAAGACAGATTTTTTTCCATCGAAAGAGACCACGACTGTAAACGGAATCGGTCGACGATTTTGTATCAATTCATTCGCGCTAAAAAGTGCCACTCTGACCTCATAGCGGCCACTCGGCGGCTTTTGATTCCAAGAGATGTTTTCGATCGGCTCGGCACTGTAAGCGCAACCCGACATCGCTTCGCAAATATTGGCATCAATGTCGAGACTACCACCGCTGGGCGATTGCCTCACACCGTCATCATACGTACTGATCTTGACACCACTAGGTTCGATCACAAGCAAGTCGAGATCAGCGCGATCGGTCCAAGCCAAAGAGATATTGACGAATTTTCCTTGTGTCACTGCGCTACG
>JARXAG010000206.1 GCA_029866055.1 Burkholderiaceae bacterium
AGCAGTTCGATTTTTTTGCCATTGATTTGGCCGCCCATATCAGCGATAGCCATGCGAGCCGCTTCGATACCGCCAGGGCCATCGATATCAGAGTAGACGCTTGCCATGTCGGTCACGAAACCGATCCGGATCACATCATCAGAAATGTTGGCGAAAGCGGGTTGTGAAGCGAGGCCAAAACCGGCCAACATCAGTGAAGCACTTAGAGTGCGAAGTTTCATTTGGTTCTCCGAAAGATTGCGACACGCAACGATAAAAAATTAGACGTCTGACTACAAAGACGCCATGATACAAGTCAAATAGCGACTAAACGCCTAGCAACTCTGTCAGCACAGCTTGCTTGGACTGCAACTCGGCGGCGTCAAAATGCTCGACGATTTGACCATGTTCTACAACATAAAAACGGTCTGCCAAGGGGGCAGCAAAACGAAAATTTTGCTCGACCATCACAATGGTGTAGCCCTTAGCCTTAAGCATCTTGATCATGCGACCTAAGGCCTGCACAATCACTGGCGCAAGACCTTCAGAAATCTCGTCGAGTAACAACAGGTTGGCGCCGGTGCGCAAGATGCGGGCCACGGCCAGCATCTGTTGCTCACCACCCGATAAGCGCGTGCCGGGTGAATGGCGGCGCTCAAGCAGGTTCGGAAACATTTCGTAAATTTCGGCCAGCGACATCCCACCGCCTAACGCCCCAACCGGAGGTGGTAGCAGCAGATTTTCTTCACAAGACAAGCTCGCGAAGATACCGCGCTCTTCGGGACAATAGCCCAAGCCAAGCTTTGCAATTTTGAACGTTGGCATATCAATGGCTTCGACGCCACCGATACGTACCGAGCCGGTGCGTGCGCCCGTCAGCCCCAGAATTGCCCGCAATGTCGTGGTGCGCCCGGCGCCATTGCGCCCCAAAAGCGTGACGACTTCGCCTTTATGCACGGTCAGATCGATGCCATGCAAAATGTGCGATTCGCCATACCAAGCGTTCAAATCTTTGATTTCAAGTGCAACGGCGCTCATGCGTGTGCTCCGGCGAGTTCGCCTTCGGTGGTGCCCATATAGGCTTCCATCACCAAGGGGTCTTTTGAAACGTGGGCATAGTTGCCTTCGGCTAATACGGCGCCGCGTGCCAACACGGTGATGGTGTCTGCAATGGAAGACACCACGTTCATGTTGTGCTCAACCATCAAGATCGTGCGACCAACACTGACGCGCTTGATCAACTGGGTGACCCGATCAACGTCTTCGTGGCCCATGCCTTGCGTGGGCTCGTCAAGCAGCATCAGTTCGGGTTCCATGGCCAAGGTCGTGGCGATCTCGAGCGCGCGCTTGCGCCCATAGGGCAGGCTGCCAGTAATTTCGTTTGTAAAGCTTCCTAAGTCGACCTGTTCAAGCAAGGCTTGAGCGCGCTCATTCAGTTCATTCAAGCGCTTTTCACTTTTCCAGAAATGAAACGACATGCCGGTTTGGCGCTGCAAACCAATGCGCACATTTTCAAGCACAGTTAAGTGCGGAAACACTGCTGAAATTTGAAACGAGCGAATGATGCCGCGGCGTGCAATCTGAGCAGGCCGGTCGTTCGTGATGTCGACACCATTAAATTGAATCTTGCCGCGCGTTGGTGGCAAAAATTTAGTCAACAAATTAAAACAGGTGGTCTTGCCAGCACCATTGGGGCCGATCAAGGCGTGAATCTGGCCTCGCTGAACACTGAGCGAGATGTCGTTGACCGCCACGAAACCTTTGAACTCCTTGGTGAGATGGGTTGTCTCAAGGATGATGTCTTTCATGCGTATCTTTGCGAATAGAGAATTTTTGAATGCGAGCGCGCATTATGACGCATGTGCAGCAAAAGCTGAATGGGGGTTTGTCATAGGTGGTGTAACTCTTAGTAATTACCCTTGCGCGGCAGCGTGGTCGCTCGCGATCGTGCCTTTGGGTGATCGGCTGCTTTGAAGTCGTGACGCTTAGGGCTTGGTTTTTGACCGGTATTCACACAAATCGGCAATCCCGCATTGCGGGCACTTTGGGGTACGCGCCACGCAGATATAGCGTCCGTGCAAGATCAGCCAATGATGCACATTGAGCTTGAACTCGTCGGGTACAAATTTTTCGAGGCCTTTTTCAACCGCGACGACATCTTTGCCTGGGGCGATTTTTGTTCGGTTTGACACTCTGAAAATATGAGTGTCGACAGCAATGGTGGGTTGACCAAAGGCTGTATTCAACACCACGTTGGCTGTTTTACGACCAACCCCTGGTAAGGCCTCAAGGGCTTCTCGAGTTTGAGGAACCTTACCCTTATGTTGCTCAAGCAAAATCTGACAAGTGGCTATGACGTTTTTTGCCTTGGTTTTATACAAACCGATCGTCTTGATATAGTCGGCGAGCTTGGCCTCACCTAAGTCAAACAGGCCCTTTGGCGTGCCGTGTTTAGCAAAAAACTTTCGAGTCGCCAGATTGACGGCTTTATCGGTTGTTTGAGCTGACAGAAGAACCGCAATCAGCAATTGAAAATCACTTTTGTATTCGAGCTCGGTGGTGGGCTGCGGGTTGGCTGCCTGCATGCGGCTAAAAATCTCGCGTCGCTTATCTGGGTTCATAGGCCGGAGTTGTTCGTCTGGCACGCGCACGCGCCAAAGCCTTTGCAATAGCAGCTTGTTTATTTGCCTGAGCCGACGCTGCACTGTCTTGCGTTGTACCACTGGTTGTGGCGCTCACGTCAGTGTCGCCAAACTCTGGCGACTGCCTCAGTGATTCAGGCCCTTGTGCCAGCCGTCGTTGCCGCGCCTCAAAGTCGGTTCGCGCACGCGTTGCATCTTGGTGTGTCCAATCGCGCTGCGGGCTCACTGGCACCATTGAAATGCAATCCACAGGACAGGGGGCCACACAGAGGTCGCAGCCTGTGCATTGCGCAGGCAACACAGTGTGCATCAGTTTTGATGCACCAATAATGGCATCAACGGGGCAGGCTTGAATACAGAGGGTGCAACCGATACAAAATTGTTCGTCAATCACGGCAACTTGCAGCGGTTGATGCGAACCGCAGCTAGCGTCGAGCGCGACGAGCGGTTGCTTGAGCAGTTGCGCTAAGGCCGCGATACCGTCATCCCCACCTGGAGGGCAGCGGTTAATCGCAGCCCCCTCTGAGGCAATCGCCTGAGCGTAAGGTGCACAGCCCTGATAGCCGCACTTCGTGCATTGCGTTTGCGGCAACAGGGCATTGATGCGTTGAGCAAGCATGATGTTAAAGATGTGAAATCAGGCAACTTGGCGAGTTGCCTGATATGAGTATCTCGAGACAGAGGTCTAGTATTTGCGAACGAACTCGGCGATTTGAGGGCAGATCGTCGTACGCCAGCGGCGTCCGGCAAAAATCCCGTAATGTCCACATTCAGGCGCGGTGTAGTGCTGTTTGCGTTTGGCCGGGATCCCTGAGCACAAATCTTGAGCGGCGCGTGTTTGTCCCTCTCCTGAAATGTCGTCAAGTTCACCTTCAATCGTAAACAGAGCGACTGTTTTAATGTCACTCGGGGTGACCAACTGGCCATCGACCTCCCAGGTGCCATTGGGTAAGGCAAATTCTTGAAACACGGTTCGAATCGTATCCAGATAAAACTCTTCTGACATGTCGAGCACAGCGTTGTACTCGTTATAAAACTTGCGGTGTGCTTCGGCGTCTTCGTCGTCACCGCGCAATAAGTCAAGATAGAAATCGTAATGTGACTTCACGTGACGATCAGGGTTCATTGACATAAAGCCGGCGTGTTGCAAAAAGCCGGGGTAGACGCGTCGGCCCGCACCAGGGTACTGCGGGGGCACCGTATGAATCAGCTTTTGCTCAAACCACTCGAAAGGCTTGGTGGTGGCTAGGCGATTGACTTGCGTCGGTGAGCAACGCGGGTCGATCGGCCCACCCATCATGGTCATGGTGCGCGGCAGACAGGGGTCTTTGTTTGTTGCCATCAACGCGACGGCTGCCAAGGCAGGCACGGTCGGCTGACACACTGACATTAAGTGCACGTCAGGGCCTAAGTGGCGCATAAATTGCTGTAGATACCGAACATAATCGTTCAGGCTAAATGCGCCTTTTGACAAGGGCACCATGCGCGCATCGATCCAGTCGGTGAGGTAGATTTCATGGTTAGGCAGCAGGGCACGAACCGTGTCACGCAGTAGCGTCGAGTGGTGCCCAGACATGGGGGCAACTAACAAGATCGTTGGATCGGCTTTGCGGACCTTAGCGGGTAAATCACGCGTAAAGTGCAGCAGATTGCAGAAGGGCAGTGCCAAGGCTACCTCTTGATCGACCGCAACAGATTTGCCATTGACCTCAGTCGTCGGGATCCCCCAAGCGGGTTTTTCGTAAGCCTTGCCCAGGCGATAAACCAGTTCATAACTGGCCGCAACTTGCCTGGCCAGCGGCGTGTAAGCAAACGGACTGGCCGCGTGCGTGAATAATTTGGCACTCATTTCACTGAAGTGTGTGAGCGGTGCCATCAGGGCGCGCTGCATTTCATGCATTTGATATAGCATCGAGCGAATCCAGTTGTGAGCTTGAAGCGTTGATTATCACCCAATCTGAGATGGGCATCACCGATTAAACCAGTTTTTTATTGCAATGCAGCAAAATGTCGTGTCAGTGCCACGCATGGGCTGATTTCACCACCGTTACCAGTAGTTTTCGACCGCTAGATTGCCGGGTACACCGCGCCTGCCTGCTGCAAAGCCGCGTTCACTGAGTAGGCTACGCATTTCAGTGACCATCTCTGGGTTGCCGCACAGCATCACTCTGGCTTGACTTGGGTCAAGTCGCAGAAGGGCACGTTGCTCGAGCTCGCCCGTGCTAAGTAATGTGGTGAGGCGAGCGGGTGTGAGGCTGGTTGGGCTCAGCGAGGGTGATAGCTGCTGTGTAAGAGGCTCTCGCGTTGTGATGGGCAAATAAGTGAGCTGCCCTGGATGCTGTTGCATTAAGGATAAAAGTTCGTCGCGGTAGGCGAGTTCGAAGGCATAGCGTACGCCGTGCACCAAAATGATGCGTTTAAAGCGCGCAAACGTGGTGGGGTCGCGAAGCATCGACAAGTACGCTGATAGTCCGGTGCCAGTCGCGAGCAGCCATAGATCTTCGCCATCGGCAAACGCGTCAAGGGTGAGAAAGCCGAACACCGAGTTGTTAATCCAAAGTGCATCACCCACGCGCAACTGAGCTAAAGGCGGGCTGAATTTACCGTCGGGCACGACCACAGAATAAAACTCTAGTTCGTTCTCGTTGGGGGCGGACACCATCGAGTAGGCGCGCCATTCATTGGGTGTGTCAGGTGCAGTCGGGTCTAAGGCGAGCCCGAGCCGAGCAAATTGGCCCGGTACAAACTTAAAACTGTGTGGGCGCGTCACCGTGAGCGAGAACAGTTTTTCAGTTGCCCAGACCGTTTGTCTGGTCACTGTTTGCTTGGTGTAACGAGGGGCGGCGACGGCCGGTGATTGAGTCATTGCAACGCGTGCGCGGCAGGCCAAGCGTGGGTCAATTACCGCTCAAGGTGCTTGAGTTTGTCGGGTACGTCAAGCCAATCATCGGCGTCAGGCAGGCCGCCTTTACTGCGACTGATGCTTGCAAAAAGCGGCGATAACTCGGCATTCAGTGCAATAAATTTCATTTGATCTTGGGGTACGTCTTCTTCGGCAAAAATGGCATTCGCTGGGCATTCAGGAATGCAAACGGCACAGTCAATGCATTCGTCGGGGTCGATGACTAAAAAGTTTGGGCCTTCGCGAAAACAATCGACCGGACAGACGTCAACACAGTCAGTAAATTTGCACTTGATACAGTTTTCAGTCACTACGTGCGTCATATCGTTTACCAAGAAGCGTTTATATAAAAAAGTATTTTACCTAAACCGTCTCTCTTGTGTCGGGATACCCGTTTTATCAACGCTGTCTGTGCTAAGGTTTTGTAAAGGTTGGGACACGAATGGTTATCAAATCGCTGCTGGATACAGATCTGTATAAATTCACCATGATGCAGGTGGTCTTGCATCATTTTCCGGCCGCGCAGGTTGAATATCGGTACAAATGCCGTACGCAAGGGGTGAATCTGCGTCCTTTTCTTGACGAAATTCGTCAAGAAATCCATGCCTTGTGCCAATTGCGTTTTGAGCCAAACGAACTCGACTATCTTAAAAGTTTGCGTTTTATCAAAAGCGATTTTATTGACTTTTTAGGTCTGTTTCACTTGCCCGAGAAATGCATCGAGGTCTCAGAGGGTGAGTTGCCCGGTGAAATCGCTATTTCAGTCAAGGGCTCTTGGCTGCACACTATTCTGTTTGAAATCCCAGTGTTGGCGATCGTCAACGAGGTCTATTTTCGCAATGTGTGTCAAGACCCCGACTGGGCTGAAGGTCGAAAGCGCTTGCAAACTAAGATGAAGTTGGTGCTTGACGCCACCGATCTGGCTGAATTTCGCGTGGCCGAATACGGCACGCGCAGGCGTTTTTCTCATGTCTGGCACGAAGAAGTGGTCACGACAATGAAGTCGCAGATGGGCGAACACTTTGCCGGGACCAGCAATGTTTGGTTTGCGATGAAGCATGGCGTTTTGCCGCTGGGCACGATGGCGCACGAATATTTGCAAGCCTGCCAGGCGTTGGGACCACGGTTGCGCGACTCGCAGGTGTTTGCCCTTGAGACTTGGGCAAAAGAATACCGAGGCGATTTGGGAATTGCTCTGTCGGATGTGTATGGGCTCGAAGCTTTTTTGCGCGATTTCGATATGTATTTTTGCAAATTATTTGATGGCGCACGGCACGATTCGGGCGACCCCTTTGACTGGGGTGAGCGCATGATTGCGCACTACACGGCCAATCGCGTCGATGCACGTACCAAGACCCTGATTTTTTCGGATGCGTTAACATTTCCACGCGCTATTGAGTTGACGCGTCGTTTTGCGGGGCGTTGCCGCACAGCCTTTGGCATTGGCACGAACCTGACTAATGATTTGGGTCACGAGCCTTTGCAGATTGTCATGAAAATGATTCGCTGTAACGGGCAACCTGTGGCAAAAGTTTCAGATGCACCCGAAAAAACGATGTGTGACGATAAAGCGTACTTGGCGTATTTGCGTCAAGTGTTTGAACTTCCTGCGGCCTAATTGATTCAAGGATTTTTATGAGTAACATTCACCGAGTAAACGTTGGTAAGCGCTTATCTGACATGGCCGTACATAACGGCGTCGCCTATCTGGCAGGTCAAGTCGCCGATGACACCACCCAAGACATCACCGGTCAAACCGGGCAGATTTTGGCTGTGATAGACAAGTTACTAGCCACAGCAGGCACTGATAAAACTCGTATTTTGATGGCACAGATTTTTGTGGCCAACATGAAAGAGTTTGACGGTATGAACAAAGCTTGGGATGCCTGGGTCGCTGAGGGCAACGCGCCACCACGCGCGACCATCGAAGCCCGTCTGGCAAGTGCCGACTACAAAGTTGAAATTGTCGTCACTGCCGCAGTGTGAGGGTGAATCACTGAATGGTTAACGTTGTCTAAGGTCTCTACAGCAGATCTTCACACATTGATCAGCGGCTTAGTGCCCGCTGATGAGTCTTTGTTGCAGCGTGCGCTCGATTGGGTAACGCCTTTACTGTCTGAGCAAGTGACGGGGGGTGGCGAAACCTTATTGGCGCATGCTCTGGGCTCAGCCCAAATTTTGGCAGCGATGCAAGCCGATGCGGCTACGCGTGTCGCGGCCCTACTGATGTTTATCGCCGAACCGACCGAGGCCACGGGGGTGAAGGCTCGCGTTTCAAACACGGTTGCCGATCGGTTTGGTGCCGAGATTGCCCAGTTAGTGCAGGGTACTCATTCGTTGTCGCGCTTAGGTTCGTTGGCTAGCGGTGCCAGTGCTGGCGCACTAGATTCGACCGATCAAAAAGAAATGTTGCGCAAAATGCTTTTGGCGATGGCTGCCGATTTGCGTATTGTGCTGATTCGTCTCGCTTCGCGCTTACAAACATTGCGCTGGCTTGCGGCAGAAAAACGACCGTGTGATCCGATGCTCGCGCGCGAGACACTTGATTTGTACACGCCGCTGGCCAATCGTTTAGGAATTTGGCAGATCAAGTGGGAGATGGAAGACCTGGCCTTTCGCTTCACTGACCCCCAGCGTTACAAAGACATTGCAAAATTACTCGAAGAGAAACGCATCGAGCGTGAGGAATTTATTACGCAGACGATCGAGCAATTGGCGCAGGGGCTCGCGGCACGAGGGGTCGTCTCCGAGGTGTCAGGGCGGCCGAAGCACATTTACAGTATCCATAACAAAATGCGAACCAAGCAGCTTGCTTTTAGTGAGTTGTACGACGTGCGTGCCTTGCGGATCATTGTTCAAGATGAGCGCGAGTGTTATGCCGCGCTTGGGTTTGTGCACGAACAATGGGAGCCAGTGTCAGACGAGTTTGATGACTATATTTCGCGTCCTAAGCCCAATGGCTATAAATCTTTGCACACGGTTGTGACCGATGCGGCGGGTCGCCCTTTTGAGGTGCAGATTCGTACCCGGGCGATGCACGAGTTTGCTGAGTTTGGCATGGCTGCGCATTGGCGCTACAAAGAGGTGGGGGGGCGCACTGGACATTCGGCGACGGGGCAGGCCCCTGCCGTGGCTGAATACGATCGGCAACTCGCCTGGATGCGGCAGCTCTTGGCCTGGAACACTGAGGCAGGTGCTCAGTCGGACGAGCCGCAGCCCAGCAAGCCGCGGCGCGTCACACAAGATCGTATTTATGTCTTGTCGCCCCAGGCGCGTGTGATTGAGTTGCCGATTGGGGCCACCCCAGTGGATTTTGCTTATCACTTGCACTCAGACTTAGGGCATCGCTGCCGCGGCGCGCGGGTCGATGGGCAAATGGTGCCCCTCAGTACGCAGCTTCAAACCGGTCAAACGGTCGATATCGTGACCACAAAATCGGGCGGGCCGTCGCGCGACTGGCTGAACCCCCAGCTGGGCTTTTTGGCAAGCCCACGCGCGCGCGCCAAAGTGCGCGCTTGGTTTAACGCGATTGAATTGGCTCAGCGCACCACGCAGGGTCAGGCGTTGGTCGAAAAAGAGCTGCAGCGGCTCGGCAAAACAGCGATCAATCTCGAGCACTTGGCCCAACAACTTGGTTTCGCGCGCGCAGATGATCTCTATGTTGCTGCGGCAAAAGAAGAGTTTAGTTTGCGCCAAATCGATGCTGTGTTGCAGCCCGCTGCGCCAGAGCCTGACTTAAGTGTTGAAGATTTGATGGCGCAGGCGCTGCGTGCAGAAAGCAACAGTACGTCTGGTAAAGGCAGTGTGCTGGTGGTTGGCGTGGGGTCGTTGCTGACACAATTGGCGCGCTGTTGCCGCCCGGCACCGCCCGATGCGATTCAAGGGTTTGTTACGCGAGGGCGTGGGGTGTCGATCCATCGCTCCGCGTGTTCGACCTTTGCAGATTTAAGCAAGCATCAACCCGAACGCGTCATCGAAGTCGCCTGGTCGGCGGGCACGCCTGGGTCGGTCTATCCGGTCGAGGTCATTATCCAAGCTCAGGATCGCTCTGGTTTACTGCGAGACTTGTCTGAGGTTTTCGCGCGCTTACGTTTGAACGTGATCGCCGTCAATACTCAGACCAAGGCCTCGATTGCCTACATGGCCTTTACCGTTGAAATTCGCGGTGGTAACGATTTGCAATACGCACTCAGCGCTTTGGGTGAGGTATCGGGTGTGTTTTTAGCGCGCCGTCGTTAGCCAAAAATGCGTGGGAGCGTGAGGTTTACTGCGTTTTTTTACTCCTCAGACTGCTAAACTGAGGACTTTCGCGCTAAAACTATCCTAAAGCCCTGTTGGGTATTTGTGGTGGCGCAAAACGCGTTGGGCATATGGTTGCCCGCGCAGCTTGGTTTGATCCGGAGATCTGATCTTGAAACCTTATGATTTTCCTGACGCAAAAGGTCATTTTGGCCCTTACGGTGGTGTGTTTGCGGCCGAAACCCTGATGCAGGCAATTGAAGAGTTGCGCTTGTCTTACGAAAAGTATCGGAATGACCCTGATTTCGTGGCCGAGTTTGAATACGAACTGAAGCACTTTGTCGGTCGCCCCACACCGGTGTATCACGCGCGTCGGTGGTCCGAAGAGCTTGGTGGCGCGCAAATCTGGTTTAAGCGCGAAGACCTCAACCACACGGGCGCCCATAAAATCAATAACAGCCTGGGTCAGGCGTTGTTGGCACGCCGGATGGGTAAAAAACGCATCATCGCTGAAACCGGTGCCGGTCAGCATGGTGTGGCCACTGCCACGGTATGCGCGCGCTACGGCATGGAATGTGTGGTCTACATGGGCATCGAAGACGTCAAGCGTCAATCGCCTAACGTATATCGCATGAAGTTGCTCGGGGCGACTGTGGTCCCTGTGACCTCGGGTTCACGCACGCTGAAAGACGCGTTGAACGAAGCCATGCGCGATTGGGTCACAAACGTTGACAATACGTTCTACATCATCGGTACGGTTGCTGGCCCCCATCCCTATCCTATGATGGTCCGAAATTTTCACTCAGTGATCGGTAAAGAATCGATTGAGCAAATGCCTTTGTATGCAGGTAAGCAACCGGATTACGTGTTGGCTTGCGTCGGTGGCGGTTCAAACGCTATGGGCATTTTTCACCCCTATATCCCCTTCGAGCAGACTAAGTTAATTGGCGTCGAAGCGGCCGGAGAAGGCGTTGAAACCGGCAAACACTCGGCCACACTCTCGGCGGGCAGGGTTGGTGTGTTGCACGGCAACCGCACTTACGTTCTGCAAGATGAAAATGGTCAGGTTGCTGAAACTCACTCAGTGTCAGCGGGCCTTGACTACCCAGGTGTCGGCCCTGAGCATGCCTGGCTGAAAGATAGTGGTCGCGCCTCGTACGTTAGCGTCACCGACGAAGAAGCGCTCAAGTTCTTTCATCACTGTTGTCGCGTCGAGGGCATCATTCCTGCGCTCGAAACGTCCCATGCATTGGCGTATGCGGCCAAGTTGGCGCCCACGCTGTCTAAAGACAAAGTGATCCTGATTAATTTGTCTGGTCGCGGCGACAAAGATATCAACACCGTTGCGCAACGCGCTGGCATGGTGCTTTAAAGGTTTTTACATTTATGACTCAATCCCTAGATCGCATCGCAGCCGCTTTTGCACGTGCTGCAGAGCAAAAACGCGCAGCACTTGTTCCTTACATTGCCGCCGGTAATCCCTTGCCTGCCACCACGGTGCCCTTGATGCATGCTCTGGTGAAAGCCGGGGCCGATGTGATTGAACTTGGGATCCCCTTTTCAGACCCACAGGCCGATGGCCCCGTCATTCAGCGTGCGGCCGAGCACGCGATTGCACAGGGTGTAGGTTTAAAGCACGTCTTAGAAATGGTGGCTGAATTCAGGTCAACCGACCAGCAAACGCCTATTGTTTTGATGGGCTACGCGAATCCGATCGAAAGCATGGGGCAAAAGCAATTTGCCGAACGGGCGCAGCTTGCCGGTATTGACGGTTTGTTGACGGTTGATTATCCGCCCGAAGAAATCGGCGAGTTTGTGCAAATGCTCGAGCAGCACCATATCGCACCGATTTTTTTGTTGGCGCCTACCTCAACCGAAGCGCGTATCCGCGCGGTTGGTAAGATCGCGCGCGGGTATGTGTATTACGTTTCGCTAAACGGCGTGACCGGCGCAGGCAATCTCGACGTCGCAGATGTCGCAACGCGTTTGCAACGCATTCGCCAACATGTCTCTTTGCCAGTTGGCGTTGGTTTTGGCATCAGCGATGCGCAAAGCGCGCAAAAAATTAGTTTGGTGGCTGACGCGGTTGTGATCGGTAGTAAGTTAATCGACACCATGACCAAAGCTTGCGAAGGGCTGCCACTGGCGCAACAGTCGCAGGCCGCGATTGATGCGGGCGCGAGTTGGTTGGCGAGTATTCGCCAGGCGCTTGAGGTTGCTCGGCCCACCTCAGGTGCGTCAACGGGTGCCGCTGCTGCAGCGGCTCGGGTAACCGGAAACCAAGCATGAGTTGGTTAGGTAAATTATTACCACCCCGTATTAACAAAACGATTAATACGCCCACGGCACAAACCAAACGTGTGCCTGAGGGTGTTTGGCTTAAATGCCCCGCGTGCGAAGCTGTGCTGTACAACGAGGATTTAGCCGCGAATCTGCACGTGTGCCCCAAGTGTGATCACCACATGCGTCTGAACGCGCGCGCGCGTATTGAATCACTGCTCGATATCGAAGGTCGGGTCGAGATAGGCTCAAACACTCGTTCGATGGATCCGCTTAAATTCAAAGATTCACGTAAATATCCCGAACGTATCCAAGAAGCCATGCGTCAAACGGGTGAAAGTGACGCGTTGATCGTCACGAGCGGCAGTATTCACAGCGTTGCCTGCGTGTTGGCCTGTTTCGAGTTTGAGTTTATGGGTGGCTCGATGGGGTCGGTGGTCGGCGAACGTTTTGTTCAGGGTGTCAAGGCGGCTATTGCTCAAAAGGTACCCTTTATATGCGTCGCAGCCTCGGGCGGCGCGCGCATGCAAGAAAGTTTGTTTTCGTTGATGCAAATGGCCAAAACCAATGCCATGTTGACGCGTTTGTCAGATGCCAAGTTGCCTTTTATTAGTGTGCTGACTGATCCCACGATGGGCGGCGTATCGGCGAGCTTTGCGTTTATGGGCGATGTCGTGATTGGTGAACCCAAGGCCTTGATCGGCTTTGCTGGCCCGCGCGTGATCGAACAAACGGTGCGTGAAAAATTGCCAGAAGGTTTTCAGCGTTCAGAATTTTTACAGCAAAAAGGCGCAATCGATATGGTGTTTGATCGCCGTCAGTTGCGTGCAGAGCTCGCTCGCTTAATGGCGATCATGACTAATCAGCCTGTGGATTCTGTTGCAGCGTAGTGCTGACAAGGATACAAAACGACGCAATATAAAAACGGCGACCTAGGTCGCCGTTTTTATCTGCCCCACCGCAGCAAAGCCGCGGTGGCAGGGTCAAGCTCACGTTAAGCGCGCGTTTCGACGTGCACCAGAGGTTCGCTCGACACTACAACCGCAGGCTTGCGCTCGCGACCGAGTTTGATACTCACCGTTGGTTGTTGTGCCAAGGTCTGTGCCACACGCACTGGATCACTTTCAACCCATTGCAAGCC
>JARXAG010000156.1 GCA_029866055.1 Burkholderiaceae bacterium
TACAGGCCGACGACCGTGTTTGAGCGTGCGCCTGCTAGCCTGAGTTGGTGAGCCAGCCGGTTAGCAGCTTGATTTAACTCACTAAAGGATAGTGCTTGTTCAGCACACAGCAGAGCACGGTGTTCTGGATGAGTCGCGACGATTGCTGCAAAGACATCCAGAACCGACTCACTTGCGAGATTTTCCTCTGGCCAGGGGTTGGCCATCGCCGTCAAGGCACGCGACTGCTCTGCAGTTAATAATGGCAAACTCAAGACCTGTTGCTCTGGCTGTGCGCACATGCCGATGAGTAATTGCTCAAACTGGGTAGCCAGTCGCTCAATCGTCTCTTGCTCAAATAAATCTGTGCTGTACTCAATGACACCGTGCAGAGTGCCTTGTTTGTCTTCAACAGAAAGCGTCAAGTCAAACTTTGAAACTAGTGTTTCAGTGGTGATCATCTCGAGTGTGAGATCATCAAAGGTCAATTCAGCCGTTGGTGCATTTTGCATCACAAACATTGCTTGAAACACGGGTGTATAGCTTAGATTGCGCTCGGGTTTGAGTTCTTCGACAAGATGATCAAACGGCAGCTCTTGGTGCGCAAAGGCACCGAGTACAGTCTTTTTAATCCGCTGAATTAAGGTCAGGCTGTTAGCTTGACCTGAGAGGTCTATGCGTAAGGGCAGAGTATTCACAAAAAATCCGATCAAGCTTTCGAGCTCAGACCGGTTACGGCTTGACATTGGTGAACCGATGACGAGATCAGTGGTGCCCGCGTGACGCCCCAAAAGGGTTGACCAAGCGGTTAACAGTGTCATGAATAGCGTTGCACCTGCCGCCTGGGTCAGGCCTCTGACTCCATCCATCAGCGATGACGCAATGTTGAAAGAAAAGGTTTTACCTAAATGACTGGCAATGGTGGGGCGCGCATGGTCGGTTGGCAGTTCAAGAAGCGCAGGTGCTCCTTTGAGTTGATCGACCCAGTAAGCCATCTGGTCGGCGAGTCGCTCGCGGGTGAGCCAATTGCGCTGCCAGTTGGCATAATCTGAATATTGCAAAGTCAGTTCGACGAGCGGTGAGGGCTGCTCGTTGAGGTAGGCATGGTAGAGCTGCACGACTTCGTGCTGAAGCATGGCCATCGACCACTCATCCGAGATGATGTGGTGCAAGGTCATGATCATGACATGTGAGGTGGCCGTTTTGCGAATCAGCAACACACGCAACAACACATCACGCGTGAGATCAAACGGACGATTGGTCTCTTGTTGGATGAGATCTTGTATCGCGCTCGCTTGTTCAGTGTCTTTTAGCTGCTCAAAAGAGATCTGCGTGATCTTGAAGTCTTTTTGAGGCAGTAAGCGCGCCACGGGATTGCCGTTGATTTCGATAAACGTTGTTCGCAACGCCTCGTGTCGTCTGACCAGTTCGGTGAAGACCGGTTCTAGAACATCGACCGCAAGTTCGCCGGTCATCTGGACAGCGCCCGAAATCAGATAGGTTGCATTTTGGCCCTCTAGTTGGCTCAAGAACCAGAGCAGTTGTTGCGCGAAAGCCAAAGCTGAGTGTTGCTTATCTTGCTCGGTCAGCCGGCTAATGGTTGGCGCTTGTTGACCCGTCGTCGCAGAACCAGTCAGCGTGGCAATTTTTTGGGCCAGTTGTTCGATTGTTGGACAATCGAACAGGGTATGAATGGCAAGTTCGACACGCAAGGCATCTCTGAGTTTTGAGATGAGTTGGACTGCCAGTATTGAATGCCCACCCAAAGTAAAGAAGTTGTCCCTGATGCCGATCTGCGGGATGCCAAGCAATGATGACCAAATGGCACAACACTCACGCTCGATGTCGGTATTGGGGGCGACATAATCTTCTTGTTGTTGGGTGAAATCGGGTGACGGCAGGGCTTTTCGATCAATCTTGCCATTGGGTGTCATTGGCATGCTGGTCAGGCACATGATGGTGGTCGGCATCATGTAGGCGGGCAACTGACTTTGCAGCAAAATGCGTAAGCGCGCAATCAGCGAGGCTTGATTATCATTCTGCGCAGGGTCTGCGGCAGTTTGAACATAGGCAACAATTTGAGGTTGCTCGGGTCGATCCATTCGCACGACTGCAACGGCATTTTGTACTTCAGGATGTCCGTTCAGTGTGGCTTCAATTTCTCCGAGTTCAATCCTGAAGCCACGAACTTTGACTTGAAAATCTACGCGACCGATATAGCTGATTTGACCATCGTTTTGATAACGCACCAGGTCGCCGGTTCGATATAAACGTGCGCCGGCACTCAAGCTAAAAGGGTCTGGAATGAAGCGCTCGGCTGTCATTCCTGGTTGTCCCAGGTAGCCCCGACTGACACCCATCCCGCCGATGTAGAGCTCTCCTGGTACGCCTAGCGCACAGGGCTCAAGGGAGTCGTCCAAAATATATGTTTGGGTATTTCCGATCGGGGTGCCGATTGGGGCACCCGATTTTTTTCTCGAATCATCGCTCTGTGTTGCAATCACTTGGCTAGCGGTTGACCAAATGGTGGTTTCGGTGGGCCCATACAGGTTCCAGACTTCGGCGCCGGTTTGAAGAAGCTGACTGGCCAATTCGCCATCAAGCGCCTCACCGCCGCAGAAAATTCGCTTGAGCCCAGGCTGTTTAGTGCCAGTGAGCATCAACATGCGCCAAGTCGCTGGTGTGGCTTGCATGACCGTGGCGCCGGTACTTTGAATCGCTTTGAGCAGGGCAAAGCCGTCCGCCGTGGTCTCTCTTGAGGCCAAAGCGATGGTGCCTCCGCTGATCAACGGTAAATAGAGCTCAAGTCCGGCGATATCGAAAGAGATTGTGGTGACGGCTAACAGCGTCTCACTTTCGTCAAACCCGGGCTTTTGCTGCATGGTGAGCAAAAAATTCAGCAAGGCACGATGGGAGATCTGCACCCCTTTGGGTTTGCCGGTTGAGCCAGAGGTGTAGATCACGTAAGCCAAGCTGTCAGCGAGGGTCTGGCGCGTGAAGCGATGTTCACATGCCGCGATCGTTACTTTGTCTTGATCGATCAGGACATGTTGACCAATGTTCTTCGGTAGGGCTTCGATCGTCGCACGTTCGCAAAGAATCAACTGCAAACCCGAACTTTCGATCATCCCAGACAAGCGATCGAGCGGGTAGGCTGGATCAAGGGGTACGTAAGCGGCACCGGTCTTTAAAATAGCAAGTGCACCGATGACCAACTCGCTTGAGCGATTGAGGCATAGCCCGACAAGTGTTTCAGTTGTCGCGCCTTGCGTACGCAAATACGCTGCGAGTTGAGTCGCTCGCTGATTAAGCTCTGCATACGTTAGCTCTTGGCCATCAAAGCGCAACGCTATTTTGTTTGGATGCTGTTGAACGCACTGTTCAAAAAGACTACAAATGTTTTGTTCAGCATCTACGGCACAGGTGGTTGAATTCCAATCCAGTAGAACGGTGTTACGTTCAGGCGCGAGCATGAGTGGGAGGCTTGAGAGGCGCTCTTCTGGGTGCTTCACCAGGCCCTCAAGCAATTGCAAATAGTGCTCGATAAAGCGCTTGATCGTGGGGGCTTCAAACAACGCAGTGCTGTACTCGAACTCACCTTGAATTTCACCACCTTGCTCTTCGAGCTTCAGCGTCAAATCAAACATCGAAGTGCCCGCATCCATCGGCAGGCTGGTCATGGTGAGTTCGCCTGCTTTCAAGCCGGTGCGCTCTTGATTTTGCGTTTGCAAAATAAACATGACTTGAAACAGCGGGCTGAAGCTCGCATTACGTTCGGGCTTGATCGCCTCGACGAGTCGTTCAAAGGGCACATCTTGATGTTTGTAGGCATCTAGACAGGTCTGGCGAATCTGTTTGAGTAATTCGCTACCGGTCATATTATCGGTAAACGTGCTGCGAAAGACTAAGGCATTGACAAAGAATCCGACTAATGGCTCGAGTTCTTTACGTGTGCGATTCGCGACGGGCGAACCAACAACGACGTCTTCTTGTCTGCTGTAACGCGCCAACAGCGCAGAAAAGCCAGCCAAAAGCGTCATGAACAGCGTGGTGCCTGAGGCTTGACTGAGCGTTTTCAGTGCGGCTAATAAATTTTTATTTAATGAAAAGTTGTAGGTTTGTCCAACAAAACTTTGTATCGCTGGGCGAGGATGATCCGTGGGAAGTTCAAGCAAAGTGGGCACGCCCCTAAGCTGTGTTTTCCAGTACTCAACCTGCGCCTCTAGTCGCGCACCGCTTAGCCACTCGCGCTGCCACAGCGCAAAGTCACCGTACTGCAAGGGCAGAGGCTCAAGTGTCGAATCGCGACCCTCTGAGTAGTCGACATAAAGTGTGGTGATTTCGTGCAACAGAACGTTACCAATCGACCAACCATCAGAAACGATATGATGAATCGTCAGCAGTAGAATGTGGTGTTGCTCGTTAAGCTTAATTAACGTGGTTCGTAGTAGCTGGTCGCGCGCCAGGTCAAAGGGCGTCTGAGCCTCTTGAACGGCCAGCGCCATCATGCGCTCTTCTTGCTGCTCTGGCGCACCACCACTGATATCGATCAATCGAGTCTGGACATCGACCGAGTCATGTATCACGAGTCGTGACTGACCGTTTTCAGCAAGAAAATTGGATCGTAAAGATTCGTGTCGCCTGACGATCTCTTTAAAAACTTGTTCGAGCGCGCGAAGATTAAGCGGGCCCTCTAGCCTGACCGTGACCGGCATGTTGTAGGTGGCACTCGCCCCTTCAAGCTGATCGAGAAACCAAAGACGCTGCTGAGCAAACGAAAGCGGGGGGGGCGCAGCATCCGCCGCTCGAGGGGCAATGGGCTCAAGTTCACCTGCCTTTCCATCGGCTAAGGCGGCTACTCTTTGAAGCAACGCTCGCTTAGCAGGAGAAAGACCCGCCAGTCGATTGGCTAAAGACGTCATTGGTTGATGCTTATCGATTGTGAACGACAAAGTCGCAAGAGAAACCGCCTCGTGAAAATATGAAATAGCCACCCGCAACGATCCCAGCCTTTTGTTCTTCTGTCAGGTCGTCAGGATTAGGAGGAATCATCAAGGTCAACTGCGACGGCCCATTTTCAATCGCGGCAACGCTGGTGACTCCGATTGGCACTGACATACCTTCTTCTTTCATGACAGTCATTGGATCAGCGAGTAGGCGTGCCTTAAAAGCTGGGTCGGCCCAGCATTTGCGAATGACGGCCTCGTAGGGTTTTTGATGATTCATAGGGTTACCTGTCAGTTAAGTTGAGATGCAGAATTAGTTACGCTGTCGTGGCATTCATTTTCAAACGTAAGCTCAGGGGTCGCATGTCCGTCCATACGGTGTTGATATGTTCAAGGCAGGCCGCCTTTGCACCACGAAAATTCGCATCTTTCCATCCCAAAGGGATCTCTTTGAAGTCAGGCCAAATTGAATATTGTTCTTCGTGGTTGATGACTACGATGTATTGTGTTTCAGTTTGTTCGGTTGTCATTGCAAACTCCGCTTTGAGTTGAGTATTAGGTTTCAGAATCGAGGCCAAGTGCTCGTGCGAGCTCGGGTGGCAAGTCATCTCGTGCCAATAGTGCCTGGACTTCTTCGTCAGTCATGCTTTCCAGTTTGTCTAATTGAGCGAGCAGTTGTGCTTCATTTGTCTGCTCCATTTGTCTCTCAATGAGCACTGCGCTGAGCTGAGCGACTGTCGGGTGTGCAAAAAGCAAACCGATATCTACCAGAACACCAAATTTCTGCTGAAGATCCATGGTCAATTGAGCGCCTAACAACGAGTGGCCGCCTAGATCGAAAAAATTATCTTCTATACCGATTTGATGAATCGCCAAAAATTTCTGCCAACTTTGCGCAACACTATGTTCATGTTCATTGCGCGGAGCCACAAATGCATTTGAGATGTTGGGGCGGTCGTATCGACGTTCGGTCGTGGTCTGCTCGGTGTCAGTCGCATCGGCTTGCTTCAAAATGCTTGCCCGCCGCAACATTGGTGGGTTTGTTGCGATCATGACGCATTGCACAGCGCCTAGTTGCAAAAGCTGCCCAAAGGCCATCTCGCCTTCAGAGGGCGAAATCGTAAAGTCTTTCGCTCGCTCAGCCGCAACGCTTGACGTTTCTCCAGCTTTCCACGCATCCCATTGAACAATCATCCACGGAAACGTACTGCGTTGATTGAGTTGTTGGACGTAGGCCTGAAGATAAGTGCCTGCAATCGTGTGAGGTGCTTGACCCAGTGCGCCGATTTGAGCGCTTAGCGATGACATGACCATGCAAAAATCAAGCGAGAGATTTTCTGTCGCGTGTTCGAGTATTTGTATGCGTCGTTGCTGTTGTTGCAGATAGCTTTCGACGCTAGACAACTCAATTGTTACGCATGGACCGCTTGGTTTGCTTGCATGCATGTCTGAGGCGTCAACGAGGCCATCCAAGTGCCCCCATGTTGCTAATGTTTGCGTCATGAGTTGTTCAAGCTCTTGGCTCGAATCGGCATTGACCTGTTTGAGTGTGACTTGTACGCCTTTCTCTGCTAACAATGCTAAACGCGCCTGATACTTGCCTGTCAGCGCAGGTGTCAATTCTTGGCTAGTCGTGAGCAGTAATTTCGCTTCTGTGAACTGCGCGAAGCTTTGAGCGAAGACGACCCCGATATCGGAAAGCCCGTCTACGATGATATACCCACCACCGTTGCGTACGAGTGCCGACTGCTCAACCGATTCTGGCGTGTTGTCATGCCGGGCACTCGGTATGGTCAATGCCCTCAGTTGAGGAATCGACCGAGATCCTTGACGTAACACAACGATTTCAGCGGGATGCACCTCAAGCGCTTCGTGACAAATCGCCTGGGCGAGACGATTGAACTGACGGATCTGTTTTTGCTGACTGACGTCGATCAACTGAGTGCGAATGTGAGGGTATTCGTAAGGGATCGTCTTGAGTAGGCCTGTTAGTGCGGCGCACGCTGGATCGACGTGACTATCTGCGCTCAAACCCACGGCGTCTTGGGTGACGACGCACAGGGTGACCAGTGAATCTGTACCACTGCCAGCCATCGCACGAATGATAGAAAGCAAAGGGTGCAGCTTGATGGGTGCGGGAGCTTGAGTGTGACTCCTGGCGGCCGTCAGCGAAGGGGCAGTGCTAGCATCGACCATAAAAACAATATCGCTTGCCCCAAACTTGGCGGTCGAGATCGTATCCACAGCATACATTGTGACCACGTGTCCGTTCGCAACGAGCGTTTGCTCAAGTGCAGCGCTCAAGGTGCAAGACGAATGAACAATGGCGCAGCGACGCTGGGTGGATGCTGCCTCGGGATTGAGTGGTGCTGTATTTTTCCAATCAGGCACGTAAAACCATTCTTTTGGCTGAGTGCGTCGGGCGGCGCTCTCAAGCGCGATCTGATCTGCGTGTTGACTGAGTCGTGGCTCGATCCAAAACTTTGATCGTTCGAAAGGATATGTGGGTAGTGGCAGTCGAAGCCGTTGTTCGTTTGCATAAAAGCCGTCCCAATCGATGTCACAGTTCGACATCCAAAGCTGACCGAGACTGCTGAGTATGAATTGATCGGCGGGGCTCGAGGCCTCAACAGGCGGTAGGCTCGGTATGCAAACTGGTGGCTCACCGGTTGAGACTTGCGTCATGCGCGCCAAGCTCGTCAGTGTGCGTCCCGGCCCAATCTCAAGAAGAACATCTGTTGGAAACTGCTCAAGTACGGTTTGCAGGCCAGCGTGAAATTTCACGCCTTGGCGGATATGGTCGAGCCAGTACTGAGCGCTAGTCGCCTGAGCCGAAGTGATCCAGGTACCCGAGACGTTCGATACGTAACGAAGCGTGGGTGGA
This sequence comes from Burkholderiaceae bacterium, assembly GCA_029866055.1. Classification (GTDB taxonomy): domain Bacteria; phylum Pseudomonadota; class Gammaproteobacteria; order Burkholderiales; family Burkholderiaceae_B; genus Zwartia. Next base: position 7,810 of record JARXAG010000156.1, read on the forward strand.
TGAAGTGCAACAGACCCGAGGATGGCCGCAAACGCCTCGAGCATGGGTTCCATCATCGCTGAATGAAAAGCATGCGAGGTATGCAGTGGCCGCGTTTGAATGCTTTGCGCTTGTAAGGAAGTTTGAAAAGCTTGAATGGCATCAGACGGGCCAGACACGACACAAAGATTCGCGGCATTGACAGCCGCAATATCTAATTTGGATTGTGTGCTAACCAGCGTTTCACGGACTCGAGCCTCCGACAGACTGACTGCCATCATGCTTCCTGTTGGCATGCTCTGCATCAAGCGACTGCGTGCACTGACGAGTTTAAGCGCGTCTTCAAGACTAAACACACCGGCCAGACACGCCGCGACGTATTCGCCTAGGCTGTGACCTATCATTGCGTTGGGCTCAACGCCCCAACTCATCCACAGCTTGGAAAGCGCATATTCAAGCGAGAATAGAGCCGGTTGTGCCAATTCTGTTTGTCGCAACCACTCTTGAGCTTGTTCGCGTGCGTCGTCCTCACACAGAAGGACGCTTCTGATATCTCTGCCTAGCAGGGGCAAAAGAATATCGGCGCATTGATCCAAGTGCTGTTTGAATTCAGGCTCAGTTCGGTATAGCCCCTTGCCCATGGCCGCATATTGACTTCCCTGTCCTGTAAACATGAAGGTCACGCGACCTGTTGAGCTTCGATCCGTGTAGGTGTGCGCAGCATGTTCGAGGCGACTCACCGCATCTTGTACGCTTGAGCATACGATGGCGATGCGGTGCGCAAAGCGCTTACGTCCACGTTGCAGTGTCGCCGCTACGTCTGGCAAGCTGACCGTGGGGTGTTCAGAGAGGTAGCGCGAAAGCTGATTAGCCTTCGTCGTCAGGGCCGACTCTGTCTTCGCCGAGAGCACGAACAACTGGTTCAACCGCGATTCGCTACCGACAGCTTGAAGCGGTGCCTCTTGTAGAATGGCATGCGAATTTGTGCCGCCAACGCCAAACGAACTAATGCCGGCGATACGTGGTGCGCCAGTGACGCGAGGCCAAGGTTGAAGGTTGTTTACAACATAAAACGGTGTATTGGGCAGGTCGAGCTTTGGATTAGGCGCTTCAAACCTTAGGCTTGGCGCAATGTGTTCATTTTGTAGTGATAAGACGATCTTGATCAGGCCTGCCATACCCGCAGCTTTATCAACGTGACCAATATTAGATTTCACCGACCCTAAGCCGCAATAGGTTTTACGTGCGGTGCTTGCGCGAAACGCTTGGGTCAGCGCGGCAACTTCGATCGGGTCGCCCAAAGGTGTGGCGGTTCCGTGCGCTTCAACATAGCTGATCTCGTCGGGATGTACGCTCGCGGCAGCATATGCCTCAAGAATGACCTCAGCTTGGCCATCGATACTTGGCGCAGAGTACCCAATTTTGTCTGAGCCATCGTTATTAATGGCGCTGCCGCGAACGATCGCATGAATGTGATCGCCGTCTGCAATCGCGTCACTCAAGCGCTTAAGAATCACGGCGGTGGCACCGTTGCCATCGACTAGTCCGCTGACCGTCGCATCAAACGGTCTGCAGTGACCATCGGGGGAATACGCCGAGCCCGCCTCGTGTAGGTAGCCGGTCTGTTGAGGAAAGTGTACCGTGACCCCACCAACGAGCACCATATCGGACTGATAAGACAATAAATGTTGACACCCCATATGGATGCCAACAAGCGATGACGAGCATGCCGTACCGATATCGATGGCAGGACCGTGAGTGTTCATGCTGTAGGCAATACGCGTCGGAACAAAGTCTTTGTCGTTGTACATTGACAATTGAAAGCCGCCCACGTCTTCAATCAGACCTGGGTGCGTCATGATGTTGAACGCCAAATAGGTATTCATGCCAGCACTGGTGAAAATCGCGACTCGCCCAGGGTAAGACGACGGTTCATAACCGGCGTGTTCCATCGCTTCCCAAGCGCACTCCATCATGACGCGGTGTTGCGGGTCCATCAACTCAGCTTCACGTGGCGAGATCCCAAAAAAAGCGGCATCAAACATCTCGACATCTGCGAGGTAGCCCTTGGCACTCCGAAAAGCAGGATCTTCAATCACATCTTCAGGAACACCGGCGGCGATCAATTCTTCTTTTGAAAAATGAACGATCCCTTCTTTACCCTCTCGCAGTAGATCCCAGTAAGCCTGTAGATTGGGCGCTCCAGGCAGGCGGGTGGCCATACCGATAATTGCAATAGCATCCCCAAGTTCTGGATGATTTAATTCTTGATTCACGGGCAACGGTTCCATGGCGATTAAGCGGTTTGGCGACGAGTCTTGACTGCGCTTTTAGCGGCGCGTTGGCGCTTGGCCTGCTCAGTAGCGGCCGATTTTTGAAGCGCCGCGCGCTGTTGAATCTCGTTGATATCGGTGGCGGGTGAGGAGACTTGCCTACCCAAGTGCTCCGAAAGACTCGCAATCGTTGGATAGCGAAACAGATCGACAATTAGGAAGTGAGCCGGCAAAAGTGGTTCAATCGTCTTAAAGATTTGCAGCAATAACAGTGAATTGCCACCGATATCAAAGAAGTTTTCATGCACGCCGACTTTGGGTAGCGAAAGGGCCGCGCACCAAGCCGCTGCAATTTGTTCTTCTCGGTCATTTGAAGGGAGAGTCAAGTCGCCAGTGGGTTCGGTCTGCTCGGCAGACGGAACGGGCAATTGCTGACGATCGATCTTCGCGTGCGAGGTGAGAGGCATGTCTGTCAAGGTGACAAAGACGCTGGGGACCATATGCGCGGGCAATACTTTTAACAACTGTTGCCTCAAAGACGCTGAGTCTTGAGCTTGGGCCTTCTGATCAAGAGTGAGATAAGCGACAAGGCGTTTTTGGCCAGGCTGATCTTCGCGAACCATGACGGCGGCTTCGCGAACCGCGGCGAGATCCACCAACGCGGCTTCAATTTCTCCGGGTTCTATTCTGAAGCCGTTTAATTTAATTTGGTTATCCATACGACCTAAGAAGATCAGGCAACCGTCTTCACGATATTTCACGCGATCGCCTGTTTTATATAAGCGATCACCTGAGGCACCGACCTCTCCACAGAACGGATCGGGGACAAACGCGGCCGCCGTTTGACCTGGGCGGTCGTGATAGCCGCGGGCGAGTCCGGCGCCGCCAATATAGAGTTCACCCTCCATGCCAACTGCGACAGGTTCAAGATAGGGGTCGAGCACATAGAGTCGTGTCCCTTGGATCGCGTGGCCAATAGGAACAGAGCCGCTAGTCGGTTGCGTGGCGACAAACGTGCAGCAACCCACTACGGTTTCGGTCGGTCCGTATTCGTTGATCCCGAGCGTTGCGGTGTGGTCGAACCACGGGTCAAGACTGGCTCCTGAAAGAGCCTCTCCACCTAGGATCAAATATTTCGCAAGCTTCGCATCGGCGGCGGGGTTTTGGGCGCGTAAGGTGTTAAGAATCTCGAGGTGCGCAGGCGTTAACTTGATAAAACTATATTCATAAGGTGAGTTGACTAAGGCTTGTATGGCCTCAAACTCAACACCTTCTGGAAGCAAGATGACTTGATTGCCAGCGACCAAGGGAACAAAAATGCTTGTGATCGTTGCATCAAAGCCGATTGACCCCAGAACTGGCGAGCCATCCCCGACTGAGGCTTCATACGCGTGGGCAGCCCACTGCAGATAGTTGGTCATGCCAGCGTGGGTCATCAGCGCACCCTTGGGTTGCCCTGTTGAACCCGAGGTGTAGATGACATAAGCCAAATTCGAGGGATCAGTGTTGAGCGTTAAATTTGTGTCGTCTTCTAACTCGGTGCGCGCGCGTTCTTGATCAATGCAAAATAGCTGAGCGGTAGAAAATTGAGTTTGCTCGGCAATTTCAGCAGACGTGATCAGTACGCTCACGTTTGCGTCTTGTTGCAGGTAATTTAAGCGGTTGGCCGGATAGGAAGGATCCATGGGCAGGTAGGCGCCGCCGGCTTTCATGGTCGCGAGCATTGCCACAATCAAGTCGGTTGAGCGTGGCAGGCACACGCCCACTCGCTGGTCAGGGCCAACACCCAAGCCACGCAGGCGGCGTGCGAGCTGGTTCGCTTGTTGATTGAGAGCACCGTAGGTTAGGGCTGAGCCGCTAGCCGGATGGTGAAGCACGGCGTTGCTATTTGCATGAACGCTTGCAACTTGCTCAAACAGTGAGTGAAAACAAACCGCTGGTGCTGCAGGCGATTGTATTTGCCAACTCGCGAGCAGCGCATCGCGCTTGCCTTGTGTCAGAAGAGCGAGACGCGAAACGGGTAAATCAATGTTCAGGCAGATTGCTTCAAGCACAGACTCATACTGCTGCACCATTCTTTCGATTGACGATGCTTTAAAAAGATCAGTGTTGTAGTCGGCTTCAAGAATAATGTCATCGCCGATTAAATTTAAAGTGAAAGTCAAATCGACGCGTGTATAGCGAATGGGCTGAGGATATGGGGCTGCGATGACATCCGCGACTGCAATGTCCTTGGGCAAGCGTTCAAGGTTGAAAATCGTTGAAACTAAAGCTGAGCGACTCGGGTCGCGTTTGACGTTAAGTTTGTCGATCAGTCGCGCGAACGGATAGTCTTGATGCTCGTAGGCGTCGAGAAGTGTTTGTTTGATAGACGCTAAGTGAGCGCGAAAGCTCGCGCCAGGTTGTAACTCGCTCAAGATAGGAAGCATGTGTACACAATAGCCAACTAAGCCCTGTGCGCCATCAATACCTCGACCGGCGTAAGGTGCACCGATTACCAATTTTTGTTGCTCGGTCAGTCGGTGAAGCAAGGCACAATAGGCAGCGGTCAAAAGCATGTAAAGCGTACAACCATTGCGGTTGGCCAACCCTTTGAGGTTCGACGCGAGTGACTGAGCCATCACCACTCTGAGTCGCGAGCCATTAAACGTCTTAACGGCAGGTCTCGGGTAATCGCAGGCAAGGGCTAAAGGTTCAATGGGCTGCGCAAATTGCTTGAGCCAATAAGACTCGTGCGCTTGCATGTGCACGGCTTGTGCTTGTTGCGCGTGCCAGTTCACAAATGCGGCATAGCGTGGCGCGACAGGTAGCTCAAGGTCAGCCCCCTTAACGGCCGACTCATACAGTGAGAGGGTTTCTTGAATGACGATGCCCATCGAAGGGCCATCGCTAATAATATGATGCGCCCACAGAACAAGAACATGCTGCTCAGGAGCAAGTTTAAGCAAGGTTGGATAAAAGAGCTTATCGCGAGAAAAGCTTGCCAATTCGCCAGACTTGGCAAGCATCCAGTCACGCGCGGCCCCATGCGGGTCAGGCTGTTCAGAGACATCAATGATGTCGAGCATGACTGGTGTAATGGGTTCAATGACTTGCCATTGACCTGACTCAGCTTCGATGCGCGTTCGAAGCGATTCATGTCGCTCAACAATCTTTTGTAAGGATTGTTGAAGGAAACTGATATTCAGCCTACCAGTGAATAAAAGAGAGGCGGGGTCGTTATACGCTCTGCTACCATCTGGATCCATCCGAGCCAGTAGCCATAATTGGTGCTGAGCCTCACTTAAGGCAAAGCTGTTTGCCGGCTGCTCATGTGTCTGTTGCCCAGCGATGAGCGACTGCGCGTAGGTGTGCTTCAGTCGTGTGAGGTTGGGTAGACTCGCCATGACCGAATCCGCCGCGATACCAAAGTCCAAGAAACAAGCGATTTCGTTCACGCCCATGCGCGAGAGACGCTCGAGCATGGGTTGACAGTGCTCGGGTGAACCAATCAAGGCGCGAGTCGCGATGTACCGCTCATAAGCCTTAGCCACGATAAATGCTTTGTCCGCTTCGCTTGCGCGATTGACATCGCGCAAATGAGCCGGCAAACTTTCTGCCATCTTTTGAAATAAAGACAGGCTTGACAGTAGATAGTTGCACATCGGTGCGCGCGCTGTTTCGACTGCTGTTGTGTGATCTTCACAAATATACGTGTGGATCAATACCGCGACGTTCCCGGCAGAAGCCGGGTGCCCGTGTTCAGTCAATGCTTGCTGATAAATGGCAATATTTTTTTCTAACTCTTCGAGTGATTGACCTAGCAGATTGGTCAATATTCCCAAGCCCATCTCGCCGGCTTTACGATACGTGTCAGGGTTGCCTACAACGGTGAGCCAGGCGGGTAACGACTGCTGTTTTGGTCGTGGATAAATACTCAGTTCAACTTCTTTGTCATCGCCGCCAAGAAATCTAACGCTTTCACCGGCCCATAAGCGCTTCACCGTGGTGATGCCATCGAAGGTGACTTCGCGATTGTTTGAAAAGTTTTCTGGCGCCAAGGCAAAATCGTTGGGATGCCAACCAGAAGCAAAACTAATCCCGGCTCTGCCATGCGAAAGGTTGTCGACAAGCGCCCATTCCTCAGCTACCCGCAACGGGTGATGCAAGGGCATCACGACGCTACCGGCACGCAATTGAATCGTATCGGTTTCACGTGCCAGTGCCGCTGCTAAGACTGAGGGGTTAGGTGAAAAGCCACCAAATTTATCAAAGTGTCGTTCGGGCAGCCAAACGGCATTGAATCCATTTTTATCACCGTAGCGACTGCCTTGCATGAGCAGGTCGTATTTGTCGGTTGAAAACGCCGCGTCATAATTGCCAAAAAAGTACAGCCCAAAATTAAGCGCTTGAGCTTGTGAGTGGCTCGCTGTTGCAAGTGCAGGCTTTGAAGCCTTTGCGATCTTGCTCTGACCTGTGGCTAGAGCCAAAGACACAGGTTCAGTCTTTTTTGTTAATGGAATTCCACCGCCGCGGGGAGGCAGAAATCCACCATTACGCATCTCTTGTATGGTCTCTTTGATGGCGTTGATGACGAAATCAAGGTCCTGATCCGTATGAGCGGTTGATAAGAAGCAGGCGCGCCACTCCCAGATATAGACACCTTTTTCGAGCAGATGATAGAAAAACATCTCGATATTGCCCGAAAACTTGAAGCCAAAGGTCGAGGCAAACGTGACGACTCGAATCGATAACTCTTCGTTTTCGAAAAAGGTATTGAGGGTTTGCGCAAAGGCCGCCGTGCGACGATTCAAATTCTCTTGTAAGGCAGGCCCGCTTGCCTTGAGATGCCTGAGCGTGGCTAGTGCTGCAGCCATCGAGAAGGGGTGTTGATTGAAGGTCCCGCCAAAATAGGTACGCTTTGCCGTAGGGTATGAGGCATCACCGTACTGCCACATGCCGCCATCAATGCCGTCCATGTACCGAGCGTCGCCAGCGACTGCACCAACAGGTGTGCCCCCGCCAACGATTTTTCCGTAGGTAGCAAGATCCGCTTTAATCCCAAACATTCCTTGAAAGCCTGCAGGATGGGCTCTGAAGCCGCTGACCATCTCGTCAAAAATCAGAGCGACATCGCACTCGCGAGTGAGCGTACGGAGCTCGCGTAAAAATTCAATTGGTTGTAAGTCTAGTCGTCGACTTTGCACTGGCTCTACCAACACTGCGGCCAGTTCGTGTGCGTGCTTGCGAATGATCTCAAGCGATTCTGGATTGCCATAATCCAATACGAGAACATCCTTGGCGACGTTCAGTGGAATGCCTGGTGCAACAGGTTCAGAGTTCAGTTCGCCGTTTAACGAGCGAACAGTCTTTGCCAACGTGCCATCAGAATGACCGTTGTAGGCGCGATCGAAAATAACGATCTTGTCACGGCCTGTTGTCGCGCGCGCTAGACGCAGCGCGATCATGATCGCTTCGGTCCCTGAGTTGGTGAATCCGACGCGTTCGTGACCGGTAATCTCGGTGAAGAGTTGAGCGATCTCTAGCATATGCTCTGAGCGGGGGCCGAGTTGAAAGCCCTGTTTGATCTCAGCTTCTAGTACGCCTTTCATGTGTTCAGGACGGCTGCCGAACAGCAACACACCAAAACCCATCGTCAAGTCGACATATTCATTTCCGTCGATATCGCGCAAACGCGAACCGGTCGATTCGACCCCTGTGATGGGATATAAAATTTCTTTGGTTGAAAAACGAAAGCCAACGCTTGCACGACTGTCTGCCAGGGCAGGGCGCGCGGCCTGAGCCAGCGCCTTGGACTTTGCTGTTCTGGCTTGATAGCGCTCGACCAGTGCTGCTAAGTGTGCGTTTTGTTGCGAGGTCATGCTAGAGTTATTTGGCACGATTGGGGCGTTCAGCGCACGCAGTGGAGACGAGCGATCCTCGGCTTCTGCAGCCGGCGCCACCGGCGCGGTCACGGCCTTGGTGGCCTGTGGTTGAACGACCGCGTGCGCAGCGGTTTGAGTCGATGCACTCGTATGCTGCATCACGCTCGTGTGCTGCGCGACGCTCGTCGGCTGGGGTGCACTTACCGCTTGAGTCGACGGCGCTGTTTGTATTGCACTTGCACTACCATTCAACATTGCCAACTGTTGCGACATCAATTGCGTTTGTGCCAAGACAATTTGCTGCATTGCATTCAGATGTTCAGCTGACACTGGCTGTAAAGCGGTTGCTGCAATAGAGTGTGTGTTTGGAGTTGGCAGTGCCGCGTAAGTCTGTGCAACAACTTGCGGTGCAACAACTTGCGGTACAACAACTTGAGGTGCAACAGTTTGTGGTGCAACAGCTTGTGGTGCTGCGTGCTGAGGCGCCGCGAGTGGCTGGGTGGGGGCTGCCACGGCAGTCGCAGCTAAGTGCGGCGCGGCGGGCGCTTGTTGCCCGAACTGAAGAACTGAGTGTTGGGCAAGGTGGGCCGCGATCGCATCTAGGCTTGTGATTTCTTCGAAGAATTGACGAATTTCAAGTTTGACGCCAAAGTTGTCTTCGATCACGCTCACGCCTGACACCAGTACGAGCGAGTCTGCGCCCATCTCGACAAGTTGAGCGTGTACGTCAATGTCTTCTGGCGCAATGCGCAGTAAGACTGAAAACAGTTCACACAACTTGGTCAGAACGTGTTGATGACGCACGACTTGCGGGTTGACAACAGGCGCTGCGGCACTGTTGTTGATTGGGGTAATCATCGCTGAATCCTTTTGAGTAATCCAATAGCGTTTGCGTTGAAACGAGTACGAGGGTAGAGTGATTTTTTGCGTGGCATGCCCGGCTTCGAATCCGAACCAGTCAATTTGAGCGCCCGCGACGAAGGCCGTTGCGGCCGACTGAGAAAGCGTTTTCCAGTCAGTTTGCTTGCTGACAATCGAAGTCAGCCAGTGCGCCTCAGGTCGAGCTTGTTTCCCAAGATTGCTTAACACTTGTCCAGGACCAATCTCGATAAATAGAGTGTGGCCCCGTTCAATCAGGGTGTTCAGACCCGAGGCGAATTGAACGGTATCTCTGCAGTGGCGTCGCCAATATTGAGCGTCAAGGGCTTGGTCAGTCGTCAAGACTGTGCCAGTCACACCCGACACATAAAGCACTTCAGGTTCTTTGGCGACAAGAGTTTGCGCAAACTGTTCGAGTGGCTCGAGAATCAATTGCATCTGCGGCGAATGAAAAGCATGCGTCACGTTCAAATCAATTGTTTGAACACCCTGACTCACCAAGGGTGCAAGGGCACGCTTGATCACAGCAGGGCTTCCAGACACCACCACGTTGTTTTGACTGTTGACGACGCCTAGATCAATATCTTCTAGATAAGGGCCAATTGCCTGACGAACAGTCTGCTCGTCTGCCAAGACGGCAGTCATGCCGCCCGTCGCCTCGAGTGATTGCATCAAATCAGCGCGCTTGACGACCAGTTTCAAGGCGTCGTTGAGCGAAAGCGCACCGGCAACACAGGCCGCGGCATACTCGCCGATGCTGTGACCCAGCACGGCGGCAGGCTCGAGGCCAAAAGAGCGCCACAAACTTGCCAGCGCATATTGCACAGCAAAGAGCGCAGGCTGAGCGTACCGCGCCTGCGAGAGGTAGTTACCTGACAGGGCACTGTCAGGGCTCAAGATAGCTAAGAGTGGCGCATCGATTAGTGTGTCAAGCTCTTGCGCGCAACGATCGATCGCCTGTTGATAGATAGGCTGCGTGTCATAGAGCTCATGCCCCATGCCTGGATAGACACCACCCTGACCCGTAAACAAAAATACCGGGCTGGGGACTTTTGCTGCAACTTGCCGCCCGAGTTGAACGGCTGCTGTTGGACGATTGTCGGCAAATGCAGCAAGCGCCTCAAGCGCTTGCTGACGGTTACTCGCGACCAGTGCGAGTCGGTGGTTAAACTGGTTGCGACCCGTATTTTGATTGAAGCACAGCTGCTCAAACGAAAGTTCGGTGTGGGTTGCGAGGTGATCGCGAAGGTGAGTGGCGATGTCTTTTAAGGCAGCGTCGGTTTTACCCGAGAGTGCTAACACTTGCGCACTCCGTGATCGCGCGCTTGTTGGTTTGATGACCGACGTAGGGGCTTCTTCAAGCACTAGGTGGGCGTTACTGCCACTCGCACCAAACGCACTGACCGACGCAAAGCGCGTCTTTGCTTCAGTGCGCGGCCACGCGACGGGCTCGTCTAATGGCTGAATATTGAGGCCTTTCCAGTCAATGCGGGTATTGGGTTGGTGCAGGTGCAGCGTACGCGGAATCAGCTCGTTTTGCATCGCAAGGACCAGCTTGATCAAACCCATGACTCCAGCGGCCGACTCAAGGTGTCCGATGTTAGATTTGATCGAGCCCACCATCAGGGGGTTCACGCGCGTCGGTGACTGCCCAAGCACATTGCCTAAAGCCTGCGCCTCAATGGGGTCTCCGAGTGGCGTGCCCGTGCCGTGTGCTTCAACATAATCAATATCTTGCGGAGCGACGCCGGCGCGCTCAAGTGTGTGACGAATGAGGCTTTGTTGTGCGACACCATTAGGAACAGTAAATCCGCTACTTGCACCATCTTGGTTGACGCCACTGCCTCGTATCAGACCAAGAATTTGATCACCATTCGCGATCGCATCAGAATAGCGTTTGAGTACGACGATGCCACAGCCTTCACCGCGGACATAGCCGTTTGCGGCATCGTCAAAACTTTTGCATTGCCCGTCTGGCGCCATCATCCCAGCCGCGGATAGGGTGACATAGAGCAAGGGTGACAGGGTCAGGTTGACACCGCCGGCCAGGGCAGCATTGCATTCTTTAGCGCGCAACGCTGAGCAGGCTAAATGAATCGCGGTCAGTGAAGACGAGCACGCGGTATCGATCGCCATACAGGGCCCTTGCAGCCCCATGACATACGAAAGTCTTCCGGCACAGCCATTGAGCGGTGTACCGGTGTTGAAATAAGGGTTGACTTCTTGTGAAGACGTATCCATGGCTTGCAGAAGGCCATAGTCACTCGCTGTCACGCCAATAAAGACGCCCGTCGCCGAGCCAACTAACGTGTTTGGAGCGATGCCAGCACGCTCAAGTGCCTCCCAGGCAACCTCGAGCAAAATGCGTTGCTGTGGATCCATGCCCTCAGCTTCTCTGGCCGAGATGTTGAAAAAGGCTGGATCAAACTGATCGGCCCCGTCGATGAAGCCGCCCCGTCGGGTGTACGACTTACCTGGTTGTCCGGGTTTTGGATCGTAGTAGCGCTGTGCATCCCAACGCTCAACGGGGATTTCGGTGATGGCGTCTTTGCCATCGCGAATCAACGACCATAACTGCTCGGGGGTGTTGGCTCCTGGCGCACGGCAACTCAGACCGACGATCGCAATGGGTTCGTGATTCGCCTTCTCAAGCTGATCAACCTTTTGGCGAAGCTGAGTAATCGCTGCGTAAGCTTTCTGCAGCGGCGTTAGTGTTGTCGAGACTGTGGTGTCACTCATCTTTTATTGCCCGATTGCGTGAGTGCGTCAAGTTCGCCGTCAATGAGAGCCGCGAGTTGTTCATCCGACAGTTGGCTGATGTCTTCGAGGTCTGACTGCAGCGCTTCACCTTGGCTCAACGCACTTGATGTAGACGTAGTGGGAGTCAGGTCTGGCGACTGATTCGCCGTTATGACTGGGATCAGGAACGAGGAGACATAGGTCGCGAGCGCCTGGGTATTAGGATAATCAAACACCACAGATTGATTCAACTCAAGTTGGGTCAATGCTTCAACGGCCAATCTAAACTCGACTGCAGAAATGGAATCCATTCCCATGTCGAAAAAGCCCCAATCTACAGCAGGAAGTTGATCGTCTGAAAAACGGAGAACTCTCGCTAAGCACAATTGCAGTTGCTGCCGGATGAAAGACAGTTTCTCTCGGGCGGGAGTTTGTTTGAGTTCTTTTAAAAAGACGTTGGTCGACTCTATGTGTGGCTGGCTTGAGACTGGCTCTGTTGGTGTTGCGCCCACATTTTTTAATAAGCTGATCTCCTGCCGCGCACCAAAGATTGACTTGATGGTTCGCCAATCGGCATCGACAACGGCGAGTTGTGCGGCCTGCGCACCAAGTAGTCGCTCAAGCGCATCCAAGCCACGGTCAAAGCGCAAGGGCTTAAAGCCACTTCGCTCTGCAGCTTGTAACGCCGCGGCGCTCACCATGCCGCCTTCTTGCCAGACCCCCCAGTCAATACAAAGCGCTTGAAGCTTGTGCTGACGGCGCATTTGCGCCAAGCCCGCTAAGAAACCATTCGCACTTGTATACGCACTGAATTCAGCGGTCCCGAGTTGCGACGAAATCGAGCCGAACAAAATAAAGAAATCAAGTTCAAGCGCTTGTGTTTGACGATGTAAAACCCAGGCGCCCGCGACCTTTGCGCTGAGCACTTCATGAACAATGTTTGCGTCTTGTCGCGCAAGTGGTGTGGGTTTCATGACCCCGGCCGCGTGGATGATGCCACGCAAGGGATAGTCAGACGCTTGTAGGTCTTGGATCAAGCTTTGAACCGCCTGTTCATCGGTCACATCCAGCGCAAGTGTCTGAACCTGAGCGCCCAAGGTTTTGAGGTGTTCAATGGACATCTTGGCAGCGGCCGAGGGCTGAGAGCGCCCAACGAGTACTAGTTTGCCGGCACCGCGTTCAGCGAGTCGCTGCGCAGTCCGAAGCCCAAGACCACCCAAGCCCCCTGTAATCAGATAGCTGGCCTGAGAGTTCAAAGCGTTGACAGAATTTTTTGTCAATAAGGTGTTTTCAAGGCGTGCAACATGTCGTACGTCTTGCACCCACTTCAGGGAGTCTTCGCCGTCGGGCGCGAGCAAGTCCTCAGCGACCCCCGCGTAATTGGGCGTCTGCAAATCGATGATGCCACCGCGCAAAGAGGCA
>JARXAG010000175.1 GCA_029866055.1 Burkholderiaceae bacterium
GCAGGTACCGACGTCACCCTCATGAAAATCGGTGTAGCCACCGACCCTGCCCACACCAACTGGCTGGCCGAGCAACTCGCTGAGGGTGCGACGGTGGCGGTTGATGGACGCGCGTTGGGTTTGGCTGCGCGCGAGGCATTACTCGCGTTGCTTAAGCCTCGTGGTATCGCGCTAAAACAAGATCTTGATTTGCCTGGGCAATGTTGGCCTGAACGCCCTCCATTGCCCACAGCAGCGGTGCGCGACTTGCCTGTAGAGATTGCAGGTGCCTCGCGACAAGACAAGCTAGCGCGCGTGCGCGAGGCCATGCTTGAACAAGGTGCTCAGTGGCATTTGATATCCACGCTGGATGACGTGGCTTGGCTGTTGAATTTACGCGGCAGTGATGTCTCGTTTAATCCTGTATTTCTGTCACATGTCTTAATCGGCTTGACCGACGCGCAGTTATTTGTGTTGCCCGGCAAGGTAGACGCTGCCCTCATCAGCAAACTCGCCGAAGCTCAGGTTTACGTGCGGCCTTATGATACGGTGGCGCAGGTGTTGGCCGAGCTGCCCGAGCAAGACACGCTGCTGTTCGACCCAGCGCGCACCACCTGCGCGCTGATCGATCGTTTGCGCACGCGCACTGTGCGTGCCATGAACCCCAGCACCTTTTTTAAGTCGCAAAAAACTCCTTTTGAACTGAATCACGTACGTCGCGTCATGGAGCAAGACGGTGCAGCCTTGTGTGCGTTTTTTGCCTGGCTCGAACAGGCCATCGTGTCCAGCGACCACACACCGCTCAACGAGTTGATGATCGACGAGCGCCTGCTCGCGTTGCGCGCTGAGCAACCTGGCTTTGTCTCACGCAGCTTTGGCACGATCTCAGCGTTTAATGCCAACGGTGCGATGCCCCATTACCGCCCGACGCAAGCCTCGCATGCGCAAATCAAAGGCGATGGCTTGCTCTTAATCGACTCGGGCGCGCAATATCTGGGCGGCACCACCGACATCACGCGCGTTGTGCCAGTAGGCACGCCGACTGAGGCACAAAAAGACGATTACACGGCTGTACTCAAGGCGATGATTGCTTTGTCACGGTTGAAGTTTCCGCGCGGTGTCGCTTCGCCAATGCTCGATGCTGTTGCACGCGCGCCCTTGTGGGATCGTTTGGCTGAATACGGCCACGGCACGGGTCACGGGGTGGGGTATTACCTGAATGTGCACGAAGGCCCGCAGGTGATCTCGTATCGTGCCGCGCCCGCTGCGCACACCGCCATGCAACCGGGCATGATTACCTCTAACGAGCCTGGGTTGTATCGGCCGGGTCGGTGGGGTATCCGGATCGAAAATCTGGTCTGTAATCAAAGCGCAGGCGAATCTGAATTTGGCGAGTTTCTTGAGTTCGAGACCCTGACCCTTTGCCCGATTGACATGACGTGTATCCAAGTCAGCCAACTGCGCGATGACGAAATTGCTTGGTTGAACGCCTACCACCAAGAAGTATGCACACGCTTGGCGCCTCGTCTGAGCGGTGACGGCCTAGCTTGGTTGTTGCGGCGCACACTGCCGCTTGACCGCTGAATCAGTAGCTCGATCGACCGTGGCAAGGGCTGGCCTTAACTGAAATAACGCTTTCTGCTTTTCTGGCTTCAAGGCAATTTGCGTTAATGTCTAGGCGTAGTTCCCGCAAAGGTCACGCCTGCGGCTATAATTCAAATTTCCTGCATACGCCGCACGTTTGGGCGTTCATGACATGACCAAATTTGTCTTTGTTACCGGTGGTGTGGTGTCCTCGTTAGGTAAGGGCATCGCCGCTGCGTCTTTGGCTGCCTTGCTTGAATCGCGCGGCCTGAAAGTCACCATGCTCAAGCTCGACCCTTACATCAACGTTGATCCTGGCACCATGAGCCCGTTTCAGCATGGTGAGGTTTTTGTCACCGAAGATGGCGCCGAAACCGACCTTGACCTTGGCCACTACGAGCGCTTTATCTCGTCAAAAATGCGCAAGGCAAATAATTTTACGACAGGTCAAATTTATGAATCTGTCTTGCGCAAAGAGCGCAAGGGTGAATATTTAGGCAAAACCGTGCAGGTGATTCCGCATATCACCAACGAAATTCAAGATTTCATTGCCCGTGGCGCAGAGCAATCGTGGTCTGGCCAAACCGATGTCGCAATCGTTGAAATCGGTGGCACGGTAGGCGATATTGAGTCGTTACCCTTTCTTGAAGCTGTGCGGCAAATGAGTTTACGTATGGGGCGTAATAGCGCCGCGTTTATTCATCTGACGCTGGTGCCGTTTATCGCTTCAGCCGGCGAACTCAAAACCAAACCTACACAGCACTCAGTACAAAAGCTACGCGAAATCGGCATTATTCCCCATGCCTTGCTCTGCCGTGCTGATCGTCCTATTCCTGACGAAGAGCGTGCAAAAATTTCGCTCTTCTCCAATGTGCCGCTCGATGCTGTGATCTCGGTGTGGGATTCTGACTCAATCTATAAAATCCCAAGCATGCTGCATAAGCAGGGGCTCGACAATCTCATTTGCGAAGTGTTGGCAATTAACCCGCCACAGGCAGATCTATCGGTCTGGGATAAGCTGGTGTATGGCCTTGAGCATCCCAAGCATCAGGTACGCGTCGCGATGGTGGGTAAGTATGTTGATCTCACTGAGTCGTACAAGTCGCTCAGCGAAGCGCTGATTCACGCTGGGATCCACACTGAGTCTCGGGTAATGGTCGACTACATTGATTCTGAAGCACTTGAGCAGAACGGTACCGATGTGCTTAAGCCTTTTGATGCGATTTTGGTGCCTGGTGGTTTTGGTAAGCGGGGCACCGAGGGCAAAATGCTGGCCATTCAATACGCTCGCGAGCACAACGTGCCGTATCTGGGTATCTGTCTGGGTATGCAACTTGCCGTGATTGAGTTTGCACGCCACAAGGCCGGTCTCACGCATGCCAACAGTACTGAGTTCGATCCCCAAACCGAGCACCCTGTGGTGGCTCTGATTACCGAGTGGATAGATCGCGAAGGTCGCGCTGAAGTGCGCGATGAACAATCCGACCTGGGTGGCACCATGCGCAAAGGTGCGCAGCGTTGCCCTGTCAAGGCCGAGACTCTGGCCAGTAGTATTTATGGGTTAGAGGTTAACGAGCGTCATCGCCATCGCTACGAAGTCAATAATCTATACGTGCCTAAGCTTGAGCAGGCTGGCATGCTGATCAGCGCGCGAACGCCCACCGAAGATCTCCCTGAAATCATGGAGATCCCTGGCCACCCTTGGTTTATCGGGGTGCAGTTTCATCCCGAATTCACTTCGACACCGCGCGATGGGCATCCACTGTTTACAAGCTACATCCGTGCAGCATTAACCAGTCAACATCAGCGCAAGGGTGCTTGATGAAGCTCTGCGGTTTTGACATTGGTTTGACCCAGCCTTTTTTTCTAATCGCTGGCCCATGCGTAATCGAGTCGCGTCAAATGGCCTTTGACACCGCAGGTCGCCTGTGCGAGATTACGACCGCCTTGGGGATCCCTTTTATCTACAAAAGTTCGTTTGATAAAGCCAACCGTAGCTCTGGTGCCTCGTATCGCGGGCCCGGCATGGATGAAGGCTTGCAAATTTTGTCAGACGTGCGCGCGCACTTTAAGGTGCCAGTATTAACCGATGTGCATGATAAAGACCAGGTGACCCAAGTGGCAGCTGTGGTTGATGTGCTGCAAACCCCTGCGTTTTTGTGTCGACAAACCGACTTCATCGAGGCTTGCGCAGCGAGCGGCAAGCCAGTCAATATTAAAAAAGGCCAGTTTTTAGCGCCCCACGATATGTTGCAGGTGGTCACCAAAGCTCGCCTGGCCGCGCAAAAAGCCGGCGTCCCTGAGGATATTATGGTTTGCGAACGGGGGGTCTCGTTCGGCTATAACAATTTAGTGTCAGATATGCGTTCGCTCGCCATCATGCGTGAAACTCAGTGTCCAGTCGTATTCGATGCCACCCATTCGGTCCAGTTGCCCGGTGGGCAGGGCACCTCGTCGGGCGGGCAACGCGAATTCGTGCCTGTGTTGGCGCGTGCGGCAGTGGCCGCGGGCGTCTCTGGTCTGTTCATGGAAACTCATCCTAATCCAGCGCAAGCGCTCTCTGATGGGCCCAACGCTGTGCCGCTTGACCAAATGAAAGAGTTGCTTGCTACCCTGATTGACTTAGATCGGGTCGTGAAGCGACACGGCTTTCTTGAATCGCGTTTTGCTTAACGTCATCAAAATTTTAATTATCCAGGAAACCTTGAAATGAGTGCAATCGTAGATATTATCGGACGCGAAATTCTCGACTCGCGTGGCAACCCCACTGTCGAATGCGATGTCTTGCTTGAGTCGGGTGCGATGGGTCGCGCCTCGGTGCCATCGGGCGCCTCGACCGGAAGCCGCGAGGCCATTGAACTGCGCGATGGTGATCAGTCACGCTATTTGGGTAAAGGGGTGTTGCGGGCTGTTGAAAATCTGAACACCGAAATCTCTGAGGCGCTCATGGGCTTAGATGCTCAAGAGCAAACCTTTTTAGATCGCACTCTGATTGAACTTGACGGCACAGAAGGTAAGTCGCGCTTGGGTGCCAACGCGATTTTGGCTGCGAGTATGGCAGTTGCGCGTGCTGCGGCAGACGAGTCTGGCTTGTCGTTGTATCGTTATTTTGGCGGCAGTGGCCCAATGAGTATGCCTGTGCCAATGATGAACGTGATTAACGGCGGGGCGCATGCCAACAATACTCTTGATATGCAAGAGCTCATGATTTTGCCGGTTGGCGCAAAAAGCTTCAGGCACGCCATGCAAATGGGCGCTGAAACCTTTCATGCGCTGAAAAAAATTATTCACGATCAAGGAATGTCGACGGCAGTTGGTGACGAGGGTGGTTTTGCGCCTAACGTACCCAATCACGAAGCCGCCATTCAAATGATTTTGCGCGCCATCGAACAGGCGGGTTACGAGCCAGGCACGCAAATCGCCTTGGGCCTTGATTGCGCAGCCTCTGAGTTTTATCGCGATGGTAAGTACACCCTCGAGGGCGAAGGCGGTATTTCACTGACCTCTAAAGAGTTGACCAATTTGCTGGCGACTTGGTGCGACAAATACCCCATTATCACGATCGAAGACGGTATGGCCGAAAACGACTGGGATGGTTGGAAACACCTGACCGAACAGCTTGGCCGCAAGATTCAGCTAGTGGGTGATGATTTGTTCGTGACAAACACCAAGATCTTGAAACAGGGCATTGAGCGCGGTGTCGCAAACTCAATTCTGATCAAAATTAACCAAATTGGCACCTTGACCGAAACCTTCGCAGCGATTGAAATGGCTAAGCGGGCTGGCTATACTGCGGTCGTGTCACACCGTTCGGGCGAAACCGAAGATTCAACGATTGCCGATATCGCCGTCGCCACAAACGCCATGCAGATCAAAACGGGCTCGTTGTCGCGCTCAGATCGTATGGCTAAGTATAATCAGCTGCTCAGAATCGAAGAAGAACTCGCCGAAGTGGCCACTTATCCTGGTCTTGAGGCTTTTTACAACCTGCGCTAAGTGTTGCGCGAATGGCTTGTCTGAGAGGCGTTTTTAGCCTTTTTGGCAAGCGCGAGGTGGTATGCGTCTTTTGCTATTGGTGCTGGTCGCGCTCGCTGGTCTGATCCAATATCCTTTGTGGATGGGTCGGGGCGGCTGGCTGTCTGTCTGGGATATGCAAGAGCACGTTGCCACCCAACGTTCAATCAATGACGGTCTACGCGCGCGTAATGTCGCGTTGTTGGCTGAGGTTGACGATTTGCGAACAGGTACCGAGGCGGCCGAAGAGCGGGCCCGCGCCGAACTTGGCATGATGCGGCAGGGTGAGCTATTTGTTCAGGTGTTGCCACCCGACGTGAAACCGCCTGAAATCAAGCCCTCAACCAAGCCTCAACGCCCTGCGGCGCCGGCTTCGAACGTCAAGCCCACCACCTACACGCGATAATCTGCGCCATCGGTTTGTGAACCGTCAGCTTCAGGTCACTGCGCGCAGCACAGCAAGACCCCGCATAGATCCTCTTTGTCTAAGGTTTGCTGAAAAGAACCCAAGGTCGAGTGCTTGGTTGACTGTGTTGGCTCTGTGGTTGAGTAGAACCTAGCTGTGGGCGTTGACGCTGCCCTAGTCTGGGTGAGAGTTTGCGTAAGAGTCCGCGTGCGAGTCTGTTGCAAATTGAACGGGTGAGCATACGTTTGCTTGACACCCGCAAACACCCTTTTTGAGCCGTGTTGAGCCTCGTTAGCGTGAAGCACTACCCGACGGCTTAGTGGCATTGCGACTAAGCCTTGTTGCCGAGCCTTGGCCGCCAGCCCGTCTGGCTGTGTGCTCAGCCAACGAGCACTTTGCCCTAGTGCTTGACGCAACCACGAGAGCCTCGGCTCATGCAGGTAGATCAAATTTAATTGTATGGCCCGACGGCCGGTTGGGTGCGCGCCTTGGCCTGGCAGCTCGGTGAGTTCGAGCTGCCACAGCGGCAACGCGTAGCGTCTTTCATAGCGCGCAATGGTGGCCTCTAACCGAGCCAAGGCACTGGTGTACTGGCCCGCGGGCATAAAGAGTGGTGCGAGTGCTTGCGTAAGGGCCTGGTTGACTTTGTCGCGATCGGCTGCAGTGATGCTCGCCGTACGACCCGCCTCTTGTAAAGCCAAACTCACCAGCTGCTTGCTCTGATGAGCGTGCACCAGTTCGAGCCCTAGCAAGCACACCAGTAAAACCGGCACGATGGCCAGGCTTGCCTCAAGGGCGCTGGCGCCACGTTGCTTAAAGTATTCAGTCGGCATCCGCATGCCGCGCAGTTTGGGCGTGATTGGTCAAACTGTCGATTCGGTGAACTACGCACGCGATTGAGGCGGGTTAAACTATCGCGGTCTCCACAAAGGATTGTTATGAATTCGTCTACTGAGTCGTTTCCTTATTTTCCTGGTATCCGTTTGTTGCACTCGCCTGGGCCGTCTAATGTTCCTAAAGCAGTGCTCGATGCACTCACGAGGCAACCGATCGATATGGGAGACCCGCGCGTAGATGCCTGTGTTGACGCCTGCGAGCGAGGCTTGCAAGGCATACTGAACACGGCAAGCGCTGATATATTTTTATATGCAGCAAATGGTCATGGCGTCTGGGAAGCCATGATTGTGAATCTACTGGCGCCCGGTCAAAAAGTATTGATTCCAGGTACCGGTCATTTTTCTGATTCATGGGCGTTGATGGCCGAGGCAATGGGCGCAGTCATTGTCCGTACCCCGTATATCGAAGGTCAGCCGATTGACCCCGCGGTCGTCGAGCAAGCTCTGCGTGACGACACTAAACACGAAATCGTAGCGGTCTTTGCCGTGCACACCGACACCGCGAGTAGTACAACAAGCGACATGCCTGCGTTGCGTCGCGCCATCGATCAGGCCAAGCACCCCGCCTTGTTTGTGGTCGATGTTGTGGCTTCGTTGGGGGCGATCCCTTTTTACATGGATCAATGGGGCGTGAATGCCGTGATTGGTGCCTCGCAAAAGGGCTTGATGTGCCCCCCAGGCGTTGGCTTTTGCGCAGCCGATGAACGTGCGATGCAAGTCTGTGCCAATAACCCTGCGCCACGTTTTTATTGGGATTGGATGCGCCGTCGCAAGGGGCCTTCGTACAGCCGGTTTTGCGGTACCGCTCCTCAAAATTTATTGTTTGGCCTTGAAGCCGCCTTTGGCTTGATCGAGCAAGAAGGTCTGGCGCAAGTACATGCGCGTCATCAGCGCCTTGCTGGGGCCGTGCACGCAGCAGTTCAAGCGTGGTCTGAAGCGGGGCAAGTGCAGTTTCTGTGTCAGGTGCCGCAGGCACGCTCTGCTTCGGTGACGGCAGTGATGGTTGGCAAAGGCATTGATCCCGAATTGATTCGCAGTACAGCGCGCGAAAAATACCAAGTGCTCATTGCCGGGGGATTAGGGCCGTTTGCTGGCCGAGTCTTCAGAATTGGTCATTTGGGTGATTTAAATCCAGCCATGATTCTAGGCTGTTTGGCGGGCGTCGAGGCTGCTATGCAAAGTCTTGGTGTCGATGTTGGCTCAAAGGGTGTGCGTAGCGCCGTTGAGTACCTTGCTAAAACTTAAGGCCTAGACTTGTCTTGTCCTGAGCTCGGCGTTTTGCCTCAACGCAGGCTTTGGCCCAGGGCGTGGTGTTGTCTTTGTTTGGCGCTGTTCAGTTTGTTGCTGCTCACGCAGCGATCAGCGTTCGCACAAATTCAATTACAGGGCGTCAGTCAACCGCAAACCCAGACGACTCTTGCTCCGAAGATACTGACGCCTGAACTCAGCTTGTATGTTGACCCAACGCGCCGAATGGAGGTGCAGGACGTTAGTCGTCAAGTTTTTACGCCTTTTAAAATGCTGTTGAATCGCAGCGCTGAGCCGACCACACGGTGGCTCAAGATTAAGGTTCAAGTCCCGGCCGACCAACAGTCGCAATTGATGCTTGCCGTTGGTCCTTATTTTCTCTCAGAGCTCGAGCTCTATCATGAAGAAGGCGGGCGTTGGGTCAAGCAGAGTGGCGGCGCAAAAAATCCATCCCTTCAACTTAATTGTTCTGTTGGGCATCATTGTTTTACGTTGTCAGATTCTGTAGGCAGTGAGCGCGTTTATTTTTTGCGCATTCAGACCGTCAATGGTTTTTATGTCTCGACTCGAATCTTAGCCGCCGATAGAGTGGTGGATGAAACGATCTCTAAGAGCCTGCGCTATGGTGTACAGATCGGAATTTTTTTGACGTTGATTGGTTGGAGCGCTATCTACCTGATTCGTTTCCGTACCTTACTCGTTGGCTTGTTTTGCTTAACGCAAATTGCCGCGCTGTTTCTGTATTGTTTTTCGAACGGGCTCACATTGCGAGAATTTATTTCTGAATCGCCCGAGCTATACGCGCCAATCCTATCGATCGCGTTTTGCCTGCGACTCATGTTTGCGACCTGCTTGTGTCTTGAACTGTTACGTCGCTGGCAGGCACGACCATGGTTTCAATATTATTGTTTATTGTGGCTCACCTTTTGGTTCGTTCAGATTGGGCTGATTGTCTTTAGTGAAATCAAACCGTATTTACTGCTGCTGAATTGGCTGTTTTTGTTTACGGCGCCATTTTTTCTTGCGGCGGCGATGTATCAGAGCCAGCAATTGACTGGGCGCTCGAGGCTGTATTGGACAGCAGGGGCATTGACGGTTGGTGTGTTGATGTGTGCCGATGCCGCCCTTCTATTGACTGACACCGGGATCTCATTATTGACCTTGATTCCGGGAACTGGCGCCAGCCTGCTTGTCGCTGTCGCTCTTTACTTGTTGTTGCTTGGTTACAGCAAAATGCAACAAGAGCAATGGCTTCAAACCATGTTTGAACTGAATACCCTTAAAGCTCAAACTGATTATGAACAGCGACAGTTGAAAGAACGTAGCACGCTCATTGATATGTTGTCGCATGAACTTAAAAATCCTTTGGCGACGATGCGTATGGCTTTAGGTTCACTGAGGTCGATATTTGGTAAATCCGAGCATGCGGTCGAGTTTGGCGAGCGGTTTACCAGTATGACTCAGTCGATCGATAATATGACCCAAGTGATTGATCGAGTTGGACAGGTCGACGCGATCGATCAAAAAAACTTTGTACTACGCTACGAAAAATGTGCTGTACTTGAAACGATCGAGAACTTACCCCTGATTGCGGCACAATCGGATAGGTTCAGAATTCTCGGTTTGCACGAAGTCAATATCCAGACCGATAGGTTATTGTTAACGACTATCATTAATAATTTAATTGATAATGCAGTTAAGTACTCGCCTCCAGAGACGATGATCGAAATCTCTGTGAGTACGCTGGCTACAAATAAACTGCTGTGCATCGTGTCTAATGAAGTTGAGCATAATCACGAGCCGGATTCGACTGCTTTGTTTACTCGGTATTACCGTAGTATGTATTCTCACGACAAGCCTGGCACAGGGCTTGGTTTAGTACTCATAAAATCTCTTTGCGAAATACTGAAGGGTTCTGTCAGTTACAGATTTGAATATAACCGTGTGTTTTTTTCTGTTGAGTTACCGCTATGAATCAACCTGCCGGACAAATACGAGTCGCTTTAGTCGAAGACGATCCTTTGTTGCGAAAAGAAATTCACTTTCATCTCAAGCAACAAGGATTTTTGGTATTTGCAGTTCAAAACGGTAAGTCGCTAGACGAGCTACTCATGACCGAGCCGCTCGACGCATTGGTGCTTGATTTGTCGTTGCCTGGCGAAGATGGCATCTCGATCGCTAATCGCATTCGGCGCAGTATCCCTGGGATGGGGATTGTGATGCTAACTGCGCGCACCGCTTTGCCTGATCGCATTCGAGGCTATGAGGCAGGAGCCGATGTTTATCTGAGTAAACCCGTGGCACCCGAAGAGCTGACCTTAACGCTGCTTAGCCTGGCGCGGCGCGTCAAAAAGGTCGACGAAACACCCGCCTGGACGTTAGATTTGCGAGATCGTTCGATCTACGGCGCAGAGCCTTGGCAAAAAGCATTTTTGACAAATAGCGAGCGGGCATTACTGTTGGCTTTGGCACAGGCCCCGAGCCACATGTTAGAAACCGATATGATCTGCGAGTTGCTCAGTCAGCGAACCGGCACGTCTGATATGGGTAAACGCGCGCTCGAGAGTCTCGTCAGTCGGTTGCGTAAAAAACTTGAATCACTCTCAGGCCCTGAGGCCGAACCCGCACTAAAAGCTGTGTGGGGTATTGGTTATCAATTATGCGTACCGGTGATCGTGAAGGCGTAAGTTCTTAAAGGCTCAATGTACCGATTTGCTACCCAACACGGTTGTTGTTTGAAACAGCG
Organism: Burkholderiaceae bacterium; assembly: GCA_029866055.1. Lineage (GTDB taxonomy): Bacteria > Pseudomonadota > Gammaproteobacteria > Burkholderiales > Burkholderiaceae_B > Zwartia. The sequence continues at coordinate 10,874 of JARXAG010000175.1, forward strand.
CCTCGGTATCTAACGCATCAAACACATAGGGTAGCCCGCAAAATTCACAGGCGACTTCAACTTTGCCCTGCTCTTGCAAAATCTCATCTACCTCAGCTTTGCCTAGCATCCGAAGCATGTCCGCAACACGCTCTTGAGTGCAAGAGCATTTCCAGGTAATGGGTTGCGATTCAAAGACAAGTAAAGTTTCTTGCCAAAACAAGCGATGCAGCAGTGTGTCTTGATCGGTCGAGAGCATTTCGGCAGGCGTGAGTGTTTGGGCAAGGTGCTGCGCGCGCGCCCACGATTCGTCTGCAGTCTCGATTTCAGCCTGTTGCGCACCGCCTTGTAGCGGCAGACGCTGAATCAGTAAGCCACTGCAATGCAAGGCGTCGGCTGCCAACCAGATGCGCGTGTGCAATTGCTCTGAGCGCAGCATGTATTGTTCAAGCGCTTGTGCAACGGTATCGCCCTCGAGCGGCACGACACCTTGATACGCTTGGCGTCCTGGCGTGTGCTTGGGTGGATCGAGCACCACAATAAACTTTGCAGTGCCGCCTGGGTTGAGCATCGCTTGCAAATCACTTTCAACGGGCAGCGGGCGCTCGCGCATTTTGACGGTAGCGCGAATGCTCAGGTCGGCCCGACACTCAACCACCATCAAGGCAATTGCACCGTCACCTTGTAGCTGCAGCAAGAGCGAACCATCAAACTTTAGATTGGCGGCAAGCAGGGTCGAAGCGGCAACGAGTTCGCCAAGTAGAGCCGTGACCGGCGCTGGGTATTGGTGGTGCGCCTGCGCAGCGAGCCAGGCATGCTCAATACGAACCGACTCAACGCGCACGCTGCGGTCATCAAATAAAAACTTTTTAAGCGCATCGCTGCGCCACTGGCTAGCGTCGTCTGCCATTAACCGATTCGCTTGAGTTTTTCACGATACATTTGCCCGCGTTTGGCATAGTTTTCGATATTGTTGCGAATCGTTTCGATTTCTTCTGCAGAGAGCGCACGGGTAATTTTTCCGACACCAATGACAAGGCTCCCATCTGGGATTTCGCGTCCCTCTGGAATAATTGCACCCGCACCAATTAAACAGTTACGTCCGATTTTTGCGCGATTCAAGACGATTGCTTGCATGCCAACCAATGTGCCTGAACCAATGGTGCAGCCGTGCAACATCGCTTGATGTCCGATCGTAACGTGATGCTCGATGGTGAGCGGCACGCCTGCGTCAGAGTGCAGCACGCTGCCTTCTTGAACGTTGCTGTGATGACCGATGTCGATACAGGTGTTGTCACCCCGAATGCTGACATTGGCCCAAATGCTGGCTTGCGCCCCGACCAGAACGTCACCGATCAAATCAGCTGAGTCAAAAATAAACGCTGTTGGGTCAATACGCGGGATAAGGTCGCCGAGTTGATAAATCGCCATGATGAGTTGCGCCTAATACGAAGGAAAGCCGATAGTTTAGCTTGACGGCGCTTTGAGCTTTTTAGCATGACGCTGGCTGCGGCCGATTTCGAGTTGGCGTAAGACCCTGCGCTGGATTTTTCCGGTCGTTGTCATGGGTAAGGCGTCGACGTATTCGATCTCTTTGGGGTATTCATAAGGTGCCAGGCGCATTTTGACGTGCTCTTGCAGGATTTCAGTGAGTTGAGCGCGCTTGCGTGAAGCAAAACTTGGCGTTAGTACAACAAAGGCCTTGACCACGGCACCACGGTCGACATCAGGCTTGGGGACAACAGCCACATTCGCGACAGCTGGGTGATCAAGCAAGCAGTTTTCGATTTCGCCCGGACCAATGCGATAGCCCGAGGATTTAAAGACATCGTCGGCTCGTCCGGCGTACCAGTAATAGCCGTCGGAGTCGACGCGGGCGAGATCGCCGGTGCGACACCAGTCACCCGTAAACTTTTCAGCGGTCGCGTTGTCGTTGCGCCAATAGCCGATGAAGAGAATTGGATCGGGGTAGCCATGGATATCAAAACGATTTAAGGCGACTTCGCCAATCTCGTCGGTGGCCGCTACCGCTCCGTCTTCGCGTAGCACGGTGATGCGATGACCTGGGTAAGGCTTGCCCATGCTGCCAGAACGAGCTGGCCATTTTTGATGGCTATTGCCGATCAGGTAATTCATTTCTGTTTGCCCGAACATTTCGTTAGGCGTAATGCCTAAGGCCTGTTCGCACCAGGCGAAAACGGTATCACCAACGCTTTCACCTGCGCTCATGATGGCGCGCAGTGATAATTTGTAAGTCACTTTGGGTTGCTCAATCGCTTTCATCATTTGCTTGAGCGCAGTCGGAAACAGAAAGGTGTTGGTGACCTGATAGCGTTCGAGAATTTCAAAAGCACGCTCTGGGCTGAAGCGGCCGCGAGTGCCAACAATGGGTTGCCCAAAATACAGCGTGGGTAGTAGCGCATCCATCATGCCGCCGGTCCAAGCCCAGTCGGCCGGTGACCAAAAGACATCCTTGGGCTGAGGAAACCAGTTCTGTGAGGCGACAAAGCCAGGTAAATTGCCAATTAAGACTGAGTGCGGCAACAGCGCACCTTTGGGCGCACCAGTCGTGCCTGAGGTGTAAAGCAAAATTGCTGGTTCATCGGCACGCGTGTTGACAGCTTTGAAGTCAGTGGGTTGTCGGATCAATAACTTATGCCAGGGCAACACACGGTCGTCGGCGACGCCAATGCCGACTAATTGCGTCAATGTTGGGCAGCGTGGCAGGCTTGTCAGCACATTACCGGCTGATTGCTCGTCAAAGATCGCGACCCGAACTTGGGCGTCTCGCAGGCGCTGCTCAAGCGCCTCTGGACCAAACAGGCTAGAAAGCGGCAACACCACCGCACCAACGCTATAAATCGCAATATGTGCGACCACGGTTTCGGGGCGCTGGCCCAAGATTAAGGCAACACGATCGCCGCGTTTGACTCCCATGCGAGTCAAGCCATTGGCGAGTTGATTCGCGGTGGCCGCCAGGCGCTCGTAGGTCCATACCTCGCGGTGACCCGTTTGATCTTCATCAAACAAGGCAATTTTGCGGGCGTCTGCAGGGTTATTGGCCCAACGATGGCAACAGGCGTGACCAATGTTGAAATGGGTGGGGACCAGCCATTCAAAAGACTCGTAAAGTGAGGTGTATTGATCGACCATACCTGACAATGACTTTAGTGTTACCTGTAGCATGGCTCAGCCAGTGCTTTGGTGCAACCCACAGCGGTGCTTGAATGCAACAACTAAGGGTTTTCACTAATCGATACGTTCGTGAGTCGAGTACCGGCAAGTAGGTCGTGTAAAAATTGTTGTTGTGGGCTAAACCAGGTCGGGATAAACACAGTAAAGGGAGCCACTACAATGAGTGCTAATGCAGAAGGCCAGCCCGTTAGTTTAGAAATCGCCCAAACCGTGGCTGCGCCCAGCAAGGGTAGGGCCCACATCAGTACGAAGCGAAGGACCAGACGCCAGAAAGACGGCACTGTGCCATCGACAGCCACTAAGCGGATATGCCAGGCTTTCATGGGTAGTGTCTGACCACTGCGGCTCCAGCACAACAGAAAATACCCACCCATCACTAAAAATAACCAAGCTTGGCGAGTGCTTCTGAGCATCAAGCCATGCTTGCTTTGCGTGAGGGTATCAAACAGGTAGTCTGCTAAAAAGACTACCGCAAACAGTAAGACCCCCTCGTACACCATCGAGGCAAAGCGACGCGCCCGTGACGGGGTGGCACTAGGGCTTTGGGCTTGAGGCGGCTGTGGCTGTGGAGAAGGCTTCATCGCTCACATTATCCCGCACTTTGTCCAAGGCCCAAAGCTCTGCGACACATTTAAGGTGAATCTGGCGCGGGTCAAAAAAAAGGGGTACCACCGTTGGGCAACCCTTTTTCTTATCATTCAAGTTGACAGGCCTAAGGGCCAGTCGCCTCAATGAATACGTATTAGTACATTCCGTTATGACGGGCGTTGGCGCGAACAGAGCTTGTAAAGGCGACTAAAACGCGGACCACTTTGCCAAACGCACGAAATGGATGTGGACGAAACTGATTTTCCATTGCTTTGGTCAACAGTTCGCGCTCAAGGCTATCAGTCAAGTGAGCGGTGTGAGTGATTTTCATGGTGACTTCCTGTGCTTGTTGGGGATAACCCTATATTAAGGGAAAACCCTATCAGGAGCAAATGAAATCAAGGGAATACCCTAATACTCAAAGAATCGTTGTGATCTTGCAACAAATTTATCCAATCTCGTGAGAGTGGTCGCTCGAACATCGAGTAATCGCTCCAATGCCGAGTAATCGCTCTAACTCCGAGAAATCCCTCTAATGCCGAGTGGTCGCTCTAACTCCGAGTAATCCCTCTAATACCGAGTAATCGCTCTAACTCGGTGGTGTTGAGGCACTAGCTCTTGACACGTGGTGTCACGCCAGTGCGCTTGCGCTAGCGGTCATCGCGGTAGCTGTTTGCTACGAGTTCAAAATTGAACAGTCGGCAATCGAGTGCGCCGTTAAAGATCGGGGTGCGTCGGTCTGCTTTTAAGCGAAGATGTTTGGGCAAATCCAAATCAGAGGTAATGACATTGACCTGCCAGCCCGCAAACTCCTTTTTCAGACAAGCAGACCATTCGCGCCAAAATTCGAGATCCTCTTCATCAAGCCGCTCGCCATACGGAGGGTTGGTAACAATCCAGCCGCTTGCCGCGGGTGCGACGGCATCGCGGGCATCGCCCAATTCAAATTGAATCGTATCTTCTGTTAGGAAGGCGCGCTCAGCGTTACGTCGTGCAGCTTCAATGGCTTCAGGGTTTGCATCAATACCAATTAAGGGCGTGGCCAGTTCAGGCAGAATGCGGCTGCGTGCTTCGTCCTTGAGGTCTTCCCAGCGATGTGGATCATGGTCTCGCAGGCGTTCAAAACCAAACGGGCGCGTGATGCCCGGTGGGACACCCAAGGCAATCCAGGCCGCTTCGATCAAAATCGTGCCACTACCGCAAAAGGGATCGAGCAACGCCGCTTCAGGATCCCAACCTGACAAAGCTAACAGGCCGGCCGCGAGATTTTCGCGTAAAGGTGCATCGCCCTTGTCGAGTCGCCAGCCACGTTTAAATAATGACTCGCCCGAAGTGTCGAGGTACATCGTGCCAGTGTCGTGCGACAAAAATAAATGCACGCGCGCATCAGGGCGTACAGTATCGATCGAAGGGCGTGCGCCTTCAAGGTCGCGTAGCCGATCACAGATACCGTCTTTGGCGCGCAAATTACAGTACTGCAAACTTTGCATCGGGCTTTTGACGGCAGAGGTGTCAA
>JARXAG010000181.1 GCA_029866055.1 Burkholderiaceae bacterium
ATTGAAAGTTGAGGAAATCAGCACCGACGTTGTGGTCGTGGGTGGCGGTGGGGCAGCCTCGCGAGCTGCGCTTTCGGCCCGATTGACCGGCGCCGAGGTACTGATGCTTTCTAAGGCGCCTCTCGGAGCGGGTGGAAGCACAGTGCATGGGGCCAGTGAAATCATGAGCATGGGAGCATCGGGATACGGCGCTGCGGCCGACAGCCCGGATGTTCATTACCGAGATACCATGGCGGCGGCCAGTGGCTTTATAGATCGCGATCTTGTTCGAGTTCTCGCTGAAGATGCACCTAAGCGCATCAGCGATCTAATTGCATACGGCGTGGTCTTTGATCGCGCAGATGCCAACAAGGTTGCAGCAAATAACGCCACCAATTACAAGCTGATCCAAAGTGACTTTGGAAGTTATGCGCGTGCCCTGGGTGTGTCTGGCAAGACTGGCAAAGCCTTTGTCACGGCGCTCAATGAAGAAGCCGTCAAGCACGGCGTAAAAGTTCGCGCACCAGCTGGGCTGGTCGATCTGCTTCTTGACGACGAGGGTCGTGCAGCCGGTGTGCTGGCACTAGATGCTTCGAGCGGAACTTGGCTGGTGGTGAATGCTAAGTCAGTGGTGCTTGGCACTGGCGGTGCGCATGGTCTTTTTTCGCAGCAAGTGTCTACAGCTGAGATGACCGGTGATGGCCAAGCGATTCTTTACCGCGCAGGTGCTGAACTCGTTAACATGGAGTTCCACCAGTTTGGTCCAGCTTTGGTGCACCCCTATGTGCAGTTGTTCTCGAAGTCATGTTTCGTGCTGCATCCACGCATGACAAATTCAGAGGGGCGCGAATTTCTGGCCGATTACCTTCCTTCCGGTGTAACCGAAAACGAAGTGATGGATGAGAAAGTGTTTCCATTTACAGTGAGCAACGTGTCTCGCTACATCGACATTGCGATCGCTTCTGAAATTGCAGCTGGCCGTGGCAATGAACGTGGCACGATCAACTTCTCGCTGGCCCACGTTCCTCCCGAGAAGCTAGCAGCAACCATTCCCAACACGCTGCGTTGGATGACATCAAATGGTGTCGACCCGCAAAAAGACGACATGAATGTGGGTATCGCCTTCCAGTGCCTAAATGGCGGTGTTCGCATGGTCGACGCTGATGCGCGGTCTACGATTCCGGGGGTTCATGTTATCGGCGAACTGGCTGGTGGCGTGAGGGGTCCTGATCGGCCGGGCGGTAATTCGTTGGCCGAGGGTCAGGTGTTTGGTCACCGTGCGGGCAATGCGGCGGGCCGAAATGCGCTTGGCGCTATTACATCCAAGGCAGTTGTAAGCGATGCCGTGGTTGAACGGTTGCGCCTGGCACTGTCGCCTAACCCCAACGTCGACTTGGCAGGTAGCGTTCAGAACTTACAGAGCGCAATGCAGCGTTATGCTTTAGTCGAGAAGAACGAGGCTGGATTGAACAAAGCACTGAAGGTGACGCGTGACATTGAGGCCTCATTGGGTCATGGCGGTGGCGCATCTCACGCCACGCTCAATCAGGTACTAACTTTACAGAACATGGCAACAACGGCATCCATTATTTTGCAAGCTTGCCTAGAACGCCGTGAGACCCGCAGCGGCCACATGCGTACCGACTATCTTCAGCGCGACGACGCTCAATTTGGCCACGCCTTTGTGCAGACCCTTAGGGCAGACGGGCTTAGCCGTTTCCAGCCATTGGCTTACCCTGCAGCCGATTGAGGCATCTGTGACCTCTTGATTCAATCCCATGAACAAACAAACTAAACCAATGCCCTTAAGTGGCTACACCATTCTCGACTTGAGTGTCATGACGGCTGGCCCTGTTGGCACCATGCTGCTCGGTGATCTGGGCGCTGATGTCATCAAAGTTGAAGAGCCAGCACGAGGCGATCTCGCACGCGATCTGGGTAACCAGTTCGTCAATGGCGAAAGCGTGCAATTTATGTCGCAGAACCGTAATAAGCGAAGCTTGCGGCTCGATCTCAAGTCGCCCGCTGGCAAGGCGGTTTTTTTGCGCATGGCCAAGACCGCTGATGTGATCGTAGAGAATTTTCGGCCTGGCACAGTAGATCGGCTGGGCATTGGCTATGAAGCCGTGCGTACCATCAATGCGCAAATTATTTACGCCAGCGCCTCTGCTTTTGGGCAGAGCGGCCCTTACGCGGCGTGGCCTGCCAACGATCCAATCGTTCAGGCCGTTGCTGGGCTGATGGACATGACAGGTGAGGCTGGTGGTTTGCCGGTGCGCTTGGGAGCGCCGCTCCCCGATTTTGGTGCGGCTGCCATGATGGCCTTGGGCATTAGCACAGCACTGCTTCATCGTGAGCGTACAGGGCTGGGTCAACGAATCGAGACCTCCTTGCTGGCTGCAGCACTATTTAGCACCATACCGCGAGACGGTGAAACGATTCGCAGTGGCAAAGCACCATCTCGGCTTGGAAGCGGGCATCCAACGATGGTTCCCTATCGCAACTATGAAGGCGCAGATGGCAAATACTTCTTTGCCGCCTGTTTCACAGAGAAGTTTTGGAGCAACTTGTGTCGCGTGCTAGGCCGAATGGATCTGGTGACAGACGAGCGCTTCGTCAACAATACCCAGCGCACTATCAACCGTGATCTATTAGATGCAATACTGGAAGATACATTTATCAAGCAACCTGCTGCCTATTGGGTGGCGACGCTGTCCGAAGCCGATGTGCCATGTGCTGCAGTTCAAGACTACCACACAGCCCTCACAACCGACCCCCAGATCAAACACACTGGCGCCGTGCTGCATTTTGAACATCCAGTTGCAGGCCCAATGACCAACCTTGCCAATCCGCTCACGCTGCACGGCACGCCAGCTGAAATGCGACGACCGCCGCCAGTGCTGGGCCAGCACAGCGAGGAGGTGCTGCGCGAATACGGTTTTTCGCCAAGCGAGATTGATGAGTTGATCAACTCGGGTATCGTTAAAGGATCGCGTCTGCAGGATGACGCTAAGGTCAAACCTGCGAGGTGAGTTTATGAATCCAGTCAACAAAGAAATCGTTGCCGACTATGTGATAGTCGGTGCCGGCACGGCGGGCTGTGTCCTTGCCAATCGTCTTTCTGCCTGTGGCAAATACAAGGTTGTGCTTATTGAGGCTGGCGGACGCGATAGTCATCCATTCATTCACATTCCTGCAGGCTTTCTTCGATTACTAGACCATCCAAGCATCACTTGGGGTTACAAGACAGCACCCGAGAAGCAAGCAAGTCAGCGTGAAATCTTGTTTCCGCGCGGCCGTGGTTTGGGCGGTTCGAGTTCAATCAATGGGCTTCTCTACGTGCGCCCATTTGCCGCCGACATCAATGCATGGGAAGAGCGCGGCGCAGCAGGTTGGAATTTTGAAAACTGCTTGCCTTATTACATCCGTTCCGAGACTTGGCAAGATGGAAAAGATCCAAAAAGAGGCCATGACGGTCCGATCCAAGTGACTCGCGTACTGTCGCCGCCGGCGGTTTGTGCCGAGGTCATGATGGCGGGTGAGGAGTTGGGGCTGGAAATGCTAGACGACCCAAACACCAACACGCGCGGCCCGTCAATTTGGTACTACCAGCAAACGCGTCAAGGCCGGTTTCGCTCGAGTGCTGCACGTGGCTATTTGAGGCCAGCTGCATACCGCACAAATCTGAGCGTACTCACAGACTTGCATGTGATGCAAGTCATCATGGAAGGCGAGGGGAAACAGCGCACAGCCACTGGCGTTGCTTGTCGACGTGAGAATGGTCAGACTGTTTTCGTCAAAGCGCGCAAGGAAGTCATCCTCAGCGCGGGCGTGATTGGTACGCCCCGTTTGCTCGAGCTAAGTGGTATAGGCGATCCGCACGTGCTTGACAACGCAGGAATTCGCTCGCAAGTGGCATTGTCTGGCGTTGGCAACAATCTTCAAGATCATTACGTAACGCGGCTGTGCTTTCGCATACAGGGCATTGAGACAGCTAACGAACGCGCGCATGGAACAGCGCTGGCCAAAGAGGTAGCCAAGTACGTCGTGTCGGGCGATGGCATTCTGACCTACAGCGCTGCCGTAATTGGTGCCTTCGCATCCACTGGTCTAGTTGCTCGGCCCGATGTGCAGTTTGTGATCGCGCCGGGCAGTTTCAAGGAAGGCCGTATCGGTGAGCTAGAAGACGAACCGGGCTTGTCATTCGGCGTATGGCAAATGAGACCGGAAAGCCGCGGTGAAGTGCACATCGTTTCCAGCGATGACAGCAAGGCACCAAGTATCGCCCCCCGCTATTTGAGCGATTCATTGGACAGACAGACAGTGATTGCCGGACTGCGCATCGGACGCCAATTGGCCCGTCAGCCCTCACTGGCTCCTTATGTGGTGGGTGAAACAGTTCCCGGCCCACAAGCAGACTCCAACGAGGCGCTGCTGCAATACGCACGCGACAACGGCTCTACCGTTTATCACGGTGTGGGTACCTGCCGCATGGGCCCCGATCCGGCAGCTGGCGCAGTGGTCGACGCCAACCTCCGAGTACACGGCGTGAATCGACTGCGCGTGATTGACGGATCTGTCATGCCAACCATGACATCGACCAACACCAACGCCACCGTGTTGATGATTGCCGAACGGGCAGCCGATTTGCTGCTCAATGATGTTCAGCAAGCTGACCAATTCGTGCAGCAGCCTCAACGCATATAGCTTCTCAAGCAAGCCGCATGATGGGCGGTTTGCGGCTCGGCTTACAAGCCCACAACCTGAAGTTTGCTTGCCTTCATCCTCCTTACGCAGTGGGTATGAATTTTTCAGCCCTCTACTCAGTGAAAACCCCAATGTGTATACATAAATATTGATTAAAAATCATATATACAATAAAGTGTCAACACTTATATTAAATATGATTACACATAAGATGGGAAAACCAGTGAGTCAAAAGATGGAAAAAAGTATCGGCGATGGATATGAAGGTGAATTTTCAAATTTGAAAGATCAACATGCCATCGAATAAATCTCTGTTTGCATTGGTCGCCGGCTTGATGTTGTTGCTGCCAGTTCAGGCACAAAACTATCCGAACAAACCCATCAAGATGATCATTCCATTTCCACCTGGTGGAGCGACTGACATCGTAGGACGCATCGTGGCCGAAGCATTGACTAAAGAACTCGGCCAACCTGTTGTGGTGGACAACCGAAGTGGCGGCGGTGGCGGCATTGGTGCGATGGCTACCGCCAAGGCGGCACCGGACGGCTACACGCTTGGCATTGCAACTGTTGGTACGCATGGGACCAATCCGGCCTGCAATTCAAAAGGTGGCTATGACGCTGTGCAAGACTTTGCGCCAGTTAGCAATCTGGCTCGTACGCCAAATGTTCTAACCATGTTTCCCGGCGTATCTGTCAAGAACTACCAAGAACTTCTTGCGTTGCTAAAAAAGAACCCGGGCAAGCTTCGCTATGCCACTGGCGGCACCTGCGGCGTGCATCACCTGACGGGTGCGCTGTTCACTTCTTTGACCGGCACCGACATGATACATATTCCGTACCGGGGTTCGGGTCCCGCATTGACCGACGTCATGGGTGGTCACGTGGAGTTGTTTTTTGACAGCTTGCCGGGCTCTTTGCCTTCTATCCAAAACAATCGACTACGGCCCATTGCGGTGGCTTGGGACAAAAGGCTAGACGCATTGCCCAACGTTCCAACTTATGCAGAGATCGGACTCAAGCCCATCAATGAAGCGGTCTGGTATGGCCTGGTTGCACCCGCCAAAACACCTGATGACATTATCAGAAAGCTCAATGCAGCAACCCTGAAGGTGTTGGCATTGCCAGAGGTCAAAGAGCGCATCGTTCAGAGCGGTTCAGAGCCTGCAGGAACCACACCAGCCGAGTTTGGTGCAGAGGTCAAGGCGACCCTTGAGCGAATGAAAAACATCGTGAAAGCGCAGGGCATCACCTTTGACCCTTCAGGTCCATGAATACCCTGACGGTTCTCAGCATCGAAGCCAATCCGTTGGCGACATATCGTCTTTTAAGCAGTCATTTTCAGTAGTCCGTTCATTAACTTAAGCACAAGGAGATAGAGATGAAATTTTGGAAAAAAGTGTTGGTCGCAACGGTTGTTGCCAGCGCTGCAAGTGGCGCATTTGCTCAAACAAAGCTCAAGTGGGCACACATCATGGAAACCTCCGAGCCGTTCCATATTTGGTCTGTTTGGGCTGCTAACGAACTGAACAAGCGCACCAATGGTAAATATTCGGCAGATGTCTATCCAGCGTCGCAACTGGGTAAAGAAAACGATTTAAACCAGGGCTTAACACTTGGCACTGTTGACATCATTGTGACTGGTGCTGGTTTTGCAACAAAGAGTTACGCCCCCATCGGTGTGACCTACTATCCCTACACCTTTAGAGATGTGGATCACTTAGTTAAATATTTTAAGAGTGATGTGTACAAAGACCTGAACAAGGGTTACGCCGAAAAAACGGGGCACCAGATTCTCAGTTCCATGTACTACGGCACTCGTCAAACGACGGCGAACAAACCGATTGCTAAGTGCGCCGACCTTAAGGGCGTGAAGATGCGCGTACCCGATACCCCAGTTTACCTAGCCCTGCCGCGTGCCTGCGGAGCTAATGCGACTCCTATTCCTTTTGCAGAGGTTTATTTGGCATTGCAAAACAAAACTGTAGAAGCTCAGGAAAACCCACTGACTACTATCGAAGCGAAGAAGTTTTTTGAAGTCCAAAGCAATATCATTCTGACCGGACACATCATCGAGCACCTCAACATCGTGGTGTCAGGAAAGCTATGGAAGCAACTCACCGATTCCGAAAAGAAGATCTTGACTGACATCGCCCAAGAGGCAGCGGAAAAAGCATCGGCTGACTTGGTGGCACGAGAAAAACAAATGGTCGATATCTTCAAAAAGAAAGGATTGTCAGTCACTGAAATAGATCGCAATGATTTTCGAGAATCAGTGCTGAAGAGTATCAAATTTGAAGACTTTGGATATCGCAAAGCCGACTGGGATCGCATCCAGAGCATCAGGTAATCGATCAGCTTCAAGCTACAACTAGCCGGGGACCGGATGAGCGGTCTCTGGCTTTAACCCGCACTACTTGACGAAAGTTTCCCGTATGGATAAACCACTCCCTAAGGTCGCGACCAGCGTGGATGAGTTGGCGCACAGCTTTGATGAAGCGGACCACCTTAAGGCGGATTTATCCGACTATCGTTTTGACGACTGGATAAGCTTGGGCCTCTTCTGGGCAATGGTAGTACTAGTTTTTCTTCAGTTCTTCACACGTTACGCGCTTAACAATTCTCTTGCGTGGACTGAGGAATTGGCCACCAACTGCTTAATTGCGCTGGTGTTTATTGGGGCGTCCACGTGTGTCCGCAAGGATCGTCATATACAGGTCGACCTGCTTTATCGTTATCTACCTGATTCAGCAGCGCGAGTACTCGCCACGCTGGTAGATATGACACGCTTGGTGTTTCTGACGTACCTCACTTACCTAATCTGGAAATACATAGAGCTAGTCGGAGATGAAAAAATGACCACTTTAAATTGGTCCAAAAGCGTCATCTATTGGCTGGCATTTTTCGGCTTTGCAATGATGGTAATACGTGCTGCACAAATTACCTTGCGAAATATGAAACTCGGATTTTCTGCGCTAGAAAAACCGCAAGCTTACGACGGCTCAGAGGCATAAATCATGACAATATTGATTGGATCTTTTCTTGGTTTGATGCTAATCGGATTGCCAGTCGCCATGGCCATGGCGATTGCATCTCTGCTTTACATTCTGGTCACTGGTTCGGTTCCAGATGTCATCGTAGCACAACGAATGATCGCGGGCGTAGAAAGCTTTCCGCTGTTAGCAGTGCCTTTCTTCATACTTGCCGGCAATCTGATGAACATTGCCGGTATTACAGGACGCATTTACAAATTTGCAGTTGCATTGGTTGGCTGGATGAAAGGCGGACTTGGCCAAGTCAACATTGTTGGGTCGGTTATTTTCTCGGGTATGTCTGGCACTGCTATCGCGGATGCAGCTGGGCTTGGCACGATTGAAATCAAGGCAATGAAAGATCACGGTTACAGCCCAGAGTTTGCGGTCGGGGTGACTGCTGCATCAGCCACGCTTGGACCCATCTTCCCGCCTTCGCTACCCTTTGTGATTTACGGCATGATGGCCAACGTTTCTATCGGTGCGCTTTTTCTAGCGGGGGTGCTTCCAGGCTTGGTGATGGTGCTGTTTATGATGGCTACTGTTGCATTTATTGCTCGCCGCAACAACTGGGGCGGCGACGTGCTTTTCTCATGGAAGGAGTTGGGCCGAGCCGGGGTTGAAATCTTAGTCGTGTTTCTTTTTCCGTTCTGTATCTGGCTATTGACGTTAGCAGGTATGTCGGTCAATTACGCGGTTGGTAGCGTTATGGCTGCACTGCTTTTGGCTGATTGGTATTTTAAATTTTCAGCGGTCATGGCATTAATGGCTCCGGTCATTTTGATTGGTGGTATGACCATGGGTTGGTTCACGCCTACAGAGGCAGCCATGGCGGCAGTTATCTGGGCGCTTTTCTTAGGTTTGGTGCGCTATCGGTCGATGACTATCAAGGGACTCGCCAAGGCGACCTTCGAGACGATTGAAACGACATCGAGTGTATTGTTCATCGTTACAGCGGCGTCAATCTTTGCCTGGTTGTTGACAACCAGCCAAGCTGCACAAATGCTTGCTGATTGGGTCCTCGGCTTTACACAAAACAAATGGGTTTTTTTGTTTTTAGCGAATTTGCTGATCCTTCTGGTCGGATGTTTCATAGATACGACTGCGGCTATCACGATCCTGGTGCCCATTTTGTTACCAATCGTTTTGAAGCTGGGCATTGATCCTATCCATTTCGGCTTGGTCATGGTGTTGAATCTCATGATCGGATTGCTGCATCCGCCCCTTGGCATGGTACTTTTCGTGTTGGCACGAATTTCAAAGCTGTCTGTTGAACAGACCACGGTTGCCATCTTGCCGTGGTTGATACCCTTGTTCATGTCGCTTATCGCTATAACCTACATTCCTGAGATTTCATTGTGGTTGCCGCGCATGATGCAATAGTGACTTTACACAAAGGCTTATTTGTATGGAGCATTACAATACGTTAAATTTTTTCTGATCACCGCATTAACTTACTAACTCGCAATTTCAGCAAATATACCCAACTATTTTGAGTCTTCAAGAACAAAGAAGCGCAATTCTATTCTTGGAGATTCGCTCGCTGGATTTCTGCATATCTCTGAATTTTGATTCCTTCAAATATCTCGCCAAAAATTTCTAGATTTGTATCAACAATAAATTTATCAGAATCTTGCCCTGCAACTTGCATTCAAGTCAATTTGGGTACGTGAAATTCTAAAAGAGAATGCAGCATGTCAAACGCCTTAGCAGCGCGTCAGGTCTTCGCCCAGTCAGCCCCGGCGGCAGCGCCTTCAGGCGGCGACAAAGCCGCCGATGGTATTGTGCACGCGAGAAAGTGAGACGTGGGTGATGGGCTCGAACTAGTTTAGGTTCCACAATGGCTTTGCAGACCAACTCGAATGTATTGTGAGCCACCTTAACTATGACCCCGAAGCTGCTCTTGCGCTCGACCTCCGTCGCCCACCCGCCTTGGGGGTCATTCCCTAGCACCCATTGCTATGCGCTGTGACGTGGGAATTGAAAAGCCAATATTTCAACTCCCTTTTTTCAGTCCGCAGCTTGGTCGAAGTTAATAAACGTTGCTTCCACATTTGCTTCCACACTGCTGTAGATCGCTTGTAACCTATTGATTTTAAATAGGTTTTATTTCTTAAGCCTGCTCATAATCCTTTGGTCCCTGGTTCGAGTCCAGGTGGGCCCACCAAATTGAAAAGCCACTGATTTTTGAAGTCAGTGGCTTTTTTGCTGATGGTCATTGCACCTTTATCGCTAAAGTGTTAAATTTGGTTGCACCTGTGTAACTAAACATATAGGCATAACCATTTGAGAGTCATTCTAGATACGTCAGTTTTGGTCGCTGCAGCGAGGTCGCGTAACGGGGCAAGCTTTTGTTTGCTCTCAATGCTGCCTAGCAACCAGTTTGAAATTGCGCTGTCAGTGGCTCTTTATACGG
>JARXAG010000136.1 GCA_029866055.1 Burkholderiaceae bacterium
CTGGATACCGGCGCCATGCTGTTGGTTGAGTCTTTGGCGATAGCGGGCACTGAGACTGCCGCAACCTTGCACGACAAACTCGCCGAGCAAGGCGCGCGACTGATCGTGGCGGCTTTGCAAGCGCTTCCTCTTGGAACCTTAACCGCGCAACCCCAGCCGCTTGAGGGCGCAACGTATGCCTCAAAGCTTGATAAAGCCGAAGCTGCCCTAGATTTCACCCAATCGGCTGTTCAACTTGCTCGACGAATTCGTGCCTTTAACCCAGTGCCGGGTGCAACACTCCGACTGCCGGCCCTCGACGAGCCGGTGAAAGTTTGGAACGCCATCGCAATCGCGACCACAGGCAAGCAGGCTGAGCCCGGTTCTGTCATTGGCGCCAGCCCCGAGGGGCTTGACCTTGCCACGGCGCAAGGCGTGTTGCGCCTGACTGAGCTACAGCGCGCGGGCGGCAAGCGGCAAAGTGCAGCGGCATTTATTCAGGGCTGGACTGGCGCTCTTTGAGCTTGAGCACCAAAATCGTAGCCGCCATCACAAACGTAATCGAGTTTGAAAAAATCAAGGGTAGCGACTCAATCAAAATGCCATACGCCAACCACAGAAGAATCCCTAGCGTAAACATCACATACATTGCCAGAGAAATCGCCTTGGTATCGCGAGTTTTAATTGTTTGATAGGTTTGTGGAAAAAATGCAGCGGTCGTTAAAAACGCCCCTGTGTACCCTAGGATTTCGATATGCATGAGTCTGAGCTATGCCCGTTCAAGTTCGCGTTGTTCTTTACGCAAGCGGGCTTTGAGGCGTGTTTGCTTTAAATACGACAAGTGTTGGACAAACACCTTGCCATTCAAATGATCAATCTCATGCTGCACGCATACCGCCAGTAAGCCCTCAGCATCAAACTCGTGCACCTCGCCCTCAAGGTTCAGCGCACGTACGCGTACAGTCGCGGGGCGCTCTACCTCGTCGTATACGCCGGGCACCGACAAACAGCCCTCTTCGTGGGTTTTTTGCTCGTCACTCAACGATACGATCTCTGGATTAATCAGCACCATCAAATCATCTTTGTTTTCGCTGACATCGATCACCACGACGCGCTCATGCACATCAATCTGTGTAGCCGCCAGACCTACGCCAGGTGCGTCATACATCGTCTCGGCCATGTCAGCCGCCAGTTTGCGGATGCGATCTGTCACCGCAGCAACAGGCTTGGCGACCTTGTGCAGGCGTTTGTCAGGGAAGTGCAGGATTGGGAGCAGAGCCATACGCGCAAAGTTCGTTCAATTTGTAACGTTATTAACATTTTAATTTATTCGGGCAATGAATTCCAATGAAACCTGATTTGCACCCTGAGCGCTTGCGCGCTCGGCGCCAGACGCCAACGCGAATGGCAGTCGGCCGGCGAACAGGCGGCCCCGTTTGGCAGGGTGGTGGCGGCTTCGCCAGTCATAACCTAGGGCAAACCTAGGGCCTGCGGGCTTGACAACTGGGCTGCCTGAACCGACGATCAGAGTTGGTATCTTTGTTCGAAGGTTTAAGAGTGTATGAATCGCATTGGTATTGACGTAGGCGGCACGTTTACGGACATCGTTTTGGTGGATGACAGCACCGGACAGATCTGGTCGGCTAAGGTGCCAACCACGCCCTCGGATCGCGTGGTCGGTGCGATGCACGGTTTTCAGCGCATCTTAGAGCTGAGCGGCAAAACGAGTGCTGAGATTGGCTTTATCGGGCACGGCACCACCATGGCCACCAACATGATTGTCGAAGGTAAGGGCGCCAACACCGCGCTCATCACCACCGCCGGTTTTCGCGACATCCTTGAGCTGCGCAGGGTCTCACGCCATGACCGTGCCGATTTGTATGACTTGCAGTTTGAAAATCCTAAGCCTTTGGTTGAACGGCGTTGGCGTCTTGAGGTGCCTGAGCGCCTGCGCCCCGATGGCTCGATCGAAACGCCGCTTGATCTTCAAACGCTGACAAATCTTGCTGAAAAGATCAAAGCGTCTTCGATCGAAGCGGTGGCGATTTGTTTTTTGCATGCCTACGTGAACCCGGTGCACGAAAAACAAGCCTACGAAGCTCTTAGGCGCTTGTTGCCGCAACGCTTCATCACAGCATCGCATCAGGTCAACCCAGAAATGCAAGAGTACGAGCGCACCAGCTCGACCGTGATGAACGCACTCTTAGGTCCTGTCTGTGGTCGCTATATTCATCATTTCGACAGCCAACTTCAAGCCGCAGGCTTTCGCGGCGAGCTGCTGTTTATGCAATCAAACGGCGGCTTGGCCTCAACTGCAGTGGTTGCTGCTAAGCCAATCGTGCTGCTTGAGTCAGGCCCTGCGGGCGGGGTCAGTGCAGCGGTGCGCGCCAGCGAACAATCCAACTTGCCTGGTGTACTGTTGGGGGACATGGGCGGCACCACCTTCGATGTTTCACTGATTCGCGACTCGCGCCCCGAACTTCGTAACAGCAGCCTGCTACACACCCATGCGGTGCGCGCACCCACCATTGATATCGACTCAATTGGCGCAGGCGGCGGCTCGATCGCCTGGATTGACAGTGGCGGCGGGGTGCATATTGGCCCCCAAAGCGCAGGGGCTGACCCAGGACCCGCCTGTTATGGTCGCGGCGGCAAACGCCCAACCGTCACAGACTGCAACGTTTTACTGGGTTATGTCGACCCGAATTCATTCTTAGGTGGTGAGTTCAAACTTGATGCGCAAGCTGCCGCTGACGCCGTCGAAGAGCATTTGGCTAAACCGCTGGGGGTCTCGGCGCTCGAAGCGGCCTGGACCGTACGCGTCGTGGCCAACGCGTTGATGGCTCAGGCGATGCGCCTGATGACTGTCGAGCGTGGCTTTGACCCGCGAGAATTATCCTACATGTGCTATGGCGGCGCTGGCCCGGTGCACGCGATTGATCTTGCCGAAGAACTCGAGATTAAAGAGGTGATCGTGCCGCCCCTGCCTGGCCTGTTCAGTGCCTTTGGCATGATTGTGGCCGATCGCCAGTTTGACGGGCAAACTGCGGTAGAAACCGAGCTTGAGGCCATTACGCCCTCGGCAATTGCGGCGCTTTGTGACGAACTCAAACAGCAGGCACTCGATGCGTTTGGTGAGCAACAAAACACACATCCTGTGCAAAGCCATTTTCGCGCAGACTGTCGTTACACGGGTCAGCCCGCCTCAATCTCGGTCGATATCCCGGCAAACTTACTTTCTGCGACTGAGCAAAACACACTGATTGCAACCATTCGTGCCGGCTTTGAGCTCAACCATAAGCGCATGTGGAACTTCACCAAACCCAACCAGCCAATTGTGCTGGTGAATTTGCGCGTTCAAGCCAGCGTACGCACTGGTTGGCGCGGTGTGGTGCAGCAGTCAAGCGCACAGGTCACAGCGCCAGCGCACCTGGCACCACGCACGCGTGAAGTCTACATTGACGGTCGTATGCAAGCACTGCCTACCTACCAACGCTCAAGCCTTGCTCCGCTCGCCGTCATTGCCGGACCCGCCATTATTGAAGAACAAAGCAGCTGCTTGATTTTCAAAGCGGGCCAGACCGCACGGATCGATGCCGTGGGCAATTTGCGTATTTCACTCTAGGGTCAACATGCAAACGATTGTTTACGAAATTTTGCGCAATTCGCTTTACGCCATCGCGCGTGAAATGAAAATCGCCATGATGCGCACTGCGGCAAGCCCCATTATGCATTTGGGCGCAGATGCCTCTGCCGCAGTCTTTGACGCGCAAATGCAACTTGTCGCGCAAGGTAATGACATCCCAACCATGTTGGGGTCAGCAGTGATCTCAACCAAAGTCTCGGTTGAAGCGATTGGTCGCGACAACCTGCGCCCGGGCGACGTCATCATCAGCAACGATGCTTACCTTGGCGGGGGCAACCATCAACCTGATATTCAAATCACGCGCCCTGTGTTTGTTGACAACGAAATCGTCGCCTTTGTGATGACTCGCGGCCACTGGAACGACATCGGTGGGCAAGCACCGGGCAGCTACGCCCTCAATACCTGGGATATCTATGGCGAAGGCATCCGTATCCCGCCTGTGCTGCTGTTTCGTAACGATGAGATCGTGCGCGACGTACAAAACATGATCGTCAGCAACACCCGCGATCCAGAAGGTCGGCTACTCGATATTCAAGCGCAATATGCCGGCACCTTTGTTGGCGATCAACGGATTCAGTCCTTGGTGAAGAAGTATGGTGCAGACGCCCTGCGCGATGCCATGAAACGCTCGCTCGATCATTCTGAAACCTTGATGCGCGAAGCAATTCGTGGCATCCCTGACGGCGTGTACGAGGCCGAAGATTTTGTCGAGGGCGTGCAGTCGCCCGGTTGGTCTGGCGCCAATATCCCAATCAAAGTCAAAGTCACGGTCGCAGGCGATCAGATTCACTTTGATTACACCGGCACGGGCAAACAAGCGCGCGGGGGGATCAATTGCCCCTTAGCCGTCACCTGCAACAGCACTTGGTTTACGGTCAAGGCCCTTACCGATGTGGCGATACCGATCAATCAAGGGTGCTATCGCCCCGTGACGATCGAAGCGCCCTTGGGCAGCATCGTGAACTGTACCTTTCCAGCCTCGGTTGTGAGCGGCAACACTGAAACCTCACCTCGAGTGATCGACCTCTGCTTAAAAGCGTTATCCCAAGCCGTACCCGAACGCGTGATTGGCCAAAGCAACTGCGCAGCATGCTCGGGCGTGTTTGGCGGGCGCGACCCCAACGAAGCGCGGGTGCGTCGCACCGGCAAAGAGTTCATCAGTTTGGTCGAACCCCACGGCGGCGGCATGGGCGCTCGCGCCACGCGTGATGGCATTAATGGCATTCGCGTCTATGTGGGTAACGCGGGTGCCCTGCCCGTTGAGTTTATCGAACAGACGATGCCCATCACCGTCGAAGCTTGGGCACTTGTGCCTGACAGCGGCGGCGCTGGTCGTTGGCGTGGGGGCTTAACCTCACGAAGAACTTACCGCGTCGGCTTTGAAGAGGCTACCGTCACCGCGGCAGGCGAACGCGGCCAAGCCGCCCCAGAAGGCTATTTTGGTGGTTTAGCCGGCGGCCTGTTTGAATGCCGTATCGTGAGCCCCGATGGCGCCGAGCGCTCCATGCCAAGCAAAGGCGCCACTGAGATCGTGCACCTAGGCGATCGAGTGCTCTTGCAACCCGCGGGCAGCGGTGGCTACGGCGACCCGAAAGAGCGTGCTGTTGCCTCAATAGAGGCTGATCTGCTGGACGGCTACATCACGCTTGAAGCTGCACGCACCCTGTACGGTTATCAAGGAAGTATCGAATGAGTCAGCCACTACCTTTGACCGATGTCTGCGTCATTGAAATCGGCCATAGCATAGCCGCACCCTATGCCGGCCAGATTTTTTCGCAGTTAGGCGCGCGCGTCATTAAGATCGAAAGCGCGACGAAAGGCGACTATGCCCGCGGTTGGGGGCCACCCTTTATCGAAGGTGCTGCAGCGCTGTTTCATGCCATGAACAACGGCAAGCAAAGTATTCGTGCCGACTTCAGTGATAAAGACTGCCTCGCTCGGGTGCGCGCCTTTATCCTTGAGCACGCCGATGTGGTGATTCAAAATCTAAAGCCTGGCAACCTTGAGAGCTACGGGCTCGGCGCTCAAGCGCTGACCGCTGCACAGCCCTCGCTGATTTATTGCAATCTTGGTGCGTTCGGTGCCAACGGCCCGTTAAGCGACAAGCCGGGCTACGACCCATTGGCGCAGGCCTATAGCGGGATGATGAGTATTTTAGGACACGAAGGCGACGCGATGAGCCGAGTACCCTTATCGCTGAACGATATGGGTACAGGGATGTGGACCGTCATAGGTGTCCTGTCGGCGCTACGTACTCGCGATGCCGACCCGTTGCGACGCGGTCAAATTGTGGATGTCTCGCTGTACGAAACCGCGTTAGCTTGGATGATGGTGCCTCTGTCTGATGTGCTTGCCGGTGCGGCGTTACCCAAGCGCAGTGGGTCAAGCAGCCCGAATATTGTGCCGTATCAAGTGTTTGACTGCGCAGGCGGTGCGATCTTGGTGGCAGCAGGCAACGACACGCTTTACGCGCGGCTGTGTCACGCGATGGAGTTGCCAGCACTGGCTCAAGATCCTCGCTTTATCGCCAACGGTGGTCGCGTTGAAAATCGTGTTGTGCTAATTGAATTGTTACAAGCGCGCTTTAAAGAGTTGCCTGCTCAGACATGGCTTACCAAACTTGAAGCAGCGTCGATTCCGTGCGGCCCAATTCAAACTGTTGATCGCGTCATCACCAACGAACAAACACAAGCACTGGATATTTTGCGTACAACTCCGGATGGCAAAGCCACGACGGTTGCCTTGCCACTGTCTTTCAATGGCCAACGCCCGCCCTTGGCGGGCAATACGCCTTCACTGGGTGAACACGATTATTTGCTACACCCAGCCAACCAGCAAACCAACTCGGAGACATGATGTCTGTTGCTACGATTAATCTTGCCACGCCTTATCAAACGCTCGCACTGTCCTCGCCCTTTGAAGGACTGCTGGTCGTTCAACTGAATCGCCCTAAAGTCGCTAATGCCCTGAACACCACCATGGGCGAAGAGTTGATACAAGTGTTCGGCACGCTTGAGGCTTCGCCCGAGCAGTTTCGCTGCGTCGTGTTAACGGGTGCTGGCGAAACCATTTTTTGTGGCGGGGCTGATCTCAAAGAGCGCGATGGCATGACCGATGCGCAGTTCAACACCCAGCATTATTTGTTTGAGCGCATGGCGCGCGCGATTTATGATTGCCCGGTGCCCACGATTGCGTGCGTCAACGGTGCGGCCATCGCAGGCGGGCTTGAACTCGCCTTGTCGTGTGACTTTATCGTTGCCTCAGACAATGCACGCTTTGGCTTTGCTGAAGTCAAGCGCGGCATCATGCCGGGGGGCGGTGGCACACAACAGTTGCCGCGCGCGATTGGCGTTCGACGCGCCAAAGAAGTCATCTTCACCGGCGACCCGTTTGATGCGCAAGAGGCATTGAGTTTTGGCCTGCTCAATCATGTGTATCCCAAAGCAGCGCTATACGACGAGACCATGAAACTCGTACAACGCATTCTTGCCAATGCCCCCATTGCTGTGCGGCAAGCCAAAAAGTCAATCACCTTTGGCTTGCAAATGGATATGCGTACGGGTATGTTCTTTGAAGTAGAAGCGTACAGTCGCCTAGTCGCGACAGAGGATCGCATGGAAGGGATTCGTGCCTTTAACGAAAAACGTCCACCAAAATTTACCGGTAAGTAATCACCAAAACATAAGATTCACCCCGACCCGAGCAATTCGCTCAAACAACTGCAAGGAGACATCATGAAACTCACCCAGCGTGCAAAAGACACTCAGGTAGCGCCAGTACAAAAAAAATTGCGTGGTTTACTTCAAGGCTTCGCACTGGCCGCAACCCTTGGTGCAACGCCGTTTATCGCAGCCGCCCAAGCGCCTGCAGCCTGGGCACCCACTAAACCTATCAAGCTGATTGTGCCTTACCCACCAGGCGGCGGCTCAGATACGATCGCTCGTATCGTCGTCAACGCACTAGGCAACAAGCTTGGGCAAACGGTCGTCGTTGAAAATCGTGCGGGCGCGAATGGTGCCGTCGCACACGAGGCCGTCTTTAATTCTGCCCCCGACGGCTACACCCTGCTGCTCTCAAGCGCAGACACCTATTCGATGTACCCGGCGCTCTATCCCAACCCAAAATTTATTTCGGCAGAGTTTGTGCCGATCGCACCAGCAGCGGTCGTGAACTTTGTGTTGATGGGCCGTCCCGGTCTTGAAGCTAAAAACGTACCCGAACTCATTGCCCTGGCAAAAAAGGGCAAGCTCAGTTATTCGAGTTGGGGCAATGGCAGCGCCGGTCATATTGCCATGGCACAGTTTCTTCAGGTGACAAAAACCGACATGCTGCACGTACCCTACCAAGGCGCTGCGCCAGCAGCCCAAGCGGCAATGGGTGGTCAGGTTGATCTGGCGTTAGTACCAGCCCCGTTGGCGGCAGGCTTTAAAACCAAGCTCATTCCGTACGGCGTGGCTTCTGCAAAACGCGTCGAGCTGATTAACGAAATCCCAACGTTAACCGAGCAAGGCACACCTGTGGTCGCCCCATCATGGGTGGGCGTGGTCGCTCCTCCAAAAACACCTGACAACATCATTGCCACTCTTGCCAAAGCGTTTATTGAGACCTCAGCAGACCCAGAGGTTGGCAAAAGACTCAATGCGGCAGGCTTGGTGCCCTTGTATGGCTCAACTAAAGAGTTTGCTGACTACATCGCCAAAGACTACGCGTTTTGGGGCAAGGCGATTCGCGATGCCGGGATCAAGGTCGAGAATTAAAGTCTGATGCTAGGCTGAACTGCGCGCTTAACCGAACTGTTGATACACCCGGTTAAGCGCGACAGCACGTTGAATGTCACTTGCGCTCGGTTAGGCGCGGTGGATATTTTGAGCCTACTTTCGCTTGGGTGAGCAACGCTGTCCGTGGCACACTCGGCGGCATGCAAAATACTCTTTCTGACGAGGCGCTTGCCGCCTGGCTACGCTTAAGCTTACAACCTGGCATTGGCGCGATACAAGCCCACCGACTGTTACAAACGTTTGATGAGCCAAGCGCGCTGTATCAAGCGTCGTATGCCACGCTGCGCTCCATACTCTCTGCACCTCTGGCTGCCCAGCTAGCACAACCGTTAAGCCTTGACGGGGCTAAATACATTGAGCGCGCACTACGATGGGCGCACGAACCAGGCCAAGCACTTGTCACTCCGGCCCACCCTTTCTACCCCGAGCGCTTGCGGCAAGTGCCCGATGCTCCACTGGTGCTCTACGCGCGTGGGGCCGTGCGTCGGCTCGAACAAGACGCGCTCGCGATAGTTGGTGCACGTAACGCAACGCCTGACGGCCTTGATCACGCTCAAGCCTTTGCCTTATATCTCGCGCAACAAGGCTTTGCCATCGTGAGCGGCTTAGCCCACGGGATCGACGCCGCAGCGCACCGTGGCGCTCTTAAAGCCGGGCAAGAACACGGTGGCACCATCGCCGTCTTAGGGACGGGTGCCGATGTTGTTTATCCAGCGTCACATCGCGCTCTTGCTGACAGCATCCTTTCGGCAGATGGTTTGATTTTGTCTGAGTTTGAATTAGGTCGCCCAGCACTCGCAGCACATTTTCCAAAGCGCAACAGGATCGTGGCTGGGCTGAGCCTTGGGGTGGTCGTGGTTGAAGCCGCACTAAAAAGTGGCTCACTGATTACCGCCCGACTGGCTGTTGACATGGGGCGCGAGGTTTTTGCTATCCCGGGGTCGATTCACTCACCGCTCTCACGCGGCCCCCACACCCTGATCAAACAGGGCGCCAAGCTCGTGGAGTCGGGGGCCGATATCCTGTCCGAATTACAACCCAGCGCAACGTTTGCACGCAACGTAACCAAAGCCTCAATCCCTGAGGTTTTGCAACACGAGCTGCCACTTAGCGGTCAAGGCAACCATTTAGCCGTAAACACCACGACGGTATCAAGCGCCGCGCCCGGGCTCGGGCGACTTCAGGTGTTGATACCAAGTTCACCTATCTGGAACGCAATCGGCTACGATCCTATCACTGAAGAGCAACTGCAGCGTCGCACCGGTTTAGCACCGGCGCAATTACAAGTTGAACTCTTTACCCTTGAACTCGAGGGTCATATTGAACGTCGAGGTCATGGCCAGTTTGTCAGAGCGATTGCTCGAACAGCCTGCTAATAAGTGAACACACTATGCAACAGCACTTTGATGTATTAACACGCAAGCGAGGCCTGCTCTGGGCTGCGCGCCTCGCAGCTGTGCTGTTGAGTACAGCAACCACTGCGGCCAGCGCACTTGAATGCAGTATCACCTTACAAACAGATGACGCACTCCGTTTCGCACCCTCGCACATCTCGGTGCCAGCCGCTTGCAAAGACTTCACCGTTACCCTGACACACAAGGGGCATCTGCCGCCTCTGGCCATGTCACATAACTGGGTGCTAACAAAAAAAAGTGATCTGGATGGGGTGGCGCGTACAGGCATGTTAGCGGGCGCTGACGCCCATCACGTCGATCAAAAGGATAAGCGAGTGATTGCCCATACCAAATTGATCGGCACCGGCGAAACAACCAGCGTGACGTTCGCTGTGGCGCAACTAAAAGCCGGCGAACAGTATGTTTTTTTGTGTACCTTTGCTGGCCACTCACCAATTATGCGTGGCACGTTAAGCGTACAGTAGCAACCACAGCAAAGATTTTGTCATCCCTAAACTTGAGGTTCGTCATTATGACTATTCGTCACACTCTTAATACGCTAGGCCGACTGGTGGCCACACTCACGTTAAGTGCCGCCACGCTGGCAGTGGCGCACGCTGCTGACTTTAAGGCGGGCTCGCTTGAGATCAATGATTTATGGGTGCGTGGCTCGGTGCCTGGGCAGACAAACGGTGCAGGCTATATGCAAATTAACAATCCCACTGGCGTAAGCGATCGCTTACTGTCCGCTCAATCCGACGCGTCGAACCGGCTCGAGCTACACACCGTCATAACTGAGAACGGCGTGGCCAAAATGCGCCAAGTGCAAGGTATCGACGTGCCTGCCAAGGGCTCGGCAAAACTCGCCCCTGGTGGATTTCATTTGATGTTTTTGCAGCTCACGGGGCCCTTTAAACAGGGTGACTCAGTGCCCGTCGTCTTAAAATTTGAAAAAGCCGGCGAGGTACGCGTGAACTTTACCGTCAAGCCCTCAACCTTCAACCCAGGCAGCGCGGGCGAGCAAGGCCACGGCGGTATGAAGCACTGAGTACCAAGCACTCAGTACTCAGTGTTCAGTGCTCAGTACTGAGCACTCAACACCAGCAGTCAGTCCTTAGGCTGGGGCTGCGCGGCTACCAAAGACCGCCGACCCCACTCGGATTTCCGTTGAGCCTTCTTCAATCGCCAATTCAAAGTCGCCGCTCATGCCCATCGATAAGCGCTCAAGCGAAATCCCTGCGATGCCTTCTTGCCGGGCTTGATCGCGCAGTTCGCGTAACTGCGAGAAACATTTGCGTACAGCAATAGGGTCGTCTGAGAGCACGGCCATCGTCATCAGGCCTTTGACGTGCAAGCTGGGATATTGCGACAGTTGCTTTAAAAACGGTACGAGTTCTGCGGGCTCAAGCCCCGACTTGGTGTCTTCGGTAGAAGTTTTAACTTGCACCAGCACGTCTAAAGTACGACCCTCGAGCTGCAACCGCCGCTCAAGCGCCTCGGCCAACTCGAGCCGATCAAGTGACTGCAACTCGCTGGCATAGCGTGCCACCTCTTTAGCCTTGTTGGTTTGCAGACTCCCGATCACAACCCAATGGACATTGCAATCTTCTAATAGCGGCGCCTTTTGAGCGACCTCTTGCATGCGATTTTCGCCAAACCGAGTAAAGCCCAAGGCCAGCGCCTCGCGGATCGCATTCGAGTCAAAGGTTTTGCTCACGGGCAATAACTCGACCTCAGCGGGGTCGCGCCCGACGCGTGCGCACGCCTGCGCCATCCGTGCCTGAATCCGACCGATCCGAAGTGCCATCGTATCGGGCAGCGGCTGTTGGGTTTGGGCACTGGGGTGCTCTGAATTTGAAGAGGTGCTCATATTTAAGGCGCAAAAAAACTTAGGGTTAAACGGCTTGCACGACTGGCAAAGCAACCAAGGTAGTCAACACACTCAGCGCACTCGATGCAGCCGATACACCGCACATCTTACGACAACGCCTGCGCCAGAAGAAAAATGCACCCGTTGGGTGCGTTTCACGCATCTAGGGCATGAAAGCGGGCTGTCGCACCAAAACCGTGCGCCGCGCCTCGAACTCGATCCCTTCGCCCAAACCGTTCTTAGGAATTCAGCCCCATTCTTCAGGCTGTAGCACCATAACGAATGCCACACCCAAGCTCGTGCCCGTTCGTTCGGCAATTCAGAGCAATCCGCGAGGGATATTTATATCAAAAAGTCAAACCTCATCGAAAAGCTGGCATAACTTTTGCTTTAGACCAATCAAGCATAGCCCTCAACCTAAAGGACTCTATGCGGCCCTTGAACCGGCGCAGCCGAACAGTGATCTACTCAGGAGTTAATAAATGAAACGCAGATTAGTTCTAAAGCAGTTGACCGCCGCTAGCCTTCTAGCCATGACGGGTTTTGCAGGTACCGCTTTTGCTCAAGACACCATTAAAGTTGGCATCTTGCATTCGCTTTCAGGCACGATGGCCATTTCTGAGACAGCGTTGAAAGACGTTGCCTTAATGACCATCGACGAAATCAACGCCAAAGGCGGCGTTTTGGGTAAAAAACTCGAGGCCGTGATCGTTGACCCTGCCTCAAACTGGCCCTTGTTTGCTGAAAAAGCGCGTCAATTGATTGCTCAGGACAAAGTCTCAGTGGTCTTTGGTTGCTGGACCTCGGTGTCTCGCAAGTCTGTATTACCCGTCTTTAAAGAACTCAACAGCCTGCTGTTCTACCCCGTGCAGTACGAGGGCGAAGAGCTTGAGAAAAACGTGTTTTACACCGGTGCCGCACCGAACCAACAAGCGATCCCAGCTGTTGAGTACCTGATGAGTGCAGACGGCGGCGGCGCTAAGCGCTTTGTCTTGCTTGGCACCGACTATGTGTACCCACGCACCACCAACAAAATCTTGCGCGCCTTCTTGATTTCTAAGGGTGTGAAAGAGAGCGACATCGACGAGAAATACACACCGTTTGGTCACTCTGATTATCAAACCATTGTTGCTGACATCAAGAAATTTGCGACCGGTGGCAAAACTGCTGTGATCTCAACCATCAACGGTGACTCAAACGTACCGTTCTACAAAGAACTTGGTAACGCTGGCCTGAAAGCCACCGACGTGCCAGTCGTGGCATTCTCAGTGGGCGAAGAAGAACTGCGTGGTGTAGACACCAAGCCTTTGGTCGGTCACCTGGCTGCCTGGAACTACTTTGAGTCAATTAAGAACCCAGTGAACACTGAGTTTGTCGCTAAGTGGAAAGCTTACGCAAAGGCCAAGAATCTGCCTAATTTCGCCACTGCCGTGACCAACGACCCAATGGAGGCCACTTACGTCGGCATGTACATGTGGAAGCAAGCCGTAGAGGCCGCTAAAACAACCGATACCGACAAAGTGATTGCGGCGATGGGCGGTCAAACGTTTGCGGCACCCGATGGCTTCACCATCATGATGGACAAGACCAATCATCATCTGCACAAGCCGGTTTACATCGGCGAGATTCAGGCGAACGGTCAGTTCAACGTGGTCTGGAAAAGCAAAGGCCCGATTCGTGCACAGCCTTGGAGCCCCTTCATTGCGGGTAACGAAGGCAAGCAAGGCCTGTAATTCGCCACACTATGAGATTGCATCGACATGTTCTTGATTTACCCTACCTTAAAACGGTGGCTGCTAGTTGTGCTGCTCGCGTTACCGATGCACTGCAGCGTTGCCGCCGACTTGGTCGAGCGCTCAGTCCTCAGCGGTCTGGCCGGCGACACCAATACCGAGAAGGTAGAGTCGATTACAGCGTTGGGGCAACTCACCTCTCCTGGCGCAGCCGCAGTGTTGGCTGCGTTGGGGGCGGGCAACGTTCTGATTACCTCTGATCAAAAAGTTTTATTAGTGGTCGGAGCAGGTAAAGCGCTTGATCCCACAACCGGTGAAACGGTTGTGGCTCCTGCAGATGCTCAGCAATTTACGCTGAACAATAGACTGCGTAGTGCACTTCAAGCGGCGCTTGCAAGCGCTGAACTATTTTCGCCCCAGCGCAGCGTGCGCTTAGCTGCCGCACAACGCCTTCAAAAAGAAGCCGATCCTGCGCGCGCGCCCTTGCTTGAGCGCGCACTTGAAACCGAGCAAGACCCAGTCATCAAAAGTGCTTTGAATGTCGCGTTAGCAAGCGGCTCGATTAAAAGTACCGACGCCGTAACGCGGCGCCGCGCAGTGGCATTACTTGGCGACAGCAAAAATGCAAGCTTCAAACCCTTATTGACTGCGATGGTCACGCCTGACGCCACTGGCGCTTTCTCTGAGCCTGACGCTGACGTGCGCGCGGCAGCAAAAACCGCCATCGCTCAAATTGAATGGCATCAAACCGTTGTGGCCTGGGTGGGCAATCTCTTCTTTGGCATCAGCCTCGGTAGCGTGCTGTTACTGGCCGCACTCGGCCTAGCGATCACCTTTGGCCTCATGGGCGTGATCAACATGGCGCATGGGGAGCTCTTAATGATCGGCGCCTACGCCACTTACATCGTTCAAGGTCTGTTTAAGCAATGGTTGCCTGGTTGGATCGACTGGTATGTCGTGGCCGCCTTACCGGTCGCCTTCATCGTCACCGCGCTGGTGGGGATGGCGCTTGAGCGCACCGTGATCCGCTGGCTCTATG
This sequence comes from Burkholderiaceae bacterium, assembly GCA_029866055.1. Taxonomy (GTDB): domain Bacteria; phylum Pseudomonadota; class Gammaproteobacteria; order Burkholderiales; family Burkholderiaceae_B; genus Zwartia. The sequence continues at coordinate 14,440 of JARXAG010000136.1, forward strand.
GTCGACCACTTGAAACTTTACTGGCGACCTGGGGGATCAGCTTGATCCTAATGCAGGCCGTGCGCAGTTTATTTGGCGCGCAAAACGTCGAAGTCGCCAACCCGAGCTGGATGAGCGGGGGCGTCACCGTCTTAGGCAATCTTTCATTGAGCTACAACCGTATCGTGATTATTGGCTTTGCACTATGTGTCGTGGTTGTGGTGTGGTTGGTCTTGAACCACACGCGGCTAGGTCTTTTTGTTCGAGCGATCACACAAAATCGCCGCATGGCAGACTGTGTCGGCGTACCCACTGGGCGCATCGACATGTTGGCCTTTGGGTTGGGCTCTGGGATTGCAGGCCTGGCTGGCGTTGCGTTATCGCAGTTAAGCAACGTTGGGCCTGATCTTGGCCGTGGCTATATTGTGGATTCATTTATGGTGGTGGTGCTGGGCGGTGTCGGACAACTTGCTGGCACGGTAGTCGCCGCGATGGGGCTGGGTGCTCTGAATAAATTTATTGAACCCTTCTGGGGTGCCGTAATCGCCAAAATCGCGATTTTGTTATTCATCGTGCTCTTTGTACAAAAACGCCCACAAGGGCTGTTTGCACCCAAAGGGAGAAGTGCAGAATGAGTGTAGCCACAATGGCGCCCGCCGCCACAATCTCCTTATCCTCTGCGCCCACCGCGCTATATTCGCCTCGCGCCTGGGCCGCGATCGCAATCGTCGTGGGCGTGTTTGCCTGTTTGCCTGTGCTTAACCTGATGTTTCCGGTTGGGCATCCGCTACACGTGTCTTCGTTTGCGATCGGTCTGATCGGTAAATTTATTTGCTATGCGATGGCAGCACTCGCGCTCGACCTCGTATGGGGTTACACCGGCATTTTGTCTTTAGGTCATGGTTTATTTTTTGCGCTGGGGGGCTACGCCCATGGCATGTACTTAATGCGTGCGGGTAAAGCATCCGCGGATATCGTGCCCGACTTTATGACCTTTCTGAGCTGGAAAACCTACCCCTGGTTTTGGTCGTTTACCGAACACTTTTGGTACGCCATGTTTTTGATGCTAGCCGTACCAGGCTTGCTTGCCTTTTTATTCGGCTACTTCGCCTTTCGTTCGCGCATCAAAGGGGTGTATTTTTCGATCATCACTCAAGCCCTCACCTTTGCGGCCATGCTGTTATTTTTTAGAAACGAAACAGGCTTTGGCGGCAATAACGGCTTTACCGATTTTAAAAAGATTCTTGGATTTGACATCACCTCGGCCAGCACCCGCGCAGTGTTGTACTGGGTCAGCCTATCAGCCTTGTTAGGTGCACTCGTGTTAGGTCGCGCCATCACACAATCCAAACTCGGTCGGGTACTGACGGCCATTCGTGATTCTGAAAGTCGCTTGCGCTTTTTAGGCTACGAGCCACTCGGTTTCAAACTGTTCATCTGGACACTGTCTGCAATGTTATGCGCGGTGGCGGGTGCCCTATATGTGCCACAAGTTGGCATCATTAATCCGGGCGAGATGTCGACCGAGAACTCAATCGAAATGGTGATCTGGGTAGCAACGGGTGGGCGCGGCACGCTCATTGGCCCCATCATTGGCGCCGGCACGATCAACGGTTTGAAGACGTGGTTTACCAGTGTGTTTCCTGAATTTTGGTTGTATGCGCTTGGCCTGATTTTTGTACTCGTCACAATCTTTTTACCGCAAGGCATTGTGGGACTGGTGCGCAAACTCAGCCAACGCAAAGGACAGACGGCATGAATACGCAGGCCATCGCCTCACACGATTCTGTAGAAGCCAGCACTCGAAGTAACGGGGCGGGCGGTAAGGCCTCATACGGTCGC